>NZ_JASGDD010000249.1:0-16584 GCF_047607365.1 Nocardioides sp. | reverse complement strand
TCAAACGCTCCATGGCCGCCGGCTACGCCGGAGTACAGAACCCCCTCTTCTTCCGCGACAACACCCACATGCTCTTCGGCGACGCCAAAGACAAGATCACCGACATCCTCAACACCCTCCCCATCAAAACCTGACCCGGCGGCCACTACGGCCGGGGCCAGGACCTTCCCTCGCGCCGCTCGATGTCGGAGTTGTACTTCCGCATCAGCCGGGCGAGCGTGCTGAGCTCCTCGGGCGACCAGTGCTCGAAGACGCCGCGCATCCCCGCGACGTTCGCCTGCCGCTCCTCGGCGAGTCGGCGCCGGCCCTCCTCGGTGACCTGGAGCTTGCGCGCGAGCCCGCCGCCGAGATCGGCGATGCGCTCGATGAGGCCCGCCTTGATCATGGCGTTGGTCTGACGGCTCAGCGTCGACGCGTCGAGGCCGAAGGCCTCACTCAGCTGGGGCACCGACATCGGCCCCTCGAGCACCAGCCGGGCGAGCAGCGTCCGCGCGCTCCGCTCCAGTCGCTGGAGACCGTCGGCGTGCGGCTTCATCGGGCTGAGGTGACGTCCCAGGAGCATCGACTCGAACTCGATCGCCTCGATCGCTCGGGTCACGTCAGGGGAATCGCGTGTCACACCGCCTCCTCATCGGTCCGTCGCCACGTGACCTTACTCGCATTGCAGTCTGCATGTTATGTGCATAGTACATTGTTGTTGTATAGTGCATGACATGTCTTCCATCTCCCCTGCCTCTCTCCCTGTCGCGGAGACACGAGCGCCTCGGCCCGGCGCCGTGGTGGCGGTCCTCGCCTACGCGGGCATCACGGCTGCGCTCATGCAGACGATCGTCGTCCCGCTCATCGGCCAGCTCCCCGAGCTGCTCGACACCTCCGCCGCGAACGCCTCCTGGGTGATCACGGCGACCCTGCTCTCCGCGGCGGTCGCGACGCCGATCAGCGGCCGGCTCGGCGATCTGTACGGCAAGCGGCGGATGATGCTGGTCTGCGCGGCGGTCCTGATCGTCGGCTCGGTCCTCTGCGCCGTCGCCACCTCGCTGACGCCGATGCTGGTGGGCCGCGCCCTCCAGGGCGCCGGCATGGGCCTGGTCCCGCTCGGCATCAGCGCGATGCGCGACCTCCTGCCGGCCGAGAAGCTGGGCTCCTCGATCGCGCTGATGAGCGCCTCGATGGGCATCGGCAGCGCCTTCGGGCTCCCTCTGGCAGCCGCGGTCGCCGAGCACTCCAACTGGCGCGTCCTCTTCTGGGCCGCCACCGGGCTCGCCGTCGTCGTCCTGCTGCTCATCCTGGCTCTCATCCCGGCGACCCCGATCAGCGCCTCGGGGAGCTTCGACCTCATCGGCGGGGTCGGCCTGACGATCGGCCTGGTCTGCTTCCTGCTCGGAGTCTCCAAGGGCGCCGACTGGGGCTGGGACAGCCCCCTCACCCTGGGTCTGCTGGCCGCCGCCCTCGTCGTCCTGCTCGCCTGGGGCTGGTTCGAGCTGCGCGTCACAGACCCGCTGGTCGACCTTCGCGTCACGGCGACGCCCGTCGTACTCCTGACGAACGTCGCCTCGCTCGTCATCGGCCTCGCGATGTACGCCCAGTCGCTCATCGTCCCACAGCTCCTCCAGCTTCCGACGAGCACCGGCTACGGCCTCGGCCAGGACATGCTCCAGATGGGCCTCTGGATGGCGCCCGGCGGCATCATGATGTTCGTGATGTCGCCCCTGGGCGCCCGGATCTCCCGCGCGAGGGGTCCACGGATCACGCTCGCCCTGGGCGCCGTCGTCATCGCGGTCGGCTATCTCCTCGCGATGACGCTGATGTCCTCGACCTGGGGTCTGGCGATCGCGGTCGCCGTCGGCAGCAGCGGTGTCGCTCTGGCGTACGGCGCGATGCCGGCCCTCATCATGGGATCGGTGCCGCTCTCGGAGACGGCATCGGCCAACAGCTTCAACACCCTGATGCGCTCGGTGGGGACGTCGGTCTCCTCGGCGATGGTCGGAGTCGTGCTGGCGCAGATGACCACCGACGTCGGAGGCGTCACCCTGCCGAGCAAGGGCGGCTTCACGACCGGCTTCGTGATCGGGGCCGTCGCGGCGGTGGCTGCCGCGCTCGTCGCGCTGACCATCCCCACCCGCGCGAGTCGGACTGCCGAGTCCCGAATCGAGCACCCGGCGACCGAGCCGCTCGAGGCGTAGCCGGCTCCGGCTCAGTCCAGGGGGAAGTGACAGGCGGCGAACTGCCGGGGACGTACCTCCCGCATCTCGGGCTCCTCGACGCTGCAGACATCCTGGGCGATCGGGCAGCGGGCCCGGAAGCGGCATCCGGAGGGCGGGTTCAGGGGAGAGGGGATGTCGCCGGTCAGCGCGGGACCGGCGAATCCCCCCTCGTCCTCCGGTGAGGGCACCGAGTCGAGGAGGCCGCGGGTGTAGGGGTGCGCCGGCCGCTCATAGACCTCGAGGGAGTCGCCGAACTCGCAGGTCTTCCCGAGGTACATCACCAGCACGTTGTCGCTGAAGCTGCGGACGACTCCGAGGTCGTGCGCGATGAAGACGATGGTGAGCTCGTACTTCGCCTTCAGCTCCTCGAGCAGATTGAGGATCTGGGCCTGGACGGAGACGTCGAGCGCGGACACGGGCTCGTCGCAGATGAGGAGCCCGGGACGGACCGCGAGCGCACGCCCGATGGCGACGCGCTGCGCCTGGCCGCCCGAGAGCTGACGCGGCAGCATGTCGGCGAACCGCTCGCTCGGCAGCCCGACCTGGGTCAGGAGCTCGGGAGCGAGCGCCTGGCGCTCCTTCTTCGGGGTTCCGGCGACGGTCAGGCCCTCGGTGACGACGTCCTTGACCACGCGCCGCGGGTTCAACGAGCTGACCGGGTCCTGGAAGATCATCTGCATGTCGCGGCGCAGCTCGCGCATCCGGGCGTGCGAGGCGTCCTCGATCGACTCCTCGCGGTAGCGGACGTGGCCTCCCGCGATGGGATCGAGCCGGAGGACGGCTCGCCCCGTCGTCGACTTCCCACACCCGGACTCGCCCACGATGCCGAGCGTCTCACCGGGCAGGAGGTCGAAGCTGACGCCGTCGACCGCCTTGAAGCTGCCTCTCGGCGTCTGGTACTCCACCTCGAGATCCTCGACCGAGAGGATCGCCGAGTCACCGCGCAGGTGCGCGCTTCCACTACCGGCCAACGAACTCGGCCTCCTTCGCATCGACGGGGTTCAGGCACGCGACGGCGTGCCCCGCGCGGATCTCGACCATCGGCGGCTGTCCGACGAGGCAGGCATCGGTCGCCGCCCCGCAGCGCGGCGCGAAACGACATCCCGGAGGCGGGTCGGTCGGGGACGGCAGCGATCCGGGAATGACGTTGAGCAGTCCGTGTCGCTCCTGGTCGATCGTCGGCGTCGCGGCCAGCAGCGCGTGCGTGTACTGGTGCTGAGCGTGCTGGAAGACCTCCCGGCTCGTGCCGATCTCGCCGAGCCGGCCGGCGTACATCACCGCCGTGCGATCGGTGCGGCCGGCGACGACGTGCAGGTCGTGCGAGATCAGCATCAGCGACATGTCGCGCTCGGTCTGCACCCGGCGGAGCAGGTCGAGGACCTGTCGCTGGATGGTGACGTCGAGCGCCGTCGTGGGCTCGTCCGCGATCAGGAGGTCAGGCTCGCACGCCAGCGCGACCGCGATCATGACGCGCTGGCGCATGCCTCCGGACAGCTCGTGCGGGAAGGCCCGCAGCCGGCGCTCCGGATCCGGCACCCCGACCTCCTTCAGGAGGGCGAGGGCCCGCGTCTGCGCCTCCGAGCGCGACACCCCGAGGTGCCGGCGCATCCCCTCGGTCAGCTGCCGATCGATGCGCACCACGGGGTTGAGCGACCGGCCCGGATCCTGGAAGACCATCGCGATCTGCTTGCCCCAGACCTCCTCGAGCTCCTTCTTCCGGAGCCCGAGGAGGTCACGGCCCTTGAAGAGCACGTCTCCGGTCCGTGCCGACCGCGTCGGCATCAGGCCCATCACCGCTCGGGCCATCACGGACTTGCCCGATCCGGACTCGCCGACCACCCCGAGCGCCTCACCGGCGCACAGGTCGAAGCTCACGCCGTCGACCGCCTTCACCACCCCCCGAGGGGAGCCGATGTAGGCATGGAGATCGCGGACCTGGAGCAGTGAGTCGTCGCTCATCACCGAACCTGCCTTCGTGTCAGGACTTGATCCAGAGGTCGACCGCTGCCGGCGTGGTGTAGCCGTACATCGTCACCCCGCCGACCTTGCTGGTGAGGATGGCGCCGTTCAGGAAGTCCTGGAACAGGATGTACGGCACCTGGTCCGCCAGACGCTCCTGGACGATCTTGTACTGCTCCTTCTGAGCGTCGACGTCGTCGACCGAGGCGAGCGCCGCGTCCAGCGCCTTGTTCATGTCCGCGTCGTTGATCCGGGAGTAGTTAGTCCGGTCAGCCTCACCACTGAGAGTGCCCCAGAGCCGGGAGGCCGGGTCGACGAAGGCGAGCGACGACGTCGCCATGTCGTAGTCGCCCGTGGTCGTGACGACGCCCTGCTCGGAGGTGTCGCGCTGGTCGGCGGTGACCTTCACGTTCTTGTACTTGGCGAGCTGCGCCTGGAGCGCGTCGAACGTCGCCGACCCGACACCGGGGAAGACCGTGTACTTGAACTCCAACGGCTTGCCCTCGGCCGCCAGCTCGTCGAAGAGCTTCTGGGCCTTGTCCGCGTCGTAGGTGTGCAGCGGGATGTCCTCGTAGAAGGGGGACTCCTTCTTGAAGAGAGTCTCCGGGGCGGAGCCGTTGCCGCGGTTGATCGCATCCGACAGCTGGTCCAGGTCGAGCGCGTAGGCGACGGCCTGCCGGGCGCGCACGTCGTCGAACGGCGCCTTGGAGGTGTTGAGCATGAAGCCGACGCCGCCGTTGAAGGTGTAGATCTCGTTGGTCAGTCCGGCCGCCTTCGACTCGGCGAAGGTCGACGCGCTCGAGTTCATGATCATGTCGGCCTGACCGGAGACGATCGCGTTGAGCCGCTGGGCGTCGTCGCTGACGCCCTGGATCTCGAGAGCGTCCAGGTGCGCCGGCGTACCGGCGTAGTCCGGGTTCTTCTTCAGCTTGAGCGTGCCGCCCTGGGTCCAGGACTCGAAGACGAACGGGCCGGCGCCGATCGGGTTCTTGTTGAACGCCTCCTGGCCCTTCTGCAAGGCGGTCGGGGAGGCAATCCACTGCAGCGAGTAGATCGGCATCAGGCCGATGAAGCCGGGCTCCGGCTTGACCATGTGCAGCTTCGCCGTGAGGTCGTCGACGACCTCGATGTGGTCGATCTCGCTGGCGATGCCGGCGCTCGCGGAGCCGAGCTTCGGGTCCTTCATCCGGTCCCAGTTGAACTTGATCGCCTCGGCGTTCACCGGCGTGCCGTCGGTGAAGGTCAGGCCCTCCGGCATGACGACGTCCCAGGTCGCACCGCCGTCGCTGGTGGTGAAGGACTTGCACATCACGCAGTCGTAGCCACCGGTCTCGGAGTTCGCCTTGACGAACTGGCCGTACAGGGCGGTGAAGGTGACCGGCATCGAGGTGGAGCTGAAGACCTGCACCGGGTCGAAGCCGGTCGGCTGGGCCACCTCGAGCACACGCATGGTGCCGCCCTCGACCGGATCGCCGTCGGCCTGGTTCCCGCCCGTGCCACCGCTGCTCGTGTCGCTGCCCCCGCAAGCAGCCAGCAGGAGCGTCGCCGCGGCGGCGGTCGCAATCAGCGCTGATTTCGTTCGTGAGATCACGATATCTCTGTCTTTCTCTTATGAGCCCGGAGTGGGCGGTCGGGGGCAGCCGACGTCGTACGACGTCAGCCGAGTCGGTGCTGGGATCAGTCCTGGAGCGTCCGGTCGAACCGGTGCCGGAGGTGCTCGCCCGCCTGGTTGAGCGCGAACACGGTGACGAAGAGGACAGCCGCCGGTACGAAGACCAGGTGAGGCGACGTACGCAGCTCGGTCGCGCCCGCGTTGATCATTCCTCCCCAGCTGGGGGTGGGCGGCGGGATGCCGAGTCCGAGGAAGCTCAACGAGCCCTCGGCGACGATGAGCGCCGCGACGACGAGCGGAAGATAGGCCGCGAGGGTCGGCACGACGTTGGGGAGGACCTCGCGCACCAGGATGCGCCCGTTCGTGGCACCCATGTTCTTGGCGGCGCGGACGAACTCGCGGCTCGACCAGGCCATGGTGTTGGCCCGCGCCAGCCGGATGAAGGTCGGCGTGCTCGTGAGGGCGAGACCGATCAGCAGGGTGGGCACGCTGGGCGAGAAGATCGCGGTGATCGCGAGCAGCAGCACCAGCGCCGGGAACGAGAGCAGCACGTCGGCGACCAGGCAGACCAGCCAGTCGACCCAGCCACGGAAGTAGCCGGCCAGCAGACCCAGGAAGGTGCCGAGCAGGACGCCGCCGGCCGCCGAGGCGCTGCCGACCACCAGTGAGACCTGGCCGCCGAAGATCGTCCGGGAGAGGAGCGATCGGCCGGTGCCGTCGGTCCCGAGCAGGGTGTCGATCGAGCCGAAGCCGGGACTCTGACGTGGAGTGCCGACGACGGCGTCGACGGCCGGGATCGGGAGGACCGAGGCGAAGACCGCCAGCAGGATCAGCAGCGCGATCCATGCATAGGAGAACCAGACCAGGACCGACCACTGCCGCTTGGCCGTCGGCACGACCGGGATCCGGCTCGCGGCGTTCGTCGGACGACGGCTCCGTCCCACCGAGGCAGGCTTGGCGAGGGCGCTCATGCCGCCACCGCCTTCCGCACCGCCGGCCGGGCGGCGCGCTTGGCCCGCGGGCCGCGGCGCACCCGCGGGTCGATCAGGCCGTAGCCGACGTCGACCAGCATGTTGATCACGACGAAGGTGACCGCGATGAAGGTGACGACTCCCTGGACCGTGATCACGTCGCGCTGGATGATCGAGTTGGAGATGAGCTGGCCGAGCCCGGGCAGCACGAAGAGCGTCTCCACGATGATCGTGCCGCCGATCAGGCGAGCGAGGCTGAGCCCCGAGATCGTGAGGAGCGCGAAGGAGGAGGGCCGGAACGCGTGCCGAAACATCACGTAGGCCCGTGACAGCCCCTTGGCCCTGGCCGCCGCGACGAAGTCCTCACGGAGCGTGCCGATCAGGTCCGCGCGCAGCACCCGGTGGAACGCCGCGATCTCCGTCAGGGCCACCGCGACGGCGGGCAGCAGGGCGCTCCGAAGGTTCGGGCCGATGCCGCCCGAGAGCGGCGACCAGCCCAGAGCGGGGAGGACCTTCAGGTTGACCGCGAAGAAGTAGACCAGGATCGGCCCGGCCACGAAGGCCGGCACGGAGAGGAAGACCGACGTCACCGCGTTGATCGCACGGTCCACCCCCCGGTTCGGGAAGGAGGCGGAGAGGACCGCCAGCGGGATCGAGACGAGCAGGGCGATGATCAGGGCCAGTGCCGCCAGCTCCAGTGTGATCGGCAGGCGCTGCAGGATCGCGTCGGTGACACCCAGGTGGCTGATCGGCGAGGTGCCGAGATCCCCTCGTACGGCGTGGGCCAGCCAGTCGCCGTACTGGACGAAGAAGGAGCGGTCGAAGCCGAGCTCCTTGTTGAGCTCCGCGACGTTCTCCGGCGTCGCCGCCTCGCCGAGGACGACCTCGGCGATGGATCCGGGCGCGAGGCTCATCAGGGCCCGCACGCCCACCGTCACCAGGAAGATGACCAGCAGTGCGTAGCCGACCCGTCGGCGGAGGTTAGACCACATGGCGGGACCCCCACTGCGGGACCGACGGCACACACTGGATCAACACGTGAACTCCTTGTCCGGGCTGCCGAGAGAGACGATTCGCTGGCGTTCCGTTTAAAGGAACATATGTGTTCTATAACGGAATATCTGAAGTGTGTTGCGCATCACACAGGTTGTCAAGGGGTGCTGTGGCACGCGGGAAGAGCGTTTCCGGACGTCGCGGGGCACCGAGCGGCAGTGTGCTCAAGGCGCTTATTCGTTGCGCTCTACGAAACCGTGGAGGCCCCACTGCGCCGAGGAGGGGGAAACCGGGCACCGGCCGGAGCGGCGCGGAGCCTGGGCACCAGACACAAAGAAAGGACCCCCGGGCCTGCGTCACCGCAGGCCCGGGGGCTCATGATCTGTGGGTAGATGACAGAAGTCGCTGGCCTACAGGAACGCGGCAGTCTCGACGAGCTCGGAGTCCCTTCGCCCAGCCCGCTGGCCATCGCCCTCAAGAACCTGCCGCTCCACAAGTTGTTGGACAAGCTGAGGGGCCAGGTCAGCTGCCAGGTTCGTCGCGGATCGGGAGCTCGGTCGCGACCTCGTGATCAAGGGCCTCGAGGCGCTCACCGGTCGAGTATCTGCGCTCGACGACTTCTGCCGGGAGCAACTGGAGCGCCCCGGGGAGGTCGTCGCTCACACGCCAGTAGAAGAGGTCCCCGCCCTCGATGTTCAGTTGTCGGGCTAGGCGGATGGGCAGGCGGAGCTGGAGCTTCGCGCTCAGCGGATGCGGTCCGTCCAGAGATCCCACGACTCAAGAGTGCGGTTGGTTTACATTTTTTACAACACGCCGCATGAGAGCGCGTCGATGTGGGCGCGGGTGTCTACGGTGGGACGTAAGGGCTGACCCGGGCCCACTTGGCCCGGTTAGGCACTTTCCGCCCCCTGGGAAACCAGGGGGCCCTTTGCTTCTGTCAGCGCAGCACGATGCCCGGCTTGGACCGCGGCTTCACCTTGGAGACTGCGGTGTGGGTCGCGGGGCCGATGACGTCCCACATGGTGTCGGGGCAGACGCGAGCAATACTTGGACCAGGCGGCACTACGGCACGGAACGCGGCGTAGGCAACGAGGTCGGCCATCTGGATGAAGTACGACTGGTCGGATCGCCGCGGGACCGGATCGTCGACCAGACGCCGTGCAGGGTTGTTCGAGGAACCCGGCCCGAACGCTCGTCCGGAGGTCAAGTGCCGGCGAGATCGTCGCACCCACCGGCGTATGGCGTCGTCCTCTCCTTCGTCGTGGAAGACGGCGAAGGTCGCCTTCTCGTAGTAGCTCGTGCGCTCCAGCCGTTGCAGCAGCGTCTCCCAAGCGAGGTCGAAGTACTCCGTCGGGGTCAACTCGGGCTGGTTGCGCTTATCGATGACCACCGCGAACGCGCGGGCGGGCAACTGCGCGAGCACCGACATATGGGCCCGGTAGATGATCCGGCGCGCGTCGGGCCCAAGGGCGTAAGGCCGCAGGTCGCCGGAGTTGCGCAGGAGGTAGTTCGCCTTGATCTCGGCGCGCATGTGCACACCGAACTTGTCCTTGACACGGCGTCTGAAGTCGAGAAGTTGATCGAAGGCGTCGGGCCAGATGTCAGCATCGACGAGCACGCAGCCGAGGGTGTAGGTCAGCGACGCGCCACCGCTCACGGCACCGGTGTTGCCGCTCTCGTCGATGTACGCCAGAAGCACCTTCGAATGTTGGCTTGCATGGACAGGAATTTGCCGACGCCACGCTGAGCGGCAGTTCGCTGCACGCAGCGGTCGTCTGGCGCACTCGTAACATCGCGAGCATGGACTACACGGGCATCGACCGCAGCGCGTTGGCCGTCGCCGACACTCTCTGCTCTCTTGGCCGGGATAAACTCGATGAACTCGGTGTCACGAGCAAGGCACCGATGAACTCCATACAAGAGACCATCACCAAGCTCACGCCAGCGAACTTCTGGCTTCCTCTCTTCGAGCACGGCCTCCGCACAGCTCACGATCTGATGGCCCACCAGCGCGGCGCCCGAGCGGCCGGCGACCGACCGCTCCAGACCCCGCCGGAGAGCCCCGAAAACAGCAGAACGGCCGGCCAGGTCTCCCTGGCCAGCCGTTCTGTCAAAACACTTCGGATGGTTTTGTTAACCACCCATCTGTGCGCGAGGGGGGATTTGAACCCCCACACCCTTTCGGATACTGGCACCTGAAGCCAGCGCGTCTGCCGTTCCGCCACTCGCGCGAGAAGCCTGCTCAGACTAGCGGAGCGGCCGTTGCCCACCCAAACCGGCGCGGGTCCCGACCGACCTCGCGCAGTGTGGATACGATCGAGCGAAGCCCGGGGCCCCCACGTCGGGCTCGTGGCGCGTGCCTGGACGCACCGCTGGGGCGACAGGCAGACAGCGGCAGAGAGCGGGCAGAGAGGAGGCGCCATGAGCGCACTGCAGCGGTTCGAGCAGCGCCTCGAGTCCCTCGTCTCCGGCGTCTTCGCCAAGGCGTTCCGCAGCGCGGTCCAGCCGGTCGAGATCGCCGCGGCCCTCCAGCGCGAGTGCGACAACAACGCCCAGGTGCTCTCCCGCCAGCGCAAGCTCGTGCCCAACGATTTCCACGTCGAGCTCAGCAGCACCGACCTCGAGCGGCTGCGGCCGTACGACAGCGCGCTGGAGTCCGACCTGAGCAACCAGCTCCACGAGCACGCCGAGGCGCAGGGCTATGTCTTCCCGGGCCCGATCAGCATCGACTTCGCCGACGCCCCCGACCTCACCACCGGGCGCTTCCGCATCCGCAGCGGCGCCAAGGCCCAGGTCAGCGGCGACGCCAGCGAGACCCGGCTGACCCGCGCGCACGCCGTACTGGAGGTGAACGGGACGCGCCACCCGCTGGACACCAGCATCGTCGTCGGCCGTGGCTCGGAGGCCGACGTGCGGATCAACGACCCCGGCGTGAGCCGCCGGCACGTCGAGTTCCGGGTCACCGGTCGCGGGCCGATCCCCCGCATCGAGGTCCACGACCTCGGCTCCACCAACGGCATCCTGGTCAACGGGCAGCGGATGCAGAGCTCGGTCGCCGACGACGGGACCGAGGTGAAGGTCGGCCACACCGTGCTCACGGTCCGTCTGCTCGAGGAGCCCACACCATGACCACCCCACCGCTTCGCTCGCTGCGCTCCCGAACCGGCAGGGACCCCGGATGAGCGAGCTGACCCTCTTCCTCATCAAGATCGCCTTCCTGGCGATCCTGTGGATCTTCGTGCTCTCCACGGTGAGCGTGCTGCGCAGCGATCTCTTCGGCGCCCGGGTCGCCGGCACCGCCGCCTCCGGCCGCAAGCAGGCGAAACAGGCGAAGCAGCCCAAGGCGCGTACGCCGAAGCGCGGCGTCCCGACCCACGTGCTCGTGGTCCAGGGCGCCAACAAGGGCGATCGGGCGGAGCTGTCCGAGGCGCCGATCCTCATCGGCCGCGGCTCCGACGCGGCGATCCGGCTCGACGACGACTACGTCTCCACCCGCCACGCGCGGATCGCCACCAACGGCGACACGTGGTTCGTCGAGGACCTCGGCTCCACCAACGGCACCTACATCGGCACCGTCCGCCTCACCCAGCCGACGACCCTCACCCTCGGCACCCAGGTCCGGATCGGCAAGACCATCCTGGAGCTGCGTCGATGACGGAGGCATCCGGGACATCTCAGAGCGCGACGCCGGAGGAGCCGACGGAGACGACAGAGCCCCTCCACCTCCGGTTCGCCGCGATCAGCGACGTCGGCCGGATCCGCAAGGACAACCAGGACAGCGGGTACGCCGGCCCCTGGCTGCTCGCGGTCTGCGACGGCGTCGGGGGCGCGGCCCGGGGAGACCTCGCGAGCAGCACCGCCCTGACCCAGATCCGCAACCTCGACAACGCCCCGCCCCCCGAGCACACCGACGAGGACCTCCTCACCCAGGTCGCCGGCGCCCTGCACCGCGCGCACGACCGGATCGCCGAGCTGGTCGAGGCCGACCCGTCGCTGTCGAGCACCAGCACCACCGCCACGGTCGGGCTCTTCGACGGTGCGCGCCTGGCGGTCGGCCACGTGGGCGACTCCCGCGCCTACCTCCTCCGCGAGGGCGACCTCAGCCAGATCAGCCACGATCACACCTTCGTGCAGACGCTGGTCGACGAGGGCCGGATCACCGAGGACGAGGCTCGCTACCACCCGCATCGCAACCTGATCCTGCGCGCCATCGACGGCCAGCGCGAGGTGGAGCCCGACCTCTACGTCATCGCGCTCCAGGCCGGCGACCGGCTGATGTTCTGCAGCGACGGCGTCTGCGGCTCGCTCGCCGACCTGCGGATCGCCGACATCCTGGGCACCGGCACGCCCGACTTCGCCGCGGTCGAGCTGGTCCGCGCGAGCCTCGACGCGGGCAGCTCCGACAACGTCACCTGCCTGGTCGCCGACGTCGTGGCCGAGGAGCCCGTCGACACCATCCCGCAGCTGGTCGGCGCGGCGGCGGAGCTGCGCCGGCGCAAGATCTTCAAGGGCCACCGCGGCGGCGACACCGGCGAGCTGGAGGTGGTCGACCCGACCGACTTCGCCGACGATCCGCTGCCCGAGGGCGCGCGGCTCGACGACCCGATCGACGCCGAGGCCGCGCGCTACGCGCCGGGGCCGGAGCCGTCCGGCGGCCGCTGGGTGCGCCGACTGCTGCTCGTCGTCGTCGCCCTCGGCCTGCTCTGGGCGCTGATCGGGATCGGGCTGGCCTGGTCGCAGCGGCAGTTCTACGTCGGGGTCCGCGGCGACGAGGTGATGATCTACCGCGGTCTGCCGACCACCATCGTGGGCATCTCGCTCGGCACGCCGTACGAGTCCACCGGCGTGAAGGTCGACGCCCTGTCGGACTTCGACGCGACCGAGGTCCGCGACGGCGTCGCGCAGGGCAGCAGGGCGGCGGCCGAGAAGTACGTCGCCACGCTCGCCGCCCGCGCGACGGAGGCGGCCGACACGACCGACACGGACTCGACCGGGACGACGCCCTGATGGCCTCGCTCACCGTCTCGTCGGTCGCCGCTCCCGGCTTCGTCCACCGCAGTCGCCGCAACGCGGAGCTGGTGCTGCTCGTGCTCGCGCTGGTCGTCGGCATCGGCGCCTACGCCGCGGTCGGGCTGGGCGTCGACCACCGCGTCCCCGCCGACATCTACCGGTACGGCGGCTGGCTGGTCGCCCTCGTCCTCGCGGCCCACATCACCATCCGGCTCGTCGCGCCCTACGCCGACCCGGTCCTGCTCCCGATCGTGGCCGCGCTCAACGGACTCGGCCTGGCCGTCATCCACCGCATCGACCTGGCCCGGGCCGCGGTCGGCAAGGACAACGACTTCGCCGCCCGGCAGCTGATCTGGATGTCGCTCGGCGTCGTGCTCTTCATCGCCACGCTCGTGGTGATCTCGGACCATCGCAACCTGCAACGGCTGACCTATACGAGCGGGCTCGCCGCCGTCGTACTCCTCCTGCTGCCGATGGCCCCCGGCATCGGGCGCAACATCAACGGCTCCCGGATCTGGATCCACGTCGGGTCGCTGAACTTCCAGCCGGGCGAGGTGGCCAAGGTGCTGCTCGTCATCTCCTTCGCCGGCTACCTCGTGCTCCACCGCGACGCCCTGGCGCTGGCCGGGCGCCGGGTCGCCGGGATCGACCTGCCCCGCGGCCGCGACCTCGGCCCGATCCTCAGCATGTGGCTGGTGAGCCTGGTCGTGCTGATGTCGCAGCGCGACCTGGGCTCCGGCCTGCTCTTCTTCGGGCTCTTCATCGTGATGCTCTACGTCGCCACGGAGCGGTCGGGCTGGCTGGCGGTCGGCGGCGTGCTGTTCGTCGTCGGCGTCAGCGCGATCTGGCTGCTCTCCGGGAAGATCGGCTTCCTCGCCCACGTCCGGAACCGGTTCGACATCTGGCTCCACCCGATGGAGTACTTCGACCGCTCCCCCGGTTCGGGCCAGCTCGTCGAGGGACTCTTCGGGATGAGCTGGGGCGGCCTGATCGGGCGCGGCTTCGGCGAGGGCCGGCCCACCCGGGTGCCCTACGCCGAGAGCGACTTCATCATCGCGAGCATCGGCGAGGAGCTCGGCCTCTGCGCGGTGATGGCGATCATCGTGCTCTACGCGCTGCTGGTCGAGCGCGGCCTGCGGACGGCGCTGATCAGCCGGGACGACTTCGGCAAGCTCATGGCGGTCGGCCTCGCCACGTCGCTGGGCCTCCAGGTCTTCACGGTCATCGGCGGCGTCACCCGGCTCATCCCGCTCACCGGCCTGACCACGCCGTTCCTCTCCTCGGGCGGCTCCTCGCTCGTCGCCAACTGGGTGATCATCGCGCTGCTGCTGCGCATCTCCGACCATGCCCGGCGCCCGCTGCCCGACCTCGTCGTGGTCCAGGACGACACCAACACCCAGGTGATCCGAGGCGTCTCGTGAGCACCCCACCGATGCCCTCGCCGCGCTCGCGAATCAGCGGGGACCCCGCATGAACCGTCCCATCCGCATCCTCTCGATCCTGCTCGGGATCCTCTTCGGCGCGCTGCTGATCAACCAGACCTACCTGCAGTACTACGCGGCCGGGGGCTACAACTCCGACACCCGCAACCGCCGGGTCATCGACGCGGAGTACTCCCGTGAGCGCGGCGCGCTGCTCGTCGGCCGCACCGCGATCGCCGAGTCCAAGAAGTCCGAGGATCCCGACGACTCCTATGCGTTCCAGCGCACCTACGCCAAGCCCTACCTCTACTCCCCGCTGACCGGCTGGTTCGGCTACGGCGGCTCGGTGACCGGCCTGGAGAAGTCGCAGAACCAGGTGCTGTCCGGGGACGACGACCGGCTCTTCGTCAATCGCATGATCGACCTGCTCGGCAACGACGGCCCGAAGGGCGGCAACGTCGAGCTCACCATCAACGCGAAGGCGCAGAAGGCGGCGTACGACGGCCTCACCGCGCTGCCCGGCGACGTCAAGGGCGCGGTGGTCGCGATCGAGCCCAGCACCGGCCGGATCCTCGCCCTCGTCACGACGCCGACCTACGACCCCAACACGCTCTCCTCCCACGACTTCCCCGCCAACCAGGCGGCGTACGACAAGCTCAACGCCGATCCGGACGAGCCACTGCTCGACCGGGCGGTCCAGATGACGCTGCCGCCGGGATCGACCTTCAAGATCGTCACCGCCGCCGCCGCGATCGAGACCCTGGGCAAGTACGACGCCGAGTCCACCGTCCCGGGCGGCGACACCTATCAGCTCCCCCTCACGAAGGGCGAGTCCGGCCTGATCGACAACGAGGGCCGCTCCTGCGGCACCAGCAAGGGCGTGCCGTTCAAGCAGGCCATGGAGAACTCCTGCAACACCACCTTCGCCCAGCTGGCGGTCGAGGTCGGCGCCGAGGGGATGCAGAAGGTCGCCGAGGGGTTCGGCTTCAACCAGACCTACTTCGACCAGCTGCAGGGCACGAACGGCAAGTCGCTGACCGCGACCTCGGTCTTCCCGACGGACATGGACGAGGCACAGACCGGCCAGACCGGCTTCGGCCAGTTCGAGGTCCGCGCCACGCCGCTGCAGATGGCGATGGTCGCGGCCGGCATCGCCAACAACGGCGTCGTGATGAAGCCCTACGTCGTCGGCGAGGTGCAGTCCTCGGACTCCGACGTCGTCTACCAGGGCAAGACCCAGGAGCTCTCCCGCGCCGTCTCCGCCTCCACCGCGACCGAGGTGACCAAGCTGATGGTCGCCACCGTGGACGACGGCACCGCCTCGCCCGCGGCCATCGCCGGTGTCAAGGTCGCCGGCAAGACCGGCACCGCGCAGTCGGGCCAGGACGACGTGTCGCCCTACGCGTGGTTCACCTCCTTCGCCCCGGCCGAGAACGCGAAGGTCGCGGTCGCGGTCATGATCCAGAGCGCCGACATCCCCCGTGACGACGTCGCGGGCGGCAAGTACGGCGGACCGATCGCCAAGGCGGTCATGGAGGCAGTGCTCAAGTGAGCTATTTCATCGATCCCGGGAACCGCTACCGCGCGGACTCGCTCATCGCCACCGGCGGGATGGGCGAGGTCTGGCGCGGCCTGGACACCGCCCTCGACCGGCCCGTCGCCATCAAGGTGCTCAAGCAGGAGTACGCCGGCGACGGCATCTTCCGGGCGCGCTTCGAGGCCGAGGCCCGTCACGCGGCCAGCCTGTCGGACCCGCACATCGCCGCCGTGTGGGACGTCGGCCAGTCAGCGGCGGACGACGCCGGCGTACCCCGCCCGTTCCTCGTGATGGAGCTGGTCGACGGGCAGCCGCTGTCGGCCCTGATCCGCCGCGGCGACGGCATGGACCCCGACGTCGTCCGCGATCTCATCGCGCAGGCCGCGACCGGCCTCGGCGCCGCCCACCGCGCCCAGATCGTGCACCGCGACATGAAGCCGGCCAACCTGCTGGTTACCGCGGACCGGACCGTGAAGATCACCGACTTCGGCATCGCGCGAGCGCTGTCGGCGATGTCGCTCACCGGCACCGGCTCGGTGATGGGCACCCCGCAGTACCTCTCGCCCGAGCAGGCGCGCGGCGAGACGGCGACCCCGGCCTCGGACGTCTACGGGCTCGGCGTGGTCGCCTACGAGTGCCTCGCCGGCCGGCGTCCCTTCGACAAGGAGACCGCGGTCGCGACCGCACTCGCCCACCTGAACGACGAGGTCCCGCCGCTCCCCGACACCGTGCCCGCCGACCTCGCCGCGATCGTGATGCGCGCGCTGTCGAAGAAGCCGGCCGCCCGCTACCCGGACGGGGACGCCTTCGCCGCCGCGCTGCGCGGCTCCGGACCGGCCACCGCCGCGACCGCGATCGCCGGGGCGGTGCCGCCGGT
>NZ_JASGDD010000248.1:0-47571 GCF_047607365.1 Nocardioides sp. | reverse complement strand
GTGGGCCGCCGACACCGCGGCCGCGCGGATCCACCGCACCCTCGGCACCGCGGCGCTGGTGGGGATCGGCGGCGACCTCGCCAGCGCCGGCCCGCTGTCCCGCGACTGGCGGATCGACGTCGCCGAGACCGAGGGCGGCTCCGCCGTCCGGGTGGGCCTCGGCACCGGCGGCCTGGCCACCTCCTCGACCGTCGCACGACGCTGGCACGGGCCCGACGCCCAGGAGCGGCACCACATCATCGACCCCCTGACCGGCCTCCCCACCGAGAGCGTGTGGCGCACGGCGACGGTCTGGGCGCCCACCGCCGTCGAGGCGAACACGATGAGCACCTGGCTCCTCGTCCGCCCCGAGACCGCCCAGCTGGACCTCCGCCGCCGGCACCTGGCCGCTCGCCTCGTGGCCCACGACGGCACGGTCTCGACGCTCGGCAACTGGCCCGGGGACCGGGCCGCCTGATGACCACCTGGTACCTCATCCGCGCCCTCGGGCTCGTCTCCCTCCTCGCCCTCACCGCCACCACCTGCCTCGGCGCGCTCGCGACCGTCGGCTCGCGCCGTCCGGACGCGGCCGAGGAGCGGCTGCTGCGCCAGCTCGTGCACCGGTCGGTCGCCGTCCTCGGGCTGGCGCTGCTGGCGCTGCACATCGCGCTGGCGGTGCTCGATGCCTACGTGTCGATCCCGGTCTGGGCGGTGGCGGTGCCGCTCGCCTCGGGCTACCGGCCCGTCGCGGTGGCGCTCGGCACGCTCGCGCTCTACGCCTTCGTCACGGCCGCCGTCTCGGGGTGGTCGCGCGGCCGGATGGCCGGCTCGCCCGGCGGCGCCCGCGCCTGGCGGGCGCTCCACCTGACGGCGTACGCGGGGTGGGGGCTGAGCATGGCGCACGGCATCTTCACCGGCACCGACACCGCGACCTGGTGGGCGATCGCGACGTACGCCGCCTGCGGGCTGCTCGTCACCGCCTCCGTCCTCGCCCGTCTGGGCGTACGCCGTCGGCGCCTCCTCGACCCGCGCGGCCACCTCGTCCTGAACCCGGGAGCCCTCCGATGACCCTCGACCGCGTCGTCGATCCGACTCGTGGTGATCAAGCTCGCGTCGATCGCACTCACGGCACCGCGACCCGCCTGCTCGCCGGCCTCCGCGAGGGCCGCCCTCTGACCTACCAGGAGCATCGCCTCCTCACCGGCGCGCTCCCGCTCCCGGACCTGGCCTGGCTGATCTCCGCGACCGAGGCGGTGAGCCTGCGCGGACGCGGCGGCGCCGCCTTCCCGGTCGCGGCGAAGCTCGCCGCGACGCCGCCCGGGCCGGCGACGGAGATCGTCGTCAACGGCAGCGAGTCCGAGCCGGCGAGCGCGAAGGACCGCACACTGATGTGGCACGCGCCCCATCAGGCGATCGACGGCGCGCTGGCCGTGGCGCACGCGCTGGGCACCCGGCAGATCACGATCGCCGTGCACGATCCCACCTCGGCGACCATCCTGAGGGCCGCGTGCGCCGAGCGCACCGACGCCCACGCCGTACGCGTCACCCGGATCGAGGGCCGCTTCGTCTCCGGCGAGGTGCGCGCGATGCTCAACGGGCTCGAGGGACGGGCGGCGGTGCCCGCCGGGCGCCGCGTCCTGCCCCACGTCGCGGGACTGTCGGGCCAGCCCACCTTCGCCTCCAACGTCGAGACCTTCGCCCAGATCGGCGCCCTGGTCCGCCTCGGCGTCGACGCGTACGCCGTCCCCGACTCCCCCGCGCACGTCCACGAGGCGGGGACCAGCCTGCTCACGCTCCTCGGCGACGTGCCCACGCCGGGCGTCGTCGAGGCCGCCCACGGCGTCCCGCTCGCGACGCTGACCGGCCCTCTCGACGGCCGCCCGGTGCTCGTCGGCGGCTACCACGGCTCGTGGACCACGGCCGACGACCTGACCCTCGACCGCGACGCGCTGCGTGCCCGCCGGAGCCCGCTGGGCGCCGGCGTCATCGCCGTCCTGCCGCCGGGCACCTGCTCCCTGGGCGAGGTCACCCGGGTCGCCACCTGGCTGGCGGACCAGTCCGCGCGCCAGTGCGGACCCTGCCTGTTCGGCCTGCACAGCGTCGCGGAGGATCTGGTCGGCATCCACGCCGGGTCGGGCCAGCGGCTGCACGGCCTGCGCAGCCGCCTCGGCCTGCTGCCCGGCCGCGGCGCCTGCAGCCACCCCGACGGCGCCTCCCGCTTCGTCGCGACGGCGCTGGACGCCTTCGCCGGCGAGGTCGACGCCCACGCGCGAGGCGGCGGCTGCGGGCGCCCCACGCTGGGCGTCCTCCCCCTGGATCCGCTCGACCTGACAGGAACCCCGGCATGAGCGACCAGCACCTCGCCATCGACTGGACCCGCTGCGACGGCCACGGCCTCTGCGCCCGGCTCGCGGCCGACCGGGTCGCCCTGGACCCCTGGGGCTTCCCCGTCCTCGACGCCCCCGTGGACGACGCCGACCTCCCCGCGGCCCGCCGCCTGGTCGCGGCGTGTCCCAACCTCGCCCTGCGGTTGGAGCGCCCGCCCGCCGGCAACCGCACCGCGTGAGGGCGCCCGGTCACCGTCCGATGACCTCACCCGACCGATGACGCCACGCCGTCCGACCACCCCGCGCGGAAACGCCTGTCGAATCGGCCGAGCCACGCCCGGACGGGAGAAGCGACTGTCCGACCTCCGCCCGATACGAGTGAGGCGGCCGCCGCCTACTCGACCGTGACCGACTTGGCGAGGTTGCGCGGCTGGTCCACGTCGTGACCCCGCGCGGTGGCCAGCTCGCAGGCGAAGAGCTGCAGCGGCACCACCGCCACGAGCGGCTGGAGCAGCACCGGGACCTTCGGCAGCGGCAGCAGCCAGTCGGCGTACGGCGCGACCCGCTCGTCGCCCTCCTCGGCCAGCACGATCGTGCGGGCGCCGCGGGCGCGGACCTCCTGGATCCCCGACAGCATCTTGTCGTGGAGCTGGTCGCGGCCCTGGGGCGGCACCACGCACAGCACCGGCGTGCCGTCGTCGATCAGCGCGATCGGGCCGTGCTTCAGCTCACCGGCGGCGAAGCCCTCGGCGTGCAGATAGGCCAGCTCCTTGAGCTTCAGCGCGCCCTCGAGCGCCACCGGATAGCCGGCGTGGCGACCGAGGAAGAGGAACGCGCCGGCGCCGACGTACTCGTGCGCGAGCGCGTAGACCTCCTCGGCGCGGTCGAGCACCCGCTCGATCGCGGCCGGCATCGCCTCGAGCTGCTGCACCACCTGGGTGATCTCGTCGCCGTAGCGGGTGCCCTTCACCTGTGCGAGGTAGAGCGCGAGGAGATAGCACGCGACCAGCTGGGTCACGTAGCCCTTCGTCGACGCGACGGCGATCTCGGGCCCCGCGTGGGTGTAGATCACCGCGTCGGACTCCCGCGGGATGGTCGAGCCGTTGGTGTTGCAGATCGCGAGGACCTTGGAGCGCTGGGTACGCGCGTGCCGGATGGCCTGGAGCGTGTCGGCGGTCTCGCCGGACTGGCTGATCGCGACGACGAGGGTGCCGTGGTCGACGATCGGGTCGCGGTAGCGGAACTCCGAGGAGAGCTCCACCTCGACCGGGATCCGGCACCAGTGCTCGATGGCGTACTTCGCCACCATGCCGGCGTAGAAGGAGGTTCCGGCGGCGATGATGATGATCTTGTCGATGTCGCGCAGCTCGTCGTCGGAGAGCCGCATCTCGTCGAGGACGAGGCGACCGTCGAGGCCGTGACGCCCCAGCAGCGCGTCGGCGACGGCGCGCGGCTGCTCGAAGATCTCCTTGCGCATGAACCAGTCGTAGCCGTCCTTCTGCGCCGCCGAGAGGTCCCAGTCGACGTGATAGCGCCGCCCCTCGGCAGCGGTCCCGTCGAAGTTCGACACCTCGACGCCGTCGGCCGAGATGGTGACGACCTTGTCCTGGTCGATCTCGAGCGCCTCGCGGGTGTGCTCGATGAAGGCCGCGACGTCGGAGCCGAGGAAGCTCTCGCCCTCGCCGAGACCGACGACGAGGGGCGAGTTGCGCCGCGCGCCCACGATCCGCGCCGGGTCCTCGGCGTCGACGGCCACGAAGGTGAACGCGCCGTCGAGGCGGGAGCAGACCCGCTGCATCGCGGTCGTCAGGTCCACCCCGCCGACGACCTCGGCCTCGAGCAGGTGGGCCGCGATCTCGGTGTCGGTCTCCGAGTGCAGGTGGTGCCCGGCCCGCTCGAGCTCGGCCCGGAGCTCCGCGAAGTTCTCGATGATCCCGTTGTGGACGACGGCGACCCGCCGCCTCTCCCCCAGGTGGGGGTGGGCGTTCCGGTCCGTCGGGCCTCCGTGGGTGGCCCACCGCGTGTGCCCGATGCCCGTCGTGGCCGGCGCCAGAGGCTCCTCGGCGAGGACCTTGTCGAGGTTGGCGAGCTTGCCCGCCCGCTTGCGGACGTCGAGCTCGTGGACGCCGTCGACGTCGGCGAGGACCGCGATGCCCGCCGAGTCGTAGCCGCGGTACTCCATCCGCCGGAGCCCCTCGATGATCACGCCCTCGGCCGACTGCCCTCCGACGTACCCGACGATCCCGCACATGCGGGCCATGTTAGTTGCCTAGAACTGGGGGCCACAGTCGCCGGCGAGGCGTGTCCAGCGGTACGCCGACACCCCATCATGCCGCGCCCTGATCGCTGACCGCCCGATAGATCGTCGCCCTCGACGTGTTGAGCACACGAGCAATGTCGGGGATCGCCTCCCCCGAGGCACGCATCCTCCGAGCCATCGCGACCTGATCGTCGGTGAGTGCTCGCGGGCGTCCAGTGTGACGCCCACGGACGCGAGCAGCCTCACGAGCCGCCGCGGCACGCTCGCGGATGAGGGAGAGTTCCATCTCCGCGAGGGCACTCATCACGGCCGCGACGACTTGGCCGACCGGCGTGGAGAAGTCGACGTTCTCTCTCATCGAGCGGACGCAGATGCCGCGCTGATGGAGGTCTCGAAGAGTCGTCAGGACCTGGACCGTCGAGCGGCCGAGCCGATCGAGCGCGACGACCGAGACTGTGTCGCCGTCGCGAGCCTGCTCCATCAGGGAGAGCAGACCCGGCCGATCTTCCTTGAGGCCGCTGAGCCGGTCGGAGAAGACCCTGTCGGCGCCGGCGAGCATCAGGGCGTCGACCTGCTGATCGAGGCTCTGGTTGACGGTACTCACGCGGGCGTACCCGAAGTGCCTGGTCGTCACCGTGCCGCCTCCTCGACCAGTTCGAGCAGGATCTCCGGCCGATCCTGAGTGATCTCGTAAAGGCCGGGATGCATCCGGTAGTTGTGCGGACTGCCGTCGAGATTGAGCCTCCGCTGGAAGGCCCACGGCGCGCCGAGTTCCCGAGCCACGTCGTTGATGTTGTCGATGAGTTCGTCCGCATCGACGGCACTACGTCCGCCGGCGAACAGCCGGGCCAATTGCTCCGGCTCGATCTTGTTGGGGTTGATGTTCATAACCAGTAGGAACACCCGGAGTGGACGGGTGTCAACCAGGGAGCGGAAGCCCCAGCGGGCGCATGGGGCGACAGATGGCTCCGCGCGCGGTCGGCAAAGACGCCGCGTCCGAATTGCGTACGAAGCTCTTGCCCGCACCAGGGCCAGGGTCCGTCAGCCCTCCTCGTCTTGCTGGTCAAGGCGAAGAAGCTTCCTCATCGGTTCGTTCCAATCCAAGTGAGCAACTTCAAACGTGAGGCCGTCTTCAAACACGTCGTGAACGTCGCCGGCTGTCAGCTTCCATCGTCCTGAGACCAGGTTTGACGCAGTTCCGTCGTCACTGACGATGACCAACACGACGTCATCATCGGCACTGGTGAATGCCTCCTCCGGCCGCAGCGTCTTCAGGAAGAGCGAGAGTCGAGCGGGCTGAGCGCCTTCGATCCGAAGAAGGCCATCGCGGTTCAGCGGAGCTGTGGGTGAAGCGACACCAAGCCTCGCAAGAGATGCCGAGAAGCTATCCGTGCCCCACCTCAACGGGACCTCTGCGGGGAGCCCGTTGAGGTTCTGTGCGTCATCGGGTTCTTCCCACCACAGCGCGGCTACATCGTCCCCAATCTCAATATCGACGCGGACATCCCGCAGGAAGGTCCGGGTCAAGTTGGTCACCCGAACTTGAATCCCCGTGAAAATCGCCGCTGCGAGATCATGCACCCCGCCGACGGGATTGGCTCGTGCCGCAGTTTCCCAGGCCGCCACCTCCGCTTCGAACTCCTTCTTCGACCTCCGTTCAAGAGAGGACCCTGCTAAGGACACATTGCTCAGGATGCGCGCGTACGACCCCTGCCCAGCGACAGGTTTGGGACGGGCAGACTCCCTGAGATCCTCGGCTTCTGCAGAGATACCCTCAAGGAGGAGTTCCCTCGATACCGAGATGGCATTGACCTCCCCGACCACCTCGACCTGGACTGCGACGTCGGCCGAGTTTCGAGACACGCGGGCAAACATGCCCTGCAGTTCGCTACCAGTCGCCTTCCGCGTCTCGCCGTCCGCTCGGAGGTAGACGTCGCCGTTCTTGAGCCCCTCGCCGTCAGCAAGGCAGGGATAGGGAACACCGGTTGGCGGATCGACGATGATCGCGATGACGTCACGGCCGTCGATGCCCGGGATCTGTTCGAAATCCCACCTCGGACCGTCGGGGCCGGTGAACTTTGCAACGTCTCGGGCAAGGTCCTTAGCCTCGAATCCCGGAATCCCATGAGCCACCCCGTTGCCCACGCCCAACAGCATCACAGCGCATCCATCGAACCGACGTGCCGCTTGTGCGGGGTCCCGGTTCGCCGCACCCAGAATGAACTTCGCAACCTTGTGCCGACCATGCGTGGTGTTTAGGTCCACGTCGGACTTCAACTCCAGGAAGTAGCGCTCCAAACGGTCGTCTGCCGAGGCGGCGTAGGCGACCAACGCGGCCCAGCTCATCTGTCCGGACGGTCGGCGCGTCAGGTCAGTCTCAGTCACGAGTCGATTTCACCACGTCCCGCCGACAACACCGCCAAGAACCAGCCCCGAGCGTCCACAAGCACTCGCTCGCAGATTCAAGGCTCTAGCGGCCCGTCCACTCAACTGCCAGCGGGCCCGTCGCGGCGCTCGATCTGCGCCAACTTCTCAGCCGGCAACTTGGCGAAGAGGCCGCCGATATTCTTAGGCCTTGAGACCACCTGCTCAACGATGACGTTGACGAGATTGAAGAGGGCAGGGAGCAGGTCGTCGTCTGCTTCGAGATCGATCCGGCCGGGATGGACGGACTCGTTCCCCACCACCCGCAGCACGTCCATCGCCTGCTGAACCTCTGGAGCGAGGCCTCTCGTTACGAGCGCCCCGATCTTGTCGTTGATGTTGCCGCCGCCAGGCTCAAGCACGTCCACAAGCATCTGCAAAGCGAGCCGCAACAGCCCAGCCGCGCTCTTACGCGAGATGGAAGCGACAGCGCGAGCCTCCTCATAGACGTCCCTCACGTCTGTCGGCATGTCTTCGTGCGGCTCCTCACCTTGACGCTGCAAGGGGAAGACCATCTGGTCGGCGTGCCAGAAGGAACTCTGCCCGCATGCGCGGCAGTTCGCCACAAAGAAGTTCTCCTGTTGGACCCGACTCGAACCACCATTAAAGGAGGTCTGCGTGGCCGTCACCGGGCGCCACTGTTGTGCGGAAAAGACTCCGCAGAATGGGCAGTGAAAAGCCGGGCGCTGAAGCGCTGGAACGTGGTCCGGGTCCATGCTTGACGATCATTCCAGACCAGAAGTCGGCATGATGACGTGTCACGGACAGACCCTTCTGGTCCAACTTCCGGACCGGCGTGTTGTGCGCTGAGGACGTCGGAAAAGTCTGGTTCAAAAGCCTGCTTCCGGATGGCCGGGATTTTCAGACGGGCCACGCGGATTCTTCCTCTCGCGGAGGAAGCACGATCTACCATCCTTGCGTGAGGCTGGTTGTGGTCGGCGGGGCAATGGCTGGCAAGAGCACCTTGGCGCTGGAACTAGCCGCCAAGGAGGGTTTGCCGGTGTATTGCACCGATCCCGCGCGACTCGCCCGCAAAGTCTTTCCAAGCGTCACGTACGCCCCCGACGGCGTCACGGACCTGAGCAACCCCCACGCGAGTTCCTGGGTGGTGGAGAACTGGCTGAGCAAGCCGGGGCCATGGATAGTCGAGGGGATCTTGACCGCCCGTGCGCTCCGAAAGTGGTACGCGTTGGATTGCCCGGGCACGCCCTGCGACGCAGTGATCGAGTTGACGAGCGTGCACGCCGAGGCAACCGCGACAGCGGGGCAGGTATCAACACACCTTGCTGTCGCAACCATCTTCAATCAAATACGCGGACGCCTGGAAGGTGACGGCGTGACCGTCTTGCCGACAGCCTCGCCGAAGTAATAGGTCTACCCAAGCTGCATGAGGCTGGGCACGGGCCGAAGGCGGCCGCAGCTACACGCCCGGAGCAGCAGCCAGAGCCGTCACCCAGCTCCCCCTGCCCTCACCGCCCGCAGCCCCTGGAGTGGCATGAGGTGAAGCCGGAACGACGAGGCGTAGCCGCGGTACCGGCGCTCCTCACCTGCGGTTGCGGTTCCGGAAGTTGTGCAAGCTGAGCCCGCCGAGAAGCACAGCGGGATCGATGCCGAGCGCCCAGGCGACTCGAACGATCCGGGTCACACCGGCGTCCCGAAGGCCGCGCTCCATCCGGGCGATCTGACTGACGCTGAGGCCTGAATCGTGGGCCAACTTCTCCTGCGTCCAGTCGCGGCGCGCACGCTCAGCCTTGATCGTGAGGCCGACATGGCGCAGCACGGCGGCCTCCTCGTCATTCATCAGGACAAGTCTTGTAAGCCGACTGGCCTATCTACAGAGCCATACCGCCATGCTAGATGTCGTATTGGCGTAGCGTCGTCATTCAGTTCTGTCGGAGGCGAGGGGCATGGTTCACACCATGAAGGACGAGAGAGCGTCGTACGAGACGACGGCTCGGCAGGTGGCCGAGCACATCATCGGGACCGAGGCAGTCCCCTTCGCGCCGCAGCGCATGAGCAAGTACGCCCACTGGTTCACCGACACCAAGGACTCCGCGCTGGTCGCCATCGTCACCCCAGGCGAGAAGGTCACCGCCGGAGACGAGGTGCTGGCCTATGGACTGGCGTGGCAGCAGAACCGGGACCTGTTCCTGGTGCTGCCGCAGGACATGGTGGGCGATGCCCAGACTCGGATCGGGTGGATCGACACCGAGGTCCGGATCTGGGAGCACGGCGAGGCAGGTCCCCGCCCAGTGCCGAAGAAGAGCCGCGCCCAACTCCTCGCACAGTTGCGCGACCTGCCCGAGCGCCGGTCGAAGGCCGTCGAGTTGAAGGCAGGCCACACCAACTGGATCGACGGGATCGACACCACCGATCTCAGCGCCCACGAGCGCAGTTACCTCTCCTGGCATCACGAGGGACTCCAGGTGTTGAAGGTCGCCGAGACGCGGGCCGGTCTCCGGATTCAGGCCGGTGTCCAGTACGGAACTCCGCCGCCCGGCCGCGAGCCGTTCGACAAGGTCTTCGCCGTTGCACCGACGCCGGGCGAGGTGGCCGTCATCAACGCCAAGATCCGCCTCGCGGTGGAGGATGGCGGAAGTCAGACCTCTCAGATGCGTGAGCACAAGATGCAGGCGACGCTGGTGGGCAAGCCGGAGACCTTGGGCCTGACGGATCTGTGGCGAGAGTTCCCGGCATGGCGGGGGCCGAACGGCCGACCCGGCTACATCGACTTCCTGGGCGTGGACGCCGAGGGCCGACTTCACGTCATCGAAACGAAAATCGGCCACGACCCGAAGGTCGTTCTCCAGGCCTTGGACTACGCCGTGTGGGTGAAGGCGAACGACGCCGCGATCCGTGAGCGACTGCACGCCGCAGGCCATGCCCTTCCGACGCCGGAGGACGTCGAGTCCCACAGCGTCGCGCCGATCCATCTCGTGCTCGGGTCGAGCGAGAAGGAGAAGGCGTTCAACGGCTACCTCGTGGGCCAGATCGAGGCTCTCGCGGGCGACGTCAGGGTGAAGGTCCACGTCACCGCCGACCCCACTGCCCAGCCGCTCTCGTTGACCGAGGTTCCGAAGCGCAAGCTGCGAACCTCCACCGACCTGATCGCAGAGCCGGTCGCCGGACCCCGCTGGGCGGAATCCATCACCGACGGACTGCTCAGGAGCAACCCGTGAGTCGCCGGGGCCTCTTCTACGTCGATGACGCCAGCGCGGCGTTGCCCGAAGCACTTCCGGCGCTCACCGAGGTCCGGGATCGGGGTCACGCTCACCGGTACGTCCGGCACGTCCGAAGTTCACAGGCCTTCGCACTCAACCTGTTTGCGCCCCTCGATGACGACGGCGTGCGCCGCGTCTTCGTCTACTTGGGCCACAAGGTCGAGAAGGTCGAGCCGCCGTTCTTCGAGTACGAGGACCAGCAGGACCGGTTGCAGGAGGCATCAGCCCGCAGCCCGCACCGGACACAGGTGGACGTCCTCCTTCGTGGCACCACGACCGAGGGCCGCCGGATCGCTGCCCTGATCGAGGTGAAGCTGAGCGAGTCGAACTTTGGCTCGTGCAGTGCGTTCGACAGCGCCGAGAACACGTCCCCGACGATCTGCGAGCAGCCGGGTCTCTTCGGCGGGGACGCCGAGCACTGCTTTCAGATCCAGAACCACGGCTATGGCCACCGTCGATACGCCGAGTTCTTGACCGATGTGAGGGTCACTCCCCCGGCTGCACGGTCCGACGGCGGAGGGTGCTACCTCCGAGACGGGCGCAGCCAGCCGATGCGGAACCTCGCCCTGGCACATCTGCTGGTGAAGGAGGGCGACTACGACGAGGTCGTCTTCGCCCTCACCGCACCGAGAAACTACGAGCGGATCTGGCGACGGTTCCGCGAGTTCACGTCACTCTTCGCGGACACCGAGAAGGTCACCATCCGCGAACTGCCCGCCGAGGTCGTGGCCCGCCGACAGCCCGACGGCGGAACCGCCTTCGCCACGAGGTACGGATCAGTGCTGAACGACCACGCTCTGCTTCACCTCGACACCGACGGATCGCTGCTTGGCGCATGGGTCCACCGAGACGGCCACGCCACCAGCCACTACCCGGACGACGAGGCCGAGACCAACGCGAACCGCAGCTACGCCGAGACCGTGATCGACGGCGAGGAGTGGGAAGCCCTGGTCGACCGGCTATCACGTACCTCACCGCACGTCGCCTGGTGGGAGGCCGTCGCCTGCACTCCCGATGAGTCCGCCGAAGCCGTGTTCCGCCGAGTCCGCACCCAAGGAGAGTGACATGGGCTATCGAACAGCGAAGATCGTCACCAAGGACGCCGGCAAGGCCAGCCTCGGTCTCTTCGAGATCTCCGTCTACGCCTTCTTGGCGCTGCTGGCGATCATCGTCGCCATCCCGATCATCGCCGGCCTGATCGTCTACGGGATCGTGAAGCTGATCCTCGCGATCCGCCGCGAGATGAAGGCGGCGAAGGCCAACGCTCCGACCGTAGTCGAGACCGAGACAGCCGAGACAGCCGAACCACCAGCCGCCTGATCGGCGACCGTGCGAGGTCTTCCGGGAGCCATTCACGGCGGCCCTCCTCACAGGTGGGCGAAGTCCCGCAGCCAGCGATCCAGCTCGTACTGACCCGCGATCTCATCAAACCGGTTTCGTGTCTCGATCTCGGGACCGGGCAGGTCGATGACGGGGCCGAGTCTGGTCCGGCCGTAGTCCTTGCGCGCCTTGAACCAGTCGAACGGCATGCCGTGCTCGGTGCCGAGGACGAGCCGGGAGGTCCGCCAATCGAGGGCCTCGATCGGGCACGTCACGGCGTCGTGGTTGCAGTCGATGCACCAGCAGCACGGAGCGAAGGAGTCGAGGTCCGCCCAACTGCGGCGGTTCTGGTTCTGCGTCTTCTTGTCCACGAACCGGAGGTTGCCCGGCTCGTAGTCGCCGTCGTTGTCCTTCCGGTCGAGCGAGTAGCCCTTCGGGATCGGACCGCGGGATTCCAGATAATGGAAGAACGCGATCGGATCGTAGATCCACGGCTCGTGGACCTTGATCCCACGCCCGCCGTAGTTCTCGTAGTCCGGGTGGTTCGGGTCCGTGCAGCGGGCCACCATCTTGCGCCAGCGGTTGTAGTGGGGGCTCTTCGAGTAGCCCTCACCGTGCCACCGAAGCTTCGTGTGTGTCGCGCGAGCGACGGCACCGACCGCCTCCTGCCATGTCCCGTGAGCCTCACGCCAAGCGTCGAGGTCGCCGGCCCGGTAGAGCCTCTGGTCCTTGCGCCGGGTCCCCGGCGGCTGGACGTACGGCAAGGCGGCCGAGTCGATCTTCCGCAGCACCCGCACTGCCCGACCGATCCAAGCAGCGGCGCGCTCCTCGCGCAGCCACCTCATCGTGTCGGTGTGGTGCTGGCCGCTCACCTGGTGCTCCCGAGCACCGGAGTCGACTGGGGAGACTCCTTCTCTCGTGGTGGTATCAACCCGGCCGAATGAACTGCGTAGCAATACGGCGAACTCCGATCCTTCGACAAGCACTCGCACGGATTTTCTCGGGCGCCCTGGCGACTGTCACGGCCTGCCAAGCAGAGCCCCCCACTCGCAAGCCCGCAGGCTCTGACATCGACCTGGATGACCTGTCGCACGGTGCTACGCCACCCGCCCCTCGTCCTCGTTCAGACTGGTGGCGATCCGATGCCGCAGAACGACACGACCCGTGCCGCGCCCCGGATAGACCGTGATGTCGAGATGCGCGCGGACGAGCGAACGTCGGTGTTGCAGGGGCATCGCGAGGAACCGCGTCTTGATCTGATCACGAGTGGCCGCAGCCCGGTCGAAGCTGACACGCTCGCCCTCGGACCTGAGACCGAGTGCATCGATCGGTCGAACGTCGGTGATGTCGAGCGTCAGACCAGCAAGCAACGCCGCCTGAGCGTCTGCCTTGGCCAGCGACTCGATCTGCTCGATCATTTCTCGCTCGGCCGTCTTCAACTCCAGGGACTTCGCCCGGACGTCGTCCACGGAGAAGTCAGCTTCCTCGACCAGACTGACCAGATTGGCCTGCGCCTTCCGATTCTCCGTCAGCCGGACGTGGAGCCGCTCCATGTCGCCAGCCGGGGACCCGGCCCTGGCCCCACGAGGGCCGAGCAGCAACGCGTCGATCACAGCCTCGATCGCCATCTCATCAAGGATCTTGCTCCGGATCGAGACGTGCCGCTGGCCCTCGACCCTCAGCAGAACGCCCTCGTGAACACAGCAGCGGTAGACGTCCTCCCCCGCCATCCTGCCCGCCGGCCGGAGCCAGGCACCGCAGTAGCAACGGCAGAGCGAGGACATCAGGAAGCGCGGCGTCCGTGTCCTCTTGGCCTTGCGAGTCGGATCGTTGAGACGTGCCATCACCGCCTCGTACGTCCCCACGTCGACCAGCGACTCCCAGTTGCCCTGGATCGGCTCGCCATCAGGACCGCGAACGATGTCGCCGAGAGACGGACGGGTCCCCGTCGCAGGATTGCGTCCTCGATAGGAGACGACGCCGATGTTCCGCGGCCGCCTCAACACCGTCTCGACGTTGGTCACGTTCCACGGCCGTCCGGTGACCGTCTGGATCCCGAAGTGGTTGAACACCGTCGCAATCGTGGAGAGGCCCGGCCCGTCCTGAGATTGGAGGACGTACTGATAGGCGGCACCGATCAACGGGGCCTCAACAGGGTGAAGGACGCTGATGTCCCAGTCCTCGACTTCCGTCATCACCATCCGGTCGGTCTCGGGGTCCTTACGAGGCACGACCTTGGTGCCACGGACCTGGCCGTAGCCGAACGGTCGCGTCGTGCCCTTGGGCATCTCGCCACGCTGTCGGCGAACGAAGTTGCGCTGGCTGATCCGCTCCGACTTTCGGCGACTTTCCATGCGAGCGAGGCCGCTTCGCAACACGGAGAAGAACTCACCATCAGCCGTACGAGGATCAACGGCCCCGTCGTTGACGGTCAGCCAGGTAACACCCGCCGCCGCGGACGCAAGCAGCAGATACTCCTTGTCCATGACCTGCCTAGCGAAGCGATCCTCGCTCTGCGCCAGGATCACGTCGAGGCGACCGGCGCGCACGTCCTCCAGCATCGTGTCCCAACCGGGACGGTCGTGACCGGTGAATGCGCTGATGCCGTTGTCCTCGTAGACAGCGACGACCTCGAAGCCTTGGGACGCCGCGAGAGCGCGGCACATGGTGACCTGGTCGACCAGTTTCATCTCATCGGGAGACGATCGAGAGAGTCGTGCGTAGATTCCTGCGCGCCGTGGCGCGGCCTTCTGGGGCGAGAAGCGATTGCTCATGCTTCTTATACAGACAACTCGAGGTTCCGCCCGCCCCACGAGCCGAAACCGGGGAAATGTCTAGACCTCTGGGCCACCAGCTCTTGTAGGCCACCGGCAGAGCCCGACCATGCGCCCAAGTCTACGATCCCTCCATGAGTTCAGCCGGGACCGCGCCAGGCCATGAGCACGGTGAGTCCTCCCCCTGGCTCGAGCTCAGCCGGAGGGCCTGGGCCGACCTCGCCCCGGAGACGCCGATCCCGCTCTCGGCCGCGGAGCTCGAGCGGCTGCGCGGCCTCGCGGACCACATCGACCTGAACGAGGTCGAGCAGGTCTACCTCCCGCTCTCGCGGCTGCTCTCGCTGCGCGTCTCCGCCGCCGGCGACCTCCACCGGGCCCAGGAGGAGTTCCTCCACCAGCGCACTCCCCCGCGCACGCCGTTCGTCATCGGGGTCGCGGGCTCGGTCGCGGTCGGCAAGTCGACGGTCTCACGCGTCCTGCAGCAGCTGCTCGCGCACTGGCCCGAGCACCCGCACGTGGCGCTGGTGACGACCGACGGCTTCCTCTACCCCAACGCCGAGCTCGAGCGCCGCGGCCTGATGCAGCGCAAGGGCTTCCCGGAGTCCTACGACCGCCGCGCGCTGCTCCGCTTCGTGGTCGACATCAAGTCCGGTCGCGACGAGGTCCTGGCGCCCACCTACTCCCACCTCGTGTACGACGTCGTGCCGGACGAGCCGGTCGTGGTGAAGCATCCCGACATCGTCATCATCGAGGGCCTCAACGTGCTCCAGCCAGCGCGCCCCCGCGACGACGGCCGGGCGGGGCTCGCGATCTCCGACTTCTTCGACTTCTCGATCTACGTCGACGCCGCCACCAAGGACATCCGGGAGTGGTATGCCACCCGCTTCCTGCGCCTGCGCGAGACCGCCTTCCGCGACCCCGGCTCCTACTTCCGCAAGTACGCCCTGCTCACCCACGAGGAGGCCGTCGCCGAGGCCGGGCGGATCTGGGACACCATCAACGGCCCCAACCTCGCCCACAACGTCGCGCCCACCCGCTCCCGCGCCAGCCTCGTCCTCCGCAAGGCCGCCGACCACTCCGTGGAGTACGTCCGCGTCCGCAAGCTCTGACTGCCCTCCGAGCGATGGCCCGACCTGACGAGGCGCAAGCCCTCGCGGAACCGGCCGAGAAGTGACCAAACGGATCGTTCCCGGCGCGGAACTGGCCCGTTTGGCCACTTCTCAGAGGGCGAGGCGCTCCTTGACGATGCCGGCGAGGCTGTCGGCGATCTCGCGGGCCTGGGTCTCGGTGGGGGCCTCGACCATGACGCGGACGAGCGGCTCGGTGCCGCTGGGCCGCAGAAGGACGCGGCCGTCGTCGCCGAGCAGCTCGACCGCATGGCGTACGGCGTCGAGGAGGCCGGGGTCGTCGCAGCGGGTGCGGTCGACGCCGGAGACGTTGACGAGCACCTGCGGGAAGCGGGTCACCGCCGCGGCGAGCGAGGCCAGCGGCCGGCCGGTCGAGGCCATCCGCAGCGCGAGGTGCAGCGCGGTCAGCGTGCCGTCGCCGGTCGTGGCGTGCTCGCTCATGATGACGTGGCCCGACTGCTCGCCGCCGAGGGAGTAGCCGCCGGCCTTCATGTCCTCGAGCACATAGCGGTCGCCGACAGCGGTGGTGCGCAGGACGATCCCCGCGGCCCGCATCGCCCGATGGAGCCCGAGGTTGCTCATCACGGTCGCCACGAGGGTGTCCGAGGCGAGCCGGCCGGCGTCGCGCAGCGCGACCGCCAGCAGCCCCATGATCTGGTCGCCGTCGACGAGCTCGCCGGTCGCGTCGACCGCGAGGCAGCGGTCGGCGTCGCCGTCGAAGGCGAAGCCCGCGTCGGCGCCGTGCTCGACCACGGCCTTGCGCAGCCCGTCGATGTGCGTCGACCCGACGCCGTCGTTGATGTTGAGGCCGTCGGGGTGGTGGTTGATCGGGACGACCGTCGCGCCGGCCCGCTCGAAGGCCAGCGGCGCGGACTCGTGGGCGGCCCCGTTCGCGCAGTCGAGCACGACGGCGAGCCCCTCGAGCGGGCGCGAGCCCGGGACGCCGAGCGTCCCGACGAGGTGGTCGACGTAGTCGTCGATGCCGCCGTGGTAGAAGCCGATCCGGCCGACCGCAGCGCCGACCGGGTGGGTCCAGGGCTGCCCGAGGCGGGCCTCGATGGCCTCCTCCAGCGCGTCGTCGAGCTTCACCCCGCCACGGGCGAGGAACTTGATGCCGTTGTCGGGCATCGGGTTGTGCGAGGCCGTGATGACGACGCCGAGATCGGCCCCGAGCGAGGCAGTGAGGTAGGCGATCCCGGGCGTCGGCACGACGCCGAGGTCGAGCACGTCCACGCCCGCGGAGGCGAGGCCGGCACAGACCGCAGCCTCGAGGAACTGACCCGAGACACGTGGGTCGCGACCGACCACGGCCTTCGGGCGGTGGCCCTCGAACTGCCCGGCGTCGGCGAGCACCTGGGCCGCTGAAACAGCGAGGTCCAGGGCCAGCGACGCGGTGAGAACCTCACCATTTGCCAGGCCCCGGACCCCGTCCGTGCCGAATAACCGACCCACTACGACCCTTTCGGGGCGTCGCGATCCGGGCGCCTGGCTGCGTTGCTCGGCGCTCGGCGACCGCTTCGCTTCAAGGTCGCCTTCGCGCCGGCGCCTTGCCAGGCATCCCGGCTTGCGACGCCGATTACCGCTTCGAGAACTGCGAGGCCTTGCGGGCCTTCTTCAGTCCGGCCTTCTTGCGCTCCACGACGCGAGCGTCGCGGGTCAGGAGACCGGCCTTCTTGAGCGTCGGGCGGTAGCCCTCGACGTCCACGCCGTTGAGCGAGCGGGCCACGCCGAGGCGCAGGGCGCCGGCCTGGCCGGCGATGCCGCCGCCGTGGATGCGGGCGATCACGTCGAAGCGACCCTCGAGGCCGAGCGCCGCGAAGGGCTCAGCGGCGACCTGGCGGTGCAGGGCGTTGGGGAAGTAGTCCTCGAACGTGCGGCCGTTGATCGTCCAGTTGCCGGAGCCGGGGACGATGCGGACGCGGGCGACGGCCTCCTTGCGGCGGCCGGTGGCCGCACCGGGCGCGATGGTGGCCGGGCGGGAGGGGGTGTCGACGGAGGCGGCGGACTCGCTGGTGTAGGCCAGGCCCTGCTCGTCGGTCTCGTAGGTGTCGTCGGCCAGGTCGGCGGACGCGTCGAAGTTCTCAGTCATGTCCTTGTTCTCCGTCACTGGGCGATCTGCGTGATCTCGAAGGGCTGGGCCTTCTGAGCGGCGTGGGGGTGCGTCGGGCCCGAGTAGACCTTCAGCTTCTTGATCATCTGGCGGCCGAGCTTGTTCTTCGGCAGCATGCCCCACACGGCCTTCTCGATCGCCTTGCGAGCGTCCTTGTCGAGGATCTCGCCGATCGGGGTCGCGGTCAGACCACCCGGGTAGCCCGAGTGACGGTAGGCCAGCTTGGTGGTGCGCTTGGTGCCGGACAGGGAGACCTTGTCGGCGTTGACGACGATGACGAAGTCACCGGTGTCGGCGTTGGGGGCGTAGATCGCCTTGTGCTTGCCGCGCAGCAGGTTCGCCACCTGCACGGACAGGCGGCCGAGCCGGATGTCGGTCGCGTCGATCACGTGCCAGGCGCGCTCGATGTCGCCGGGCTTCGGAGCATAGGTGCCCACGGGTGCCTCGCTTTGTTCGTTGGGATGAAGGGGTGGTGCTCACGTCGCACGCTGCTGACGAACACAGCCGGGTTGGCTACCGGTCTGCCCCCCGCCGACGAGCGGTGGGGAGCGGCAACAGGTGCGACTGACAGAGATTACGCGGGGTCGACTGACACGGTCAAAACCGCGAGGGCTACCGTGTGAGCCGTGACTGAATCTCTGACCGTCCGCGACAACCGCACGGGGACTGAGTACGAGGTCCCGATCGTCGACGGCACCATCCGCGCCGCCGACATCGGCAAGATCAAGGCCGGGGAGGACCAGCCCGGCCTCGCGGTCTACGACCCCGGCTTCGTCAACACCGCCTCCTGCCGCTCGTCCATCACCTACATCGATGGCGACAAGGGAATCCTCGAGTATCGCGGCTATCCGATCGAGCAGCTGGCGGCGAGCTCCAGCTTCCTGGAGGTCGCCTACCTCCTCATCCACGGCGAGCTGCCCACGAAGGAGCAGTACGACACGTGGGTGCACAACATCACGTACCACACGTTCGTCCACGAGAACGTCAAGGACTTCATGCAGGGCTTCCGCTACGACGCGCATCCGATGGGGATGCTGATGGCGTCGGTGGGGGCCCTGTCCACGTTCTACCCGGAGTCGCGCAACATCTCCGACGCCGACAACCGCGCCATCCAGATCATCCGCATGATCGCCAAGATGCCGACGCTGGGCGCCTGGTCCTTCCGGCACGCGCAGGGCAAGCCCTACGTCTACCCGGACAACGACCTCTCCTACACCGCCAACTTCCTCTCGATGCTCTTCAAGATGACCGAGGTGAAGTACCAGCCCGACGAGCGCCTGGTGAAGGCGCTCGACACGCTGCTCATCCTGCACGCCGACCACGAGCAGAACGCCTCGACCAACGCCGTGCGCTCCGTCGGCTCGACGCAGGTCGACCCCTACTCCGCGGTCAGCGCGGGGGTGGCGGCCCTCTTCGGCCCCCTCCACGGCGGCGCCAACGAGGCCGTCCTGCGGATGCTCAAGCGGATCGGCAACGCCTCGGAGATCCCCGCGTTCATCGAGGGCGTCAAGAACGGCAACGAGCGCCTCATGGGGTTCGGCCACCGCGTCTACAAGAGCTACGACCCCCGCGCCAAGCTGATCAAGAAGGCCGCCGAGGACGTCTTCGAGGTGACCGGCACCAGTCCGCTCCTGGACATCGCGCTCGAGCTGGAGAAGATCGCGCTCGAGGACGAGTACTTCGTCAAGCGCAAGCTCTACCCGAACGTCGACTTCTACTCCGGCCTGATCTACGAGGCGCTGGAGTTCCCGCCGGAGTTCTTCACCGTCCTCTTCGCCATCGGGCGTACGCCGGGCTGGCTGGCGCAGTGGCTGGAGCTGACCCAGGACAAGGATCAGAAGATCGCCCGCCCGAAGCAGATCTACACCGGCGAGCGCGGCCTCACCTTCACTCCCGCCTCGGAGCGCTGGGCCTGAGCCGGGTCCGGCCGTAGTCTGCCCGGCGTGAACTGGGACGAGCGCTACGCCGTCGGCGACACACCGTGGGACCTCGGCGGTGCCGTCCCCCTGCTGGTCGACGCGCTCGAGGGCGGCCTGCTCGGCACGCCGGGGCGGGCACTCGTCCCCGGCTGTGGCCGGGCGTACGACGCCGGGGCGCTCGCTCGGGCCGGCTGGTCGGTCACCGCTGTCGACGAGTCGCCGCTCGCCGTAGCCGACGCTCGCGCGCTCCAACCGATGGTGGACGTCGTGCTCGGCGACGCGCTCGATCCCACGCTCGCCCTGGCGCGCACGGGCGGCCCGGTCGATCTGCTGTGGGACCACACCTTCTTCTGCGCACTGGACCTCGACCTCCGACCGGCCGTCGGAGAGTTCGCTCGTGCGGTCGTGGCACCGGGCGGGCTGGTGGCCAGCGGCGTCTTCCCCATCGGTCGCCACGACGGCGCCGGCCCTCCGCACAGCTATGAGACCGACGACATGTCGGGCATCCTCGGCGAGGAGTTCGGGCTGATCCACCTCGGGCCCGAGCACGCCAGCTTCCAGGACCGCTTCCCGGACTTCCGCACCCGGCTCGCGATCTGGCGGCGCGGCCCGCGCTCCTAGGGCATGTCTCCTTACTCGGGCGAAGCGCATTCCGTGGTGTCCGCGCCCGGTCCGGCGAGGCGGAGGCGCGAGAGCGCAGCGTGCTGCGCCGAGCGCCTCCAACGAAGCCGGCCGGGATGCGGCGCCGCGGAGGCGCCGCCCGAGTAAAGAGCCATGCCCTAGCGCGACGAGGCGCGGACGGCGACGCTGCCCTGTGCGGCCACCGTCGTTCCGGCCCGCCTGCTCGACCGACCTCTACTGCTCAGTCGAGTGCAGGGAGCTTGGGGCGGACGAGCCAGGCCTCGAACAGGTCGGACACGTTCTCGCTCGAGAGCTCGATGGCCAGGGTGATGAAGTCGGCGGTCGTCACCGAGCCGCCGGCGTGCCGGCGTACCCACTCCTGGAGGAGCTCGAAGAACACGTCGTCGCCGATCTCGCCACGCAGGGCGTGGAGGAGCAGCGCGCCGCGCTTGTAGACCCGGTCGTCGAACATGTCCTCCGGACCGGGGTCGCCGAGCAGGAGGTCCTGCGGCTCGCCGGCGAGCCGGCGGTGGTAGTGCCGCGCCCAGTGATCGGCGGACTCGTGGCCCGACTCCTCGGACCACAGCCACTCGGCATAGCAGGCGAAGCCCTCGTGGAGCCAGATGTCGCGCATCGTGGCCGCGGTGACGGTGTTGCCGAACCACTGGTGGGCCAGCTCGTGCGCGACGAGCCGGTTGCGCTGCCAGGTGGGATCGAGGAAGTCGCGGCCGAAGGTCGACAGTGACTGCGACTCCAGCGGGATCTCGAGGTCGTCGCCGGTGATGACGACGGCGTACGCCGGGAAGGGGTAGGGACCGAAGAGCCGGACGAACGCGGCCATGATCGCGGGCTGGTCGCCGAACGCGGCCCTCCAGTCGGCGTCGGCGGGGGCGGCGACGGTGATCGGCACGCCTGCCTCCCCGGGGTCGAGGGGCGTCAGCTCGTAGCGGCCGATCTGCACGGTCGCGAGGTAGGGCGCCATCGGCTGCTCCTGCTCGTAGACCCAGGTCTCGCCGCTCCCCCGCCGCGTCCGCCGCACCAGCTCGCCGTTGGCGACGACGGTGTAGCCGGGCTGGGTCGTGACCTCGATGGCGTACGACGCCTTGTCGTCCATCCGGTCGTTGCAGGGGAACCACGTGGGAGCCCCGTGCGGCTGGCCGGCGACGATGACGCCGTCGCTCAGCTCCTCCCAGCCGGCGTCGCCGTGATGGGGCGCGATCGTGGGACGGGGGTGGCCGGCGTACTTCACGACGAGGGTGAACTCCTGGCCCTCGCGCAGCGGGGACCGGGGGGTGACCACGACCCGGTCGGCGCGGTGGGTCCACTTCGGCTGCTTGCCGTCGAGGGTGAGCTTCTGCACCGCGAGCCCGGCGAGGTCGGCGACGATCCGGGGGGTGTCCTCGAGGGCGACGCCGGTGATCCGGGCCTCGCCGCGCAGCCGGTTCTCCTCGACGGCGTACTCGAGGCTCAGGTCGTAGCGGAGCGCGTGCCACGACCGGTCGCCATGACCCGGCAGGTAGGGGTCGGCGGTCGGCAGCGGCATCAGCGGTGGCCCACGATCACTGGACCCAGGGCCCGATCGGGTTGCCGATCCAGGCGGTCTTGTCCGGCACCGACTCACCCCTCATCACCAGCGACACCGGCCCGACCGTCGCGTGCCGTCCCAGCGTGGCCGCCGGGAGGATCACACTATTCGGCCCCAGGGTGGCGCCGCGCTTCAGGGTCACGGTGTCCAGTGCGAGCAGCCGGTCGTGGAAGAGATGGGTCTGCACGACCGTGCCCGCATTGACGGTCGCGCCGTCCCCGAGATGCACGAGGTCGGTCTCGGGGAGCCAGTAGGAGTCGATCCACACGCCGGTGCCGACGTGGGCGCCCAGGGCGCGGAACCACGCCGAGATGAGCGGCGAGCCGGTGACGTGGTTGGCGAACCACGGCGCCGCGATCACCTCGACGAAGGTGTCGGCGAGCTCGTTGCGCCACACGAAGCTCGACCAGAGGGGGTGGCCGCCGGGCCGCAGCCGGCCGACGAGGAGCCACTTGGCCGCGACGGCGAGGGTCGCGCCGGCGAAGCCCGCGAGCCACAGCAGCGGCCCGGTCGCGACGAGCGCGACGACGACGTCGGTGCGCGACCACAGCTCCAGGAGCGTCAGGGCGACGACGCCATGGAGGACGATGCCGAGGCTGACCGGCACCAGCCGGCACAGCTCGATGAGGCCGCGGGCGACCCGGAGGCGGGCTGGTGGCTCGTAGGTGCGGTCGGTGTCCTGGGACTCGGCCGTACGCCGGAGCGGGGCCGGCGGCGAGCCGACGTAGCTCTCCCCCTTGGCGACCCGCTTGCGGTTCGGGGCGGCCGAGAGCACCGCGACCAGCGAGGCCTTCGGGACCTTGCGGCCGGGCGCGGCCATGCCGGAGTTGCCGACGAAGGCGCGCTTGCCGATCTTCACCCGCTCGATCCGAACCCAGCCGCCGCCGAGCTCGTAGCCGCCGATGAGCGTGTCGTCGGCCAGGAACGCGAGGTCGTTGACCTGGGTCAGGCTCGGGATCATGAGGACGGTGGACGCCTCGACGTCGCGCCCGATCCGTGCGCCGAGCAGCCGCAGCCACACCGGCGTCAGGCTGGACGCGTAGAGCGGGAAGAGCCAGGTGCGGGCCTCGTCCAGCACCCGCATCGTCGCCCACACGCCGACCCCGGCCGCGCTGCGGACCGGGTGCACGCCCGGCGCGAGGGCCAGGCTCGCGAGCCGTACGACGGCCAGGATCGTCGCCGCGAGCACGAGATAGCCGACGAGCACGCCGACCGGCGCCCACCACAGCAGCCGCCACGTGTCCGGGAGCGTCAGCGGGCGGCCCGCAAGGCCGATGACCGCCGCGGCTCCGGCGAGCACCGCCAGCGCGGGGAGGATCGCGATCCCGACGGCCGTGGCGGCGTAGACGCCGAGCCAGGCGGAGCTCCGGTGGACCCGGTCGCGCCAGGGGCCGCGGGCGTGGTCGGCGCCGCGCGTGGCCGGCGCACCGGACCAGAACTCGCCGGCGGGCACCTTCCCGAATACCGCCGAGCCGGCCTGGATCTCGGCGCCGTCGCCCACCCGCGCGCCCGGCGTGAGCATCGAGCGAGCGCCAACCCGCGCGCCGTCGCCGACCCTGATCCGCCCGATGTGGACGACGTTGCCGTCGATCCAGGTGCCCGACAGGTCGACCTCGGGCTCGATCGAGCAGCCCTTCCCCAGCGTCAGGAAGCCGGTGACCGGCGGCAGAGAGTGCAGGTCGACGTCGCGACCGACCGAGCAGCCCAGGAGCCGGGCGTACCACGTCATCAGCCAGGCGCCCGAGAGGCTGGTCGCGCCGAGCTCGTCGACCGCGTGCTGGGCGATCCACAGCCGCAGGTGGACCTTGCCGCCGCGCGGATAGTCGCCGGGGTCGACGCCGCGCAGGATCAGGCGGGCCGCTCCTGCCGCCAGCAGCATCCGGCCGGGCGGGGTGAGGAAGACGAGGATCGCCGCCACCAGCACCGGCCAGGGCAGCGTCGGCCACGGCGACAACACCCCCGGCAGGTAGTCCACGTAGCCGCGCGGCGCTGCGGTGGGCGAGTAGTCGTACTCGTCCACGTCCGTCCAGAGACGGTGCGCGACCGCGGAGGCCAGCGCCAGCCACGTGAGCCACCGCGGCGCGGCGAGACAGCGCAGCCCGATCGTCGCGGCGACCTGGGCGAGGCGGGTCTTGCGCGGCACGGCGGGCACCTCCCGGTCCAGCGCGGAGCCCTCGAGGCCGTCGAGCTGGTCGAGATACGCGGCCAGCGCGCCGATGGTCGGCTGCTCGTAGACGTCGCCGAGCGCCACCTCGGGGAACCGCTCCCGCAGCCGCCCCACCAGCTGGGCCGCCGCCAGCGAGCTGCCGCCGAGGTCGAAGAAGTCGTCGTCGGGCGAGGTCACCTCCGCCGCGAGGAGCTCCAGCCACAGCTCGGCCAGCCAGGCCTGTGTGCCCTCGAGGCCCGAGTCCCCGCCGGCCCGCGGGAGCGGCCACGGCAGCGCCTCCCGGTCGACCTTGCCGCTGGTGCGGGTCGGGATGTCGGCGACCACCGCGAGCCGCGGCACCAGCGCGGCGGGCAGCTCCTCGCGGAGCCGGGCGATCGCCGCCGACTGGTCGAAGGAGTCGTCGACGGCGACATAGCCGACGAGCAGCTGGTTCCCCGCCGCCGTACGCCGGACGGCGGCGGCCGCACCCAGCACACCGGGCAGGTGAAGGAGCGCGTTGTCGACCTCGCCCAGCTCGATCCGCCGGCCGCCGAGCTTCACCTGGTCGTCGGCCCGGCCGCCGAAGAGCAGCCCGGCCGGGTCGTTGACGACGAGGTCACCGGACCGATAGGCGCGGTCCCAGCCGAGCGCCGGCATCGGCGCGTACTTCTCCGCGTCCTTCTCCGGGTCGAGGTAGCGGGCCAGGCCGACGCCGCCGATGATCAGCTCGCCCTGCTCCCCCACCCCGACCGGCTCGCCGGTCGCGGGGTCGACGACGGCGAGATCCCAGCCGTCGAGCGGCAGCCCGATCCGCACCGGCAGACCCTGCTCGATCTCCTGGCGAGTGACGAGAGCGCCGCAGGCGACGACCGTGGCCTCGGTGGGGCCGTAGGTGTTCCAGACCTCGCGATCCGGTGCCTGGAGTCGCAGCGCCAGCTCGGGCGGCATCGCCTCGCCGCCGGTGATCAGCAGGCGCACGGCGTCGAGCGACGACGGCGGCCACAGCGCGGCCAGCGTGGGGACGGTCGAGACGATCGTGATCCGGTTGGCGACCAGCCAGGGGCCGACGTCGACGCCGCTCCGGACCAGCGCGCGCGGCGCCGGGACCAGGCAGGCGCCGTACCGCCACGCCAGCCAGATCTCCTCGCAGCTGGCGTCGAAGGCGACGCTGAGCCCCGCCATCACCCGGTCGCCGACGCCGATCGGCGCCTCCTGCAGGAACATCCGGGCCTCGGCGTCGACGAACGCGGCGGCGTTCCAGTGCGTGACCGCGACGCCCTTCGGCGTGCCCGTCGACCCGGAGGTGAAGATGACCCAGGCGTCGTCCTCCGGCGACGGCGCCCACTCCTCCACCGCGGCGTCGCCGGGCCGCGCCCCGGACCCACCCCCACGTACGTCGATGGCCAGCTCGTTGCCGATGACGGCCGCGACCCGCGCCTCCCCGAAGACCAGCCGCGCCCGCTCGTCCGGGTCGTCGGCGTCGACCGGGACGTAGGCGGCGCCGGCCACGAGCGTGCCGAGGATCGCGACGTAGAGGTCGAGGGTCCCCGAGTTGATCCGCACGCCCACCTTGTCGCCGGCGCCGATGCCCAGCGCGGCGAGCTCGGCCGCCAGCCCGTCGGCGGCCTCCTCGAGCTCGGCGTAGGTGAGCACGCCGGTGCCGGCGTCGAGCGCCGGCTCGTCGGGCGCCTGCGCGGCGGTCTCGCGGAAGATGTCGACCAGCGTCCGCGGTGGCGGGGCGAGGGCGGAGCGCAGCAGCGGATCGGTCGCGTCAGGCACCCGCCACAGCATGCCGAATCAAGGTAAACAGCAGGTGCCTTTCAGCATCCTCCCAGGATCGGGGGGCAAGGTGAGGGACGTGAGCGAGAACGACCCGACCGTCCCCCTGAGCTACCCGGGACCGTCCGGACCGCCGCCGGCCGGCCCGACTCGCAAGCCCCGCCGCAAGCGGCGCGTCGGCGTCGCCGCCGGCGTCACCGCAGCGGCCCTCGTCGTCGGAGGCGGAGCGGGGTACGGCGGCGCCGCGCTCTTCAACCGCACCCACGACGACGACGCCGGCGGTCTCTTCTCCGGCGCCACGACCTCCACGAAGGGCTCCACCACCGTCGCCCCCTCGGGCAGCGTCCAGGAGGTCGCCCAGAACGTGCTGCCGAGCGTGGTGAAGATCGAGGTCGCCGGGTCGAGCGAGTCCGGCTCGGGCTCGGGCATCATCCTCACCGCCGACGGCGAGATCCTCACCAACAACCACGTGGTCGAGGTCGCGGGCACCAGCGGCAAGATCCGCGTCGACTTCAACGACGGCAGCTCCGCCGACGCCACCATCGTCGGCACCGACTCGCTCACCGACATCGCGGTGGTCAAGGTGGACAAGACCGGCCTCAAGCCGGCCACGATCGGCTCCTCCAACGCCCTGGCCGTCGGTCAGTCCGTGGTCGCGATCGGGTCGCCCTTCGGCCTCGACTCCACGGTGACGTCCGGCATCGTCAGCGCGCTCAACCGGGCCGTCAACGTCGGCACCGACGAGTCCGGCAACGCCACCGTCTACCCCGCCATCCAGACCGACGCCGCCATCAACCCCGGCAACTCCGGCGGCGCCCTGGTCAACATGGACGGCCAGGTCGTCGGCATCAACGCCTCGATCCAGACCGCCTCGAGCAGCAGCTCGACCAGCGACGAGTCCGGCTCGATCGGCCTCGGCTTCGCCATCCCGATCGACGAGGTCAAGCCGATCATCGAGCAGATCGTCAAGGGCGAGACGCCGACCCACGCGCGCCTGGGCATCACCGTCTGCGACGTCAGCACGAGCGGCTGCACCTCCAGCAACAGCCAGGGGAACGGCGACCAGGACGGCAACGGCGGCAGTGGCGGCAACGGCGGCGGGTTCGACCCGTTCGGCCAGAACCAGTTCCCCGAGGGAGGCTCGGGCGGCTCCAGCGGCGACGGCTCCGGCGAGAGCGGCCAGGAGGTCTCCCCCTTCAGCAGCCCCGGCGCGCAGATCGGCGAGGTCTCCTCGGGCTCGGCCGCCGAGAAGGCCGGCCTGAAGAAGGACGACGTGATCACGAAGGTGGACGACACCCAGATCTTCGGCAGCGACTCCCTCGTCGCGACCGTCCGCGCCTACCGCCCCGGGGACAAGGTCACCCTCACCTACACCCGCGACGACAAGGAGGCGACGGTCACGCTGACCCTCGACTCCGACGCCAGCTCGACGAAGAGCTAGCCCCAGAGCCAACTGTCCCTCTCCTTGGTGAAAGAGGTGTGAGGCCCGGCAGCCCACCCATCCCGTGCATCGGGCTGCCGGGCCTCACTCATCGGCGGCGGAACATCACCTTTGTCGAGCGACTTCGTTGAGAATGCGTGTTGCGCGTTCTCGCCGCGGTCGCGGCCGTCCTCATCCTGACCACGACGACCGCCACGGCCGGAGAGACGCCCGCGCCGAACCCGTGGACCGGGCCCGACGGCACCTCCTCGATGCACGGTGACTCCGCCGCGTCCGACACCACGCCCTACGCCGGCCCCGGAGCGGACGCCCGAGCGGGCCGCGCGATCACCCTGCCCGCGGTCTGCCCCACGATCCTGGCCGGCGCCGACGGCCTGATCCAGGCACTGTGCACCGAGTACGCCGACCAGACCCCGAGCCTCTACCTGATCGACCCGGCGACGCTCCTCCCCGTCGCCCGCGAGCACCTCACGTCGGGCTCGCTGCTCGGCGGGGTCTACGCCTACGTCGACCACGAGGACCGTCTCGTCACCGCCGACGGCACCGGCGCGATCCTCTGGCTCGGCCACACCCGGGACGACCTCGGCACCTGGCGGATCGAGACCTCCCGCACCGTCCCCGTCGCGCTTCCCGACGGCGACGCCATCACCAGCGTCGCGCCCGGGTACGACGGCACCGTCTGGTTCGCCACCGGAGCCGGCCGGGCCGGGTTCGTCGCGCTCGACGACACGGTGCACTACGCCACGCTGGGCGCCGGCGACGAGACGGTCGCCAACTCGATCGCCACGTCCCCCACCGGCGTCGCGGTGACGACCGACCATGCGACGTATCTCCTCCGCCGCAGCGGCGACGCCGTGAGGATGGTCTGGCGGCAGGCCTACGACCGGGGCTCGGCGCGCAAGCCGGGCCAGCTGTCGTGGGGCAGCGGGTCGACGCCGACGTTCTTCGGCCCGCACACCGGCGGCGACTACGTCGTCATCACCGACAACGCCCGGCCGCAGGAGAACCTCCTCGTCTACCGCGCCGACACTGGCCGCCAGGTCTGCTCGCTGCCGGCCTTCGACGCCGACAACTCCGGCACCGAGAACTCCCCGCTCGCCTTCGGCTCCTCCATCTACCTCGCCAGCACCTACGGCTACCCCTACCCCTCGCAGGCGACGGCCGACGCCGGCACGGCCGATCCGGAGTCGGCGGACTTCGTCGGCGGGTTCCAGCGCTTCGACCTCCACGAGCGGACGACCACGAGGACGACGTACGTCAGGGAGACGAGGCTCAACCACCGCAAGCGGCTCCGCCTCCAGCGCGCCCTGGCGCACGCACGGCGCGTCCATGCGCCACGCCACCGCATCCGCGTGCTGAGGAAGCGGATCGCCCACCTGCGCTCCCTCTACGGCCCCCATACGACGTCCACGACCGAGACGACGTGCACCTCGGCGTGGAAGAACCGCATCTCCTCGGCGGCGGTGCCGCGGCTGTCGCGCGCCGAGGGGGTTATCTACACCGTGGAGCGGGGCACGAGCGGGCTGACCTGGAGCCTGGACCGGATCTCCCCGGCCACCGGCGAGGTGCTGTCGTCGACCTCGCTCGGGATCGGCCCGCAGTCCGACACCCTCCAGATGGTCGGCACCATCCTCCCGGACGGCACCCTCCTCCAGGGCACCATCACCGGCCTGGTGGCGGTGCGGCCGGCGAGCTGATCGCCCCGCCGTCGATCCCCGGTCCGGGCTCGGAACGTGGTGGGAACGCCCTGGCCGTCGCGCAGTAGGTCGGGGCCCTCCCACCACGTTCTCAGAGGGCGAGGACGAACTCGCGGCCGTTCGGGCGGAAGCCGAGCCGGCGGTAGTAGTCCACGCCACGCGGGGTCATCACGTGGTTGAAGCCGAGATCGCGGAGGAAGTCGCTGCGCTGCCAGAGGAACTCGCCGGGCGTCAGGTCGCGGTAGCGCGGCACGACGTAGTCGAGGACGACGCGCGCGATGTCGCCGTCGGCGCGGATGAGGACCACGCCGACGATCTCGGTGCCCTTGAGGATCACGAAGGCGTGGTCGGCCGAGCGTGCCGCAGCCGCGTCGACGCCCGGAGCGAACGACGCGATCTCGCGCGCCTGGACCGTCATGATCCGCTGCAGATAGGGGTCCTCGCCGTCGACCCGCAGCACCTCGAAGGCGTCCGTCCGGTGCCGGTCGCGGAGGAGCCGCGCCACGAACACGAGGTTGATGACGGCGAGCAGGCCGTTGAGCGCCACCATCGGCCAGATGTGGAGGGCCAGCTGATACCCGAACAGGACCAGCGTCCCGACCGTGTTCACCAGCCGGAACCGGAGGACCTGCGTCTGGAGCAACGAGAGCACCAGCACGCCGCTCCCGACCCAGCCGACGATCTCCAGCGCACCCACCGGACCATGGTGACACCCGGGCCGAGCACCGGCCGAATCCCGGCCGCAGGGTGGGCCCTGAGCGGGTTTCGGCGCCCGATCGGTCACACTAGGCTCATGCGTGTCGACTCTGGACTGCCGCTCGGCCTGACCGCGGCCGTACGCCGGCTCGCCCTCCGCTGGGCGATGCGGAAGTCCTCCACGGGCTTCCCCGACATCACCACGCTGCGGAAGGTGCCGGAGCACCTGACCTACCCGCTGCGGCGCGACGCGGTCGACCCGGTCCCCCAGCTCGCCGAGCAGCGGGCGATCGACCCGGTCCACCGCATCGGCGACATCCTCGGCATCAAGATCTGGCTCGTCTCCGGCCATGAGGAGTCCAAGGTCGTGCTGGCCGACAAGACGTCGTACTCCAACGACATCCGGCACCTCCTCGGCAACCGCAGGCACGACAGCGCCGAGGGCGTCGGCGGGCTGGGCTTCACCGACCCGCCGGACCACAGCCGGCTGCGCGGGGTGCTGACGCCGGAGTTCACGATGCGCCGGCTGCGCCGGCTCGAGGAGGGCATCGGGAGCATCGTCGAGTCCTCGCTCGACGACATGGAGGCCGTCGCGGCCGCGGGCGACGGCACCGTCGACCTGGTCGACCGCTTCGGCTTCCAGATCCCGTTCCGCGTCATCTGCGACCTGCTCGGCATGCCCGAGGAGGTCCGCGACGAGTTCCACGACCTCGGCATCGCGCGCTTCGACATCAGCGACGGCGGGCAGGGCGTCTTCGGCGCCGCGACCGAGACCCGCACCTTCCTCATCGACACCGTCCGCGCCCAGCGCGCGGAGCCCGGCGACGGGATGATCGGCGAGATCATCCGCACCCATGGCGACGAGTTCGACGACGTCGAGCTCGGCGGCCTCGCCGACGGCGTCTTCCTCGGCGGCTACGAGACGTCCGCGGCGATGCTGTCGATGGGCGCGTACGTGCTCATCCAGAACCCCGAGGCCTACCGGCTCCTGCGGGAGGGCACGCCCGCCGACGTCGACGCGATCGTGAGCGAGCTGCTGCGCTATCTCTGCCCCGTGCAGATCGCGTTCCCCCGCTTCGCCCGCGAGACCCACGAGCTCTTCGGCCACACCGTCAGCAAGGGCGACGTCGTCATCGTGTCGCTCGCCGGCGCCAACCGCGACCCGCGGGTGATGCCCCATCCCGAGCGGTTCGACCTGCGCAACGCCGAGACCATGCACTTCGCCTTCGGCCACGGCATGCACCGCTGCGTCGGCGCCGAGCTCGCCCGGATGGAGTTGCGCGCCGCCCTCACCGGCCTCGCCCGCCGCTTCCCGGACCTCGCGATGGCGACCGACGACCTCGACGAGCTCGGCTTCCGCAACCTCTCGATCGTCTACGGGCTCGACCGCCTCCCCGTCCGCCTCCACGCCGCCCCGGTCACCGTCTGAGCGCTCGGACCACGCCCCCGTGGGATCCGAACGGGGGTCCACAGCGGCGGCCCTGCACGGACACCACCCAGGTGGGGATCGGGCACGCCCACCGGCACATACGACAGCAAGAACACCACCTCGGTGGGGTTCTTGCTTGCCGCCGGCGCCGAGTGGCGAGCATGCTCTTCGCATGGCACTGGGCGGACCGACCTGCAGGCGGTGTCGTCGACGCAAGGCGACCCGCACGAACATCATGGGCGAGCCGGTGTGCTCCAGCTGTGCCACGGCGGTGACGGGCGCCGCGGCCGGCATGCTCTCCGGCGGCGGCTCCGTGACGTCGGCGGTGTCCGGCCGCGGCGCGCTGACCTGGATCCGCAGGGCCCTCAAGGTCGACCGCTCCGGCTGAGCTGCCAGCCCTTTCCGTCCGTCTCCGACCTACGCTCCAAGCTCGGCTGCCATACCGGTCAGCGTGAAGGCGAGCGGCAGGCAGCAGAGCACGGCGACCACACCGAGCACCAGCCGCCCACGCCGACCGACGACCCGCGTCAGGCTCACAGCGAGGAACGGGGCGAGAGGGATGACGACGAAGGCAGCACCCTGCATCGGCTCGACGTAGAGAGCCGGTGCCTCCACCGCCGAGACGATGCCCATCGCGACGAGGGGAGCCAGCGGGCCGAGACGACACGCGATGTGCGCGACGAATCCGACCGCGAACAGCACCGCGACGGCGACGACGACTCCGAGGAGGTCGTTCGCAAGCGTCGTATCGTCTCCCCCACTCGCCCGCTCCGACATGGCCGACCACGCCGTGATCGACCAGAGCGCGGCGGCGACGGCGCCAAGCCACGCGACGTACGAGCGACCGACGAGAGCCCCCAGGGTCTGCCCGACCTCCATGACCGGATGCTATGCCTGCTGTCCCGGTGGACTCCACCGTCGCCGGATCGGTGTCCGAGACGGTCGATCAGGCTCGGTCCGGTTGTTCCGGCCGGCGAGCCATCTGCGGCGCGGTCCGACCATCGGCGTCCTGGACGCCCTCCGGCGGGGCGGCGTCGTGGTCACGGGGACCACGCGGCCGCCACCCTCATATGGGTCGGCATCATCGCGACGTCAGCGGTCTCTCAACCCTGCGCGCGCCGGACCTCGAGCACCCGGAAGCCTTTCGCGGAGCCGATCCGGGTCGTCGGGAGGCCCTGCTCCCCGAGCCAGCGCTGGAGGGAGTCGGCGCCGAGGTTCTTCCCCACGACCATGACGGCGCGCCCCTCCGGAGTCAGGCGCGGGAGCCACCGGAGCAGCAGCTCGTGCAGCGCCGGCTTGCCGATCCGGATCGGCGGGTTGGACCAGATCTCGTCCCACTCCCCCGCCGCCGCGGCCGCGTCCGGGAGCACGGCTCGATAGTTCGCGAGCCCGAGAGCGTGGGCGTTCTCAGTGGCCAGCAGCAGCGCCCGCTCGTTGACGTCCACCCCGACCACCTCGACGTCGGGCAGCAGGCGCGCGATGGCCAGCCCGATCGCGCCGTAGCCGCAGCCCACGTCGAGCACCCTCGCGCCGGCGGCGAGCGACGGCGGCTCGGCCTCCTTGAAGAGCACCGACGTCCCGATGTCGAGCCGTCCCTTGGCGAAGACGCCCGAGCCGCTGACGAGCGACAGCGACTCACCCCACACCTCGGCGAGCACCGGGATCCGCTCGAACGGAACGGACGGGTCGGCGGTGAAGTAGTGCTCCTCCGCCGCCGTGTCCTCGGGCCGCTCAGTCGAGCTCATCGGCCTGCCTCCGGTTCCTCGTCACCAGCAGCCGCGCCTCGAGCTCGGCGTCGGGCGGGTAGCCGACCTCCTCGAGCGTCAGACCTCGCGGCGACGCGAGATGGATCGCGCTCGACCGCGCCTGCGCGGCGAGCTGCTCCTTGGCCCAGCTCAGGGACCGCCTGCCCTCGCCGATCGCGATCAGGCATCCGACCAGACTGCGGACCATGGAGTGGCAGAAGGCATCGGCGACCACGGTCGCCGTCGCCGTGCCGTCCGGCTCGCGCTCCCACCGCAGCTCGCGCAGGTCGCGGATCGCGGTCGAGCCCTCGCGCGCCTTGCAGAACGTGGTGAAGTCACGCAGCCCGGTCAGGTCGGCCGCGGCCGCGTTCATCACGTCGAGGTCGAGCGGGCGCTGCCAGTGCAGCACCTCGTGGCGCCGCAGCGGGTCGTAGCACGCCGTCGCGTCGGCGACGCGGTACTGGTAGCGCCGCCAGATCGCCGAGAACCTCGCGTCGAAGTACGCCGGCGCCTCGCTGCTCCGGCGCACCCGGACGTCCGCGGGCAGGATTCCGTTGAGCCGCCGGGTGAGCGCGTCGACCGGCGACTCCGGCGAGCGCCCGGCGGACGCCACCAGGACCTCGGGGTCGACGTCGAGGTGGCAGACCTGGCCGCGCGCGTGGACACCGGTGTCGGTGCGCCCGGCGACGGTGACCCAGGCCTCCTCGACCCGGAGCGCCCGGGCGAGCGCCGCCTGAAGCTCCCCCTGCACGGTACGCAGCCCCGGCTGGAGAGCCCACCCGTGGAAGTCGGTGCCGTCGTAGGCGAAGTCGATCCGGATCCGCACCGGCCCAGTTTCCCAGATCGACAGGGACGTTTCGGCCACGGCACCGCTCGACGAGGGCCGGACCGTCCCGGGCGGGCCGGAGACGCGAACGGCGCCCGTCACCGATCGGTGACGGGCGCCTGACGCGGGGTGCGCGGAGGCTCAGGCCTCCTTGTCGCCCTCGGCGTCCTCGGACTCCTCGGCGATCACGACGGCCTCGTCGGCGAGCGCCGCAGCCTCGGCGCCGTCGACGGCCTCGAGCTCAGCGGCGTCGTCGGCGGCCTCGGCCGCCTCCTCGACGGACTCGGCCGGAGTCTCCTCGGCCACCGGAGCGGCAGGCGTCTCGGCCTTCTTCTCCGTGCTGGCCTTGGTGGCGGCGGGCTTCGGGGCGTAGGCCTCGGTCACCAGCTCGATGACCGCCATGGGGGCGTTGTCGCCCTTGCGCGGACCGATCTTGGTGATCCGGGTGTAGCCGCCGGGACGCTCGGCGAACGTCGGCGCGATCTCGGTGAAGAGGACGTGCACGACGGACTTGTCGCGGATGGTCTTGAGGACCTCGCGGCGGTTGTGGATGTCGCCCTTCTTCGCCTTGGTGATCAGCTTCTCGGCGAGCGGGCGCAGGGTGCGGGCCTTGGCCTCGGTCGTCGTGATGCGACCGTGCTCGAACAGCGCCGTGGCGAGGTTCGAGAGGATCAGCTTCTGGTGCGCGGGCGAGCCGCCGAGGCGGGCGCCCTTCTTGGGAGTAGGCATTGCTCTCTCAATTCTCCCCGGCCGTGTCAGGTACCGGAGTAGATGGTGTCAGTCTTCTGTGCTGCGACACCGACGTGGCGCCGGTGCGTGCATCGCAAGGCGGAGGCCCGAAGGCGGCCGTCGAGCGAAGCGGGCCGTCGAGGGCCGACAACGCAGCGAGGTGCGTGCCGGCGCCGCGTCGGTCAGTACTGCTCGTCCTCGACGAAGGCGTCATCGTCATCGTCGCCGTAGGCGGCGAGGGCGGCGGTCGGGTCGAAGCCGGGAGCGCTGTCCTTGAGCGACAGGCCCATCTCGTGCAGCTTCAGCTTGACCTCGTCGATCGACTTGGCGCCGAAGTTGCGGATGTCGAGGAGGTCCTGCTCCGAGCGGCCGATGAGCTCACCCACGGTGTGGATGCCCTCGCGCTTGAGGCAGTTGTAGGACCGGACGGTGAGGTTGAGGTCCTCGACCGGCAGGGCCAGGTCGGCGGCGAGCTGCTCGTCGACCGGGCTCGGCCCGATGTCGATGCCCTCGGCCTCGACGTTGAGCTCGCGGGCGAGGCCGAAGAGCTCGACGAGCGTCTTGCCGGCGGAGGCGAGCGCGTCACGCGGCGCGATCGACTGCTTGGTCTCGACGTCGATGACGAGCTTGTCGAAGTCGGTGCGCTGCTCGACACGGGTCGCCTCGACCTTGTAGCTGACCTTGAGCACGGGGCTGTAGATCGAGTCGACCGGGATCCGGCCGATCTCGTTGTCGGCGCCCTTGTTCTGGACGGCGGAGACGTAGCCACGGCCACGCTCGACGACCAGCTCCAGCTCGATCTTGCCCTTGTCCGACAGGGTCGCGATCTTGAGGTCGGGGTTGTGCACCTCGACACCGGCCGGCGGCGCGATGTCGGCGGCGGTGACGTCGCCGGCGCCCGACTTGCGGAGGTACATGGTGACCGGCTCGTCGTGCTCGGAGGAGACGACGAGGCCCTTGAGGTTGAGGATGATCTCGGTGACATCCTCCTTGACGCCCTCGATGGTCGAGAACTCGTGGAGGACGCTGTCGATCTTGATGCTCGTGACCGAGGCACCGGGGATCGAGGAGAGGAGCGTACGACGGAGGCTGTTGCCCAGGGTGTAGCCGAAGCCCGGCTCGAGGGGCTCGATGACGAACCGCGAGCGGAACTCGTCGACGGTCTCTTCCGACAGGGTGGGACGCTGTGCGATAAGCACTTCTGGATTCCTTCCCGGACCTACCCGCTATTTGACAGGCCCGAACTAACTAACGTGGCGACGACGTACCGACTCTTCCGCGCTCCGCGCGGAAGTGGGTCCGTCGGCGCCCCACCTGAGCGGGGCGCCGACGGGATGCTGCGTGGATCAGAGCTTCGAGTAGTACTCGACGATGAGCTGCTCCTGGACCGGGATGTCGATCTGGGCCCGGGTCGGGAGCTGGTGCACGAGGACGCGCATGCGGTTCGGGAAGGCCTCGAGCCACGCCGGCACGACGCGCTCGCCGTGGGTCTCGCGAGCCACGATGAACGGGGTCATGCCCCAGCTCTTCTCGCGGACGTCGATGACGTCGTGCGCGGAGACCTGGTAGGACGGGATGTTGACCTTCTTGCCGTTCACCAGGAAGTGGCCGTGGTTGACCAGCTGGCGGGCGTGACGGCGGGTCCGGGCGAAGCCGGCGCGGTAGACGACGTTGTCCAGGCGGCCCTCGAGCAGCTGGAGCAGGTTGTCACCGGTCTTGCCGGCACGGCGGTGCGCCTCGGCGTAGTAGTTGGCGAACTGCTTCTCCAGAACGCCGTAGGTGAAGCGGGCCTTCTGCTTCTCCTGGAGCTGCGAGCGGTACTCGCTCTCCTTGATGCGGGCACGGCCGTGCTGGCCGGGAGGGTAGGGACGCTTCTCGAACGCAGCGTCGCCACCGACGAGGTCCACGCCGAGACGGCGGGACTTGCGGGTCATGGGGCCGGTGTAACGGGCCATCTCTTCAGTCTCTCTTTCGTCTCAGTGGGATCAAACGCGGCGGCGCTTGGGCGGGCGGCAGCCGTTGTGCGGCGTGGGCGTGACGTCCTGGATGGTGCCGACCTCGAGGCCGATCGCACCCAGGGAGCGGATCGCCGTCTCGCGGCCCGAGCCCGGGCCCTTCACGAAGACGTCGATCTTCTTCATGCCGTGCTCCATCGCACGACGACCAGCGGCCTCGGCGGCCATCTGAGCGGCGAAGGGGGTGGACTTGCGCGAGCCCTTGAAGCCGACGGTGCCGGCGCTGGCCCACGAGATCACGGCACCGGTGGGGTCCGTGATCGTGACGATGGTGTTGTTGAACGTGCTCTTGATGTGGGCCTCGCCCTGGGCGACGTTCTTCTTCTCCTTGCGGCGGATCTTGGTCTTCGCCGCAGCCTGACGACTCTTGGGGGGCATTACTTGGCCTTCTTCTTTCCGGCAACGGTGCGCTTCGGGCCCTTGCGGGTGCGAGCGTTGGTCTTGGTGCGCTGACCGCGGACCGGGAGGCCCATGCGGTGGCGGCGGCCCTGGTAGGAGCCGATCTCGATCTTGCGGCGGATGTCGCCCTGGACCTCGCGACGGAGGTCACCCTCGATCGTCAGGTTGCGGGACTCGATCTCCTTCGCCAGCGCGACGAGCTCGTCCTCCGACAGGGCGTGGACGCGGGTGTCGGGGTTGACGCCCGTCGCGGCCAAGAGCTGCTGGGAGGTGGTACGGCCGATGCCGTAGATGTAGGTGAGAGCGATCTCCACGCGCTTCTCGCGCGGGAGATCCACACCAACGAGGCGTGCCATGTGGATTCCTTAGTGCTACGTCAGAGGTGTCGTTCGAGCTGCGTCTCGGGTGGCGCCCGGGCTCCGGCCTCTGAACCGGAGGTGCTTCGCCGTCGTCGTGATGAGCGGACGGCTAGCAGCTCGATGCTGGGTATTCAGTTGTGCTGCGGGCTCAGCCCTGGCGCTGCTTGTGGCGCGGGTTCTCGCAGATCACCATGACGCGGCCGTGGCGACGGATCACCTTGCACTTGTCACAGATCGGCTTGACGCTCGGGTTGACCTTCATATCGGCCTACCTTCTTTCTCTCGCGGCTCTGTACTGATGAGCGAGATCGCAAGCGATCTCACTTGTACCGGTAGACGATGCGACCGCGGGTCAGGTCGTAGGGAGACAGCTCCACCACCACGCGGTCCTCGGGGAGGATCCGGATGTAGTGCTGGCGCATCTTGCCGCTGATATGGGCGAGAACCTTGTGCCCGTTGCTCAGCTCCACTCGGAACATCGCGTTGGGAAGGGCCTCCACGACGGTGCCCTCGATCTCGATCACGCCTTCTTTCTTCGGCATGTCCTCACTAACTGCTCGGTTGCTGATCTACCGTTTCCTGCATCGGCCCGGGAACCTCCCCGCCCGAAGGGCGAGGTGGACCTCGTGAAGCCCGGCCACCACACCGGATCCCCACGCACCGACGAGCGGAGCGCGGCTAGCCGCAAGGCATGGCAGCACAGACCCACGTTGGGCCGACACGCCAGTCTAGGACCGGCCTGGGACGATCCCCTAATCCACGCGGTGGTGCGCCAGGAGGCTCAGCGCGAGCTCGCGACCGGGTGCGGTGCGGGCGTCGGAGCCGGCGTACGCGCCGCCGACGGGGTTGATCATGACCTCGTCCACGCCGAACTCCGCGGCCAGTGCCTCCACCCTCTTCGCGGCGCCGGAGGCGTCGTCGATGATCCAGCTCCGGCGCATCGCGTCGAGCAGCCCCGCCTGGCCCTCGGCGATCGGCGTCGCGAGCGCGTCGTCGACGAGCTGCTGCGCCGTGAGGGGCGCCCCGGTCCGCAGCCGGAGCATCGTCAGGAGCTGCGGCAGGGCGAGCCGCTCGGCCTCGTCGGCCGTCTCCGCGACGGCCGCGTTGACGGTGAGGAAGGTCCGCGGCTCCGGGTGGTCGGGGCTCGGCACGTAGGTGCGGCGGTAGAGGTCGAGCGCCTCGGCCGTGCCCTGCCCCGCGAAGTGGTGGGCGAAGACGTACGGCAGGCCCTTCTGGGCGGCCAGCGCGGCGGCGTACTGGCTGGAGCCGAGGAGCCACAGCTCGGGAGCCGAGCCGGCGGCGGGGGTCGCACGCAGCTCGTGGCGACGGCCGGCGACCGCGACCGAGGCGCCCTCCGGCGCCATCATCGCCTCGAGGTCGTCGAGGATCTCCGGGAAGCGGTTGACCGTGTCGTCGGCGTCGGCGGGGCCGCCGTGGCGCAGGGCCCACGCCGTGACGGGGTCGGTCCCGGGGGCGCGCCCGACGCCGAGGTCGATCCGGCCCGGGAAGGCCGCCTCGAGCAGCGCGAACTGCTCGGCGACGACGAGCGGGGCGTGGTTGGGCAGCATCATCCCGCCGGAGCCGACCCGGATCCGCTCCGTGGCGCCGGCGACGAGGCCGATCAGGACCGGCGGGTTGGTCGCCGCGACGGCGGGCATGTTGTGGTGCTCGGCCAGCCAGTAGCGGTGGTAGCCCAGCTCGTCGGCCAGCCTCGCCAGCCGGATCGACGCCGCGACCGCGTCGGCAGAGGTCTGGTCGGAGCGCACCGGGACGAGATCAAGGACGGACAGCCGCACCTAGGGCGAACGCCGTCCCGTCGCCCGATGTTCCCGCCCACTCCTCGAGCCCGCGGGTGTCGAGCCCGTCGGCCTCGACGACGGAGGTCGCCTGCCCGGCCTTGAACCGCGCCTCCTTCCTCGCCCACACGCGTACGCCGGCGGCGACCCGATCCGGCTGGGCGGCGAGCCATGCCTGCTCGGCGTCGGAGAGGAAGCGCCGGAGCACGGAGTCGCCGAGCGGCCTGACCTCCTCGACGTCGATCCCGCAGCGCCCGCCCGCCGCCATCGCCGCGATCCAGCCGCGGGTGTGGCTGAGGCTGACGTGGACCTCGAGCCGGCCGGCGACGAGCGGCACGCCGTGCTCGTCGGAGTCGCAGTCGGGACAACGGTGGGTCAGCGCCAGATCGCGCGCCGCGACGCCCAGCCACTCGGCCGCCGCCTCGAGCACGAGCGCGTGGGCAGCGGCGCGGGCGTCGGCATCGGTCACGGCGAACCGGACGACCGGCGCGCGCATGGTCAGTCCTCGCCGCCGTACGAGACGGCGAGGCGGGAGCGGCCGCCGTCGAGGGCGGTCAGCACCCAGACGCCGTCCTCGGTCAGGGCGAAAGTGTGCTCGAAGTGCGCGGCCCAGGAGCCGTCGTCGGTCTTGACCGTCCAGTCGTCGTCGAGCTCGTGGGTCTGCTTGGTGCCGAGCGTGACCATCGGCTCGCAGCAGAGCGCGATCCCGCGCTGGAGCCGCGGGCCGCGGCCGGGACGTCCGTAGTTGGGCACGTCGGGGTCCATGTGCATCTCGGTGCCGATCCCGTGGCCGAAGTAGTCCTCGAGGATGCCGTAGCGCGCGCCACCCGGCTGAGCGCGGACGAAGGACTCGACCGCGTGGCCGATGTCCGAGACCCGGCCGCCGATCCGGGCGGCGGCGATCCCGGCCCACATCGACTCCTCGGTCACCCGCATCAGCTCGGTGACCTCCTCGGCGACCGCGCCGACGGGCAGGCTGATCGCGGCGTCGCCGTGCCAGCCGCGGCCCGCGTCGTCCGGCACGATGGCGCCGCAGTCGAGGGAGATGACGTCGCCCTCGACGAGCGGGGTGTCGTCGGGGATGCCGTGGACCACGGCGTCGTTGACCGACGCGCAGATGCTCGCCGGGAAGCCGTGGTAGCCGAGGAAGGACGGCGTGGCGCCCTGCGCCCGGATCGTCGACTCCGCGAGCGCGTCGAGCTCCCGCGGCGTCACACCCGGCCGGACGGCGGCGCGCAGCACCTCCAGCGTCTCGCCGACGACCAGGCCGGCACGCCGCATCGCGCGGAGCTGCTCCGGCGTCTTGACCTGCAGCCGCCCGAACACGAGGAGGTCCTAGCTCTCGTCGAGGGGCCCGAGTGCGTCGAGGATCCGCTGCGTCACCTCGGTGACCTCACCGAGGCCGTCGACCTCGACGAGGATGCCGCGGCCCTTGTAGACCTCGAGGAGCGGCTCGGTCTGCTCGAGGTAGACCTCCTGCCGGCGACGGATGACGTCCTCGGTGTCGTCCGCGCGGCCCTCGATCTGGGCCCGCTGGAGGAGTCGCGCGACGACCTCGTCCTTGTCGACCACGAGGCTGAGCACGGCGTCGAGCTGGTGACCGGTGAACTTGATCATCCCGTCGAGCTCCTCGACCTGCGCCAGCGTGCGCGGGTAGCCGTCGAGGAGGAAGCCGCCGACGGCGTCGGGCTCGTCGATCCGGTTGCGCACCATGCGGTTGGTGACGTCGTCCGGGACGTACTCCCCCGCGTCCATGTAGCGCTTCGCCTCGACCCCGAGCGGGGTGCCGGCGGAGACGTTGGCGCGGAAGATGTCGCCGGTCGAGATCGCCGGGATCCCGAAGTGCTCGGCGATGAACCTCGCCTGGGTGCCCTTGCCCGCTCCGGGGGGGCCCATGATGATCAGCCTCAACGCAGGAATCCTTCGTAGTTGCGCTGCTGCAGCTGGCTCTCGATCTGCTTCACCGTGTCCAGCGCGACGCCCACCATGATGAGGATCGAGGTGCCGCCGAACGGGAAGTTGCTGTTGGCGTTGATCAGCGCGAGCGCGATCAGCGGGATCAGCGCGATGAGACCGAGGTAGAGCGAGCCCGGCAGCGTGATGCGGGACAGGACATAGGACAGGTAGTCCTCGGTCGGCTTGCCCGCGCGGATACCGGGAATGAAGCCGCCGTACTTCTTCATGTTGTCCGCCACTTCCTTCGGGTTGAAGGTGATGGAGACGTAGAAGTAGGTGAAGAAGACGATGAGCAGGAAGAACGCCGCCATGTAGAGGGGGTGATCGCCCTTGACGAAGTAGGTGTTGATCCAGTCGACCCACTTGGCGTCGCTGTTCTGGTTGAACTGCGCCGCCATGGCGGGGAGGTAGAGCAGGGAGGAGGCGAAGATGACGGGGATGACGCCCGCCTGGTTGACCTTGAGCGGGATGTAGGTCGAGGAGCCGCCGAACATCTTGCTGCCGACCATGCGGCGCGCGTACTGCACCGGGATCCGGCGCTGGGCCTGCTCGATGAAGATGACGGCGGCGACGAGCGCGAGCCCGATGGCGAGTACGCCGGCGAACGTGTACCAGCCGTGCTCCTGCTTCACCGCCCACATCGTCGACGGGAAGGTCGCGATGACCTGGGTGAAGATGAGGATCGACATGCCGTTGCCGACGCCGCGCTCGGTGATGAGCTCTCCGAGCCACATGATGACGGCCGTGCCGGCGGTCATGGTGACGACCATGACGAGGAAGGTGCTCGTGCTGTTGCTGTAGAGCAGGTCCTTGTCGCAGGTGAGCAGGTTGCCCGAGCGGGCGAGGGCGACGATGCCGGTCGCCTGGAGCAGCGCGAGGCCGAGCGTGAGGTAGCGGGTGTACTGCGTGATCTTGGTCTGGCCCGACTGGCCCTCGTTCTTGAGGCGCTCGAGCCGCGGGATCACGACGACGAGCAGCTGCAGGATGATGCTCGCGGTGATGTAGGGCATGATCCCGAGCGCGAAGACCGTCAGCTGGAGCAGCGCGCCACCGGAGAAGAGGTTGACCAGGTTGTAGAGGCCGGCGCCCGACCCCTCCTTGGTGAGGTTGATGCAGTCCTCGACGTTGCCCACGTTGACACCGGGGGCAGGGAGCTGGGAGCCCGCCCGGAAGATCACGATGATCACCAGGACGAACAGCAACTTGCGACGCAGATCCGGAGTCCGGAAGGCGTTCGCGAACGCGCCAAGCACGTGAGGGTCCTCTTCTCGACAATCGGCAAAGCAGGGCCCCGCCACGCGCGGCAGTCGTGGGCCCGGGGCAGCCTAACAGGGGTGGGAACAGTCAAACGCGGTCAGGGTGTCCCGTGCGGCGACCGGCGACTGCCGGTCGCCGAACGGGCCCTGACCGCGTCTGACGATGAGGCTATTTCCCTCAGGCGATGGTGACCGTGCCGCCGGCGGCCTCGATCTTCTCCTTGGCGGAGGACGAGGCGGCGTCGACGGTCAGGGCGACCTTGACCGAGATCTCGCCGCTGCCGAGCACCTTGACGGGCTCGTTCTTGCGGACCAGGCCCTTGGCCACGAGATCGGCCACGGTGACGTCGCCGCCCTCGGGGAAGGCCTCGTTGATCTTGTCGAGGTTGACGACCTGGAAGGTCACCTTGAAGGGGTTCTTGAAGCCCTTGAGCTTGGGCAGACGCATGTGGATCGGCATCTGGCCACCCTCGAAGGCGACGGGAACCTGGTAGCGGGCCTTGGTGCCCTTGGTGCCACGGCCCGCGGTCTTGCCCTTGGAGCCCTCACCACGACCCACGCGGGTCTTGGCGGTCTTGGCTCCGGGCGCGGGACGCAGGTGGTGCAGCTTGAGCGGTGCAGTCATGTCAGTCGACCTCCTCGACCGTCACGAGGTGACGGACGGTGTTGACCATGCCACGGATCTCCGGGCGGTCCTCCTTGACGACCACGTCGCCGATGCGCTTCAGACCCAGGCTGCGAAGCGTGTCGCGCTGGTTCTGCTTGAGGCCGACGAGGCCCTTGTTCTGGCGAACCTTGAGCTGAGCCATCAGGCGGAGACCTCCTCGGCGGCCGGGGCGGCGGCGGCCTCAGCGGCAGCCTCCTCCTTGGCCTTGAGGAGCGCGGCCGGGACGACCTGCTCGACGGGCAGGCCGCGGCGCGAGGCGACCGCCTCCGGCTGCTCGAGCAGCTTGAGCGCCTCGACCGTCGCGTGGACGATGTTGATCTGGTTGGACGAGCCGAGCGACTTGCTCAGCACGTCGTGGATGCCGGCGCACTCGAGCACGGCGCGCACCGGGCCACCGGCGATGACACCGGTACCGGGAGCGGCCGGGCGGAGCAGGACGACGCCGGCGGCCTTCTCACCCTGGACCGGGTGAGGGATGGTGCCGCCGATGCGCGGGACGCGGAAGAAGTGCTTCTTCGCCTCCTCGACGCCCTTGGCGATCGCCGCGGGCACCTCCTTGGCCTTGCCGTAGCCCACGCCGACCAGACCCTCGCCGTCGCCGACGATCACGAGGGCGGTGAAGCTGAAGCGACGACCACCCTTCACGACCTTGGCGACACGGTTGATCGCGACGACGCGCTCGATGTACTGGCTCTTCTCGGCCTGGCCGCCGCGACGATCGTCGCGACCACGGCCGCGACCGTCGCGCTGGCCACGCTGGCCGTCGCGCTGGGGAGCGGTTGCGCTCATCAGATAATCCTCTGTCTCTCGTCGCTCGTCAGAACTGCAGGCCGCCCTCGCGGGCGCCATCAGCCAGGGCCGCAACGCGACCGGTGTACTTGTTGCCCGCGCGGTCGAAGACAACGCCGTCGATGCCGGCAGCCTTCGCCCGCTCGGCGACGAGCTGACCGACGACCTTGGCCTTCGCGGTCTTGTCGCCCTCGTTCGCGCGCAGGTCGGCCTCGAGGGTCGACGCGGACGCCAGGGTCTTGCCGACGAGATCGTCGACGACCTGGGCCGTGATGTGCTTGGCCGATCGGGTGACGACCAGGCGCGGACGCTCGGCGGTGCCGTTGATCCTCTTGCGGCCACGGACCTGGCGCTTGAGGCGCGACTTGACCCGACCGGCGGTGTGCTTGTTGTTGGACAGCGAGATGGCCATCGTCACTTACCAGCCTTTCCGACCTTGCGGCGGACGTTCTCGCCGGCGTAGCGAACACCCTTGCCCTTGTAGGGCTCGGGCTTGCGCAGCTTGCGGATGTTGGCCGCGACCTCGCCCACCTGCTGCTTGTCGATGCCGACGACGCCGAGCTTGGTCGGGCCGTCGGTGGTGAAGGTGATGCCCTCGGGGGCGTCGAAGATGATCGGGTGGCTGTAGCCGAGCTGGAACTCGAGCTGCGTCGGGCCCTTGGGCAGGACGCGGTAGCCGACGCCGACGATCTCGAGCTTCTTCTCGTAGCCCTCGGTCACGCCGATCACCATGTTGTTGATCAGGGTGCGCGAGAGACCGTGAAGGGCCTTCGAGAGGCGCTCGTCGTCGGGACGCTTGACGTCGAGAACGGCGCTGCCGCCCTCGTCGTTGCGCTCGACCGTGATGGGCTCGGCCACGACGTGGGTCAGGGTGCCCTTGGGGCCCTTGACGGTCACGGTCTGGCCGTCGATCTGCACGTCCACGCCGCCCGGGACCGGAACGGGGAGCTTGCCAATACGCGACATGTTCTCTTCTCCTAACCCGTTACCAGACGTAGGCGAGGACTTCGCCGCCCACGCCCTTCTGGTTGGCCTGGCGGTCGGTGAGCAGACCCTGGCTGGTCGAGATGATCGCGACGCCGAGACCGCCGAGCACCTTGGGGAGGCCGGTGTGCTTGGCGTAGACGCGCAGGCCGGGCTTGCTGATGCGGCGTACGCCGGCGAGCGAGCGCTCCCGGTTGCGGCCGTACTTGAGCGTGAGCGTGAGGGTCTTGCCGACCTCACCCTCGGAGGGGTCCTTCACCTCGAACGAGGCGATGTAGCCCTCCTGCTTGAGGATCTCGGCGACGCCCTGCTTGATCTTGCTGTGCGGCATCGACACCGAGTCGTGGTACGCCTGGTTGGCGTTGCGCAGACGCGTGAGCATGTCTGCGATCGGGTCAGTCATCGTCATGTTTGTGTGTACTTTCTCGAAGTGGTTTCGCACGCCTCGCTGGACGGGCGACCTGCTTTGACTAGTTGGTGGTGCGGGTCACCAGCTGGACTTGGTCACGCCGGGGAGCTCGCCACGGTGGGCCATCTCACGCAGGCAGATACGGCACAGGCCGAACTTCCGGAAGACGGCCTTCGGGCGGCCACACCGCTGGCAGCGGGTGTAGGCGCGGACGGCGTACTTCGGCTTGCGCGCGGCCTTGACCTTGAGCGCGGTCTTCGCCATGTCAGTTCTCCTTGAAGGGGAAGCCGAGCGCCTTGAGGAGCGCACGACCCTGCTCGTCGTTGGTGGCCGTGGTCACCAGCGTGATGTCCATACCGCGCGGGCGGTCGATCTTGTCCTGGTCGATCTCGTGGAACATGACCTGCTCGGTGAGACCGAAGGTGTAGTTGCCGTTGCCGTCGAACTGCTTGCCGTTGAGACCGCGGAAGTCCCTGATCCGGGGCAGCGCGAGCGACAGCAGGCGGTCGAGGAACTCCCACATGCGGTCACCGCGGAGGGTGACGTGGGCGCCGATCGGCATGCCCTCGCGGAGCTTGAACTGCGCGATGGACTTGCGGGCCTTATTGACGAGCGGCTTCTGGCCGGTGATCGCGGTGAGGTCCTTGATGGCGCCCTCGATCAGCTTGGAGTCGCGAGCGGCCTCGCCGACGCCCATGTTGACCACGATCTTGGTGAGACCGGGGATCTGCATGACGTTCGCGATGCCGAACTGCTCCTGCAGGGCCGGCGCGATCTCGCTGCGGTAGCGCGCCTTGAGGCGCGGCTGGGTGGCGACGCTTTCAGTGGATGCGGTGGTCATGATCAGATCTCCTTGCCGCTCGCGCGCGAGATGCGGACACTGCGCTCGGCGGAGTAGGTCGAGCCGTCGGGGCGGCGCTTGGTGACGGCGTCGCGGCGGAAGCCGATGCGGACCGGCTTGCCGTCCTCGAGGAGCTGCACGTTCGAGACGTGGATCGGCGCCTCGGCGGCGACGATGCCACCGGGGGTCTGCTGACCCGCGGCGTTCTGGCCGGCCTTGAGGTGGCGCTTGATGATGTTGACGCCCTCGACGACCAGGCGGTCCTCGTCGCGCAGGACGCGGATGACCTTGCCGGTCGCACCCTTGTCCTTGCCCGCGATGACCTTGACCTCGTCACCGGTCTTGATGTTGAAGGACTTGCTCATCACAGCACCTCCGGGGCGAGCGAGATGATCTTCATGAACTTCTTCTCGCGCAGCTCGCGACCCACCGGGCCGAAGATGCGGGTGCCGCGGGGCTCGCCGTCGTTCTTGAGGATGACGGCGGCGTTCTCGTCGAACCGGATGTAGGAGCCGTCGGGACGACGACGCTCCTTGACGGTGCGCACGACGACGGCCTTGACGACGTCACCCTTCTTGACGTTGCCGCCCGGGATCGCGTCCTTGACAGTGGCGACGATGACGTCGCCGATGCCGGCGTAGCGACGACCAGAGCCACCGAGAACGCGGATGCAGAGGATCTCCTTGGCACCCGTGTTGTCGGCGACCTTGAGTCGCGACTCCTGCTGAATCATTGAATCTCCTTGTCGAGCCGGTTCTCACGCGCATCCAGGGCGCGGGAGCCTTGCCGAACTCAGTGGTTTTTGTGTCTCACGAACGAGTGCCGGGAACGATCAAGTGTCCCCGGCGCTCGCATGTTTCGCCAAAACGGCGGTGCTTACTTCGCCTTCTCGAGGATCTCGACGAGGCGCCAGCGCTTGGTGGCCGACAGCGGGCGGGTCTCCATGACCAGCACGCGGTCGCCGATCCCGGCGGTGTTCTCCTCGTCGTGAGCCTTGAGCTTGCTCGTGCGGCGCAGGACCTTGCCGTAGAGCGCGTGCTTCACGCGGTCCTCGACCTCGACCACGATGGTCTTCTGCATCTTGTCGCTGACGACGAGGCCCTCGCGCACCTTGCGGCTGTTGCGCTCCTCGGCGGTGTTCTCAGTCTGCTCGCTCATCGCGGTCAGGCCTCCTTGCTCTCGGCGCCCGGCGCCGTACGGATCCCGAGCTCACGCTCGCGGACGACCGTGTAGATGCGGGCGATGTCCTTCTTGACCGTGCGGAGACGACCGTGACTCTCCAGCTGGCCGGTGGCCGCCTGGAAGCGGAGGTTGAACAGCTCCTCCTTGGACTCACGGAGCTTGGTCTCCAGGTCGACGTCGTTGAGCTCGTCGAGCTCGATCGCGGTGATCTGGTCTGCCATCAGAACTCACCACCCTCTCGCGTGATGAAGCGGGCCTTCAGGGGGAGCTTGTGGATCGCGCGGCGCATCGCCTCGCGGGCCACGTCCTCCGGCACGCCGGAGAGCTCGAACAGGACACGGCCGGGCTTGACGTTGGCGACCCACCACTCGGGGGAGCCCTTGCCGGAGCCCATGCGGGTCTCGGCCGGCTTCTTGGTGAGCGGGCGGTCCGGGAAGATGTTGATCCAGACCTTGCCGCCACGCTTGATGTGACGCGTCATGGCGATACGAGCGGACTCGATCTGACGGTTGGTGACGTAGGCGGGCTCGAGGGCCTGGATGCCGTAGTCACCGAACGCGAGCGAGGTGCCGCCCTTGGCCGCGCCACTGCGGTCGGGGTGGTGCTGCTTGCGGTGCTTGAGCCGACGGGGCATCAGCATGGTGTCAGCCCTCCTGGGTCTCGACGACGGTGGCCTCGGCGGCGACCGGGGCCTCCAGCGGAGCCTCGGCGGCCGGGGCCTCGGTGCGGGCGCCGCGCGAGCCGCGGCTCGGACGCTCGCCAC
>NZ_JASGDD010000247.1:0-2957 GCF_047607365.1 Nocardioides sp. | reverse complement strand
GGCCCCGCCACCTCGGACGCTCCCGCTCGCAGCGGAGCCGGTGCCGCGGCGTCGAGCGGCCCGCCGGCCCGCGTCACGGGACTGCGCGTGGCCAGGGGCGGCAGCGAGGTCGTGAGGGGAGTCGATCTGGCGCTCGGGGCGGGTGGGATCACGGTCCTGATGGGGCGGAACGGGGCGGGGAAGTCGACGCTGCTCTGGGCGCTTCAGGGATCGCAGTCGCGGATCGCCGGGCGCGTCGAGGTCGCCGGCCAGGACCCGGCCGGGCTCAAGCCGGAGCAGCGGCGGGGTCTGGTGGGACTGCTGCCGCAGACGGCGAGCGACCTGCTCTACCTGGAGACGGTCGCCGAGGAGTGCGCCGACGGCGGGCCGCGGACGCGTGCGATCCTCGACCGGCTGGTGCCCGGCATCCCCGACGACACCCACCCGCGCGACCTGTCCGAGGGACAGCGGCTCGCCCTCGCGCTGGCGCTGGTGCTGGCGGGCGACCCGCCGATGCTGCTCCTCGACGAGCCGACCCGCGGTCTCGACTACGCCGCCAAGAGCGCGCTCGCCGCGATCCTCCACGACCTCGCGAGCGACGGCCGCTCCGTCCTCGTCGCGACCCACGACGTCGAGTTCGCCGCCCACGTCGCCGACCGGGCGATGGTCCTCGCCGACGGCGAGATCATCAGCGACGGGCCCGCTCGCGAGGTGCTCACCGAGAGCCCGGCCTTCGCGCCGCAGGTCACGAAGGTGCTCGGCGCGCCGTGGCTCACCGTGGACGACGTACGCCGGGCGCTGGATGCCCCGGAGACGCAGCCGTGATCCGCCTCTCCGCCCGCAGCGCGGTGACGATCGCGATCGCCAGCGTCTTCGGGCTCATCACGCTCGTCTGGCCGCTGCTCGTCCACCGCACCGACGACCACCTCGTCCAGCCGCCGTGGGTCTTCCTCCTGCTGCTCCCGATCGTCGTCCTCGTCGTCGTGGCGGAGATGAGCGAGGACGGCCTCGACGCCCGCGCGCTGGCGATCCTCGGCGTCCTCAGCGCCGTCGACGCGGTCCTGCGCGGCCTGTCCGCCGGCACCGCCGGGGTCGAGTTCGTCTTCTTCCTCATCATCCTCGGGGGCCGGGTCTACGGCCCGGCCTTCGGCTTCCTGCTCGGCTGCACCGGCCTCTTCGCGAGCGCCCTGCTCACCGCGGGCGTCGGCCCGTGGCTGCCCTACCAGATGCTCTGCTCGGCCTGGATCGGCCTCGGCGCCGGACTCCTCCCGCGGGCCACCGGCCGGGCCGAGATCATGCTGCTGACGGCGTACGGCATCGCGGTCTCGTTCCTCTACGGCCTGCTGCTCAACCTCCAGGGCTGGCCGATGCTCGCCGGCGTGGCGATCGCCGGGCACCACGAGATGCTGGCGTTCGACCCCTCGGCGAGTGTCGGCGCCAACCTCGGCGTCTTCCTGCGCTACACGCTGGTGACCTCGACGACGAGCTACGACCTGATGCGCGCGATCACCACAGCCGTCGCGATCCTGCTGCTCGGCGGCGCGGTGATGACGACGCTGCGCCGCGCCGCCCGCCGCGCGACGATCACCGGGGTGGTTCAGGAGCCGAGCGGCCAGGTCGCCAGCCGCCGGCAGGCGTGATTGCCCCACCACTGCAGGTCGATCCGCGCGGCTCGGCAGGTCGCCGGCAGCACCTCGCCGAGCGAGGCCCGCAGCCACGCCGGCGTCACGGCGGCCGAGCGGCGGTCCAGCGTCAGGTGCGGTACGACGTCGCCGAAAGCCCCGCCGTAGGGCGGATGCCCCGGGAACGCCTCGGTCAGGCGCGCCGTCAGCTCGCCGAACGGGCCGGCCGGGTCCGGGCGCAGGTGCAGCAGCCCGTCGGGGAACTCCTCGATCTCCGCCAGCCCGAAGGCGAAGGGCGCCGAGGACCGGGCGATCTCCGCCACCGCCGCCAGGTCGGCGGCCGCCGGCGCCGCGATCCACGGCCCGAGGATCGTGACGTGCGCGTGGACGAAGTCCGGGTCCGCCGACACGAAGCTCGCGTCGTAGAACGCCGTCCGCTCCCGCACCCACGCCTCCAGCTCGGGCACCGGCACGGCGAGGACCGTGTGCCCCGTCCACGCCATCGGGTCAGAGGACCAGCACGCGGCCGGCGACGACGAGATGCACCTCGTCGCACGCGGCCGCGACCTGCTGGTTGACCGTGCCGAGCAGGTCGCGGAAGAGCCTGCCGGAGCGGTACGCCGGCACGATCCCCATCCCGACCTCATTGGTGACGATCACGACGTCGGCCCCGGGGATGCCTGCCTGGTGGGCGCCGAGGGCGGCGACGGTCTCGGCGACCTGGCGCTCGACGAGCTCGGTCACCTCGGCGACCGGGGCCTCCCAGAGCTCGTGCTGGTCGAGGAGGCCGGGGAGCCAGCTCCCGAGGCAGTCGATCAGCACCGACCCTCGAGCTTCCGCCAGCGCACCGGCGAGGTCGGTCGACTCGACACACCCCCACGAGACGGGCCGCCGAGCCCGATGCGCGGCGACCCGAGCGGTCCAGTCGGGATCGGCTTCGGCCTCGGGGGCGGGACCGGCCGCGACGTAGGTCACCTCGGGTGTCGTCGCGAGCAGCGACTCCGCATGCCTGGACTTCCCCGAGCGCACCCCGCCGGTCACCAACAGTGTCGTCACACACCCCATTCTGGCCGGTGGGTCTGGCCGGTGGGTCTGGCCGGTGGAGGCGGCGGCTGCCGTGCGCCTGTCGGGGTGGCGGCCCGTTCGTGCGTGACCTGGGGACGACGCGCCGATGCCGCCGGCGTGTCGGGCGCATGTGGCGCACGAACCGGCCGGTCCAGCGGCCGATAGTCTGGCCGACATGCCTCTCGCCGCCCCTTCTGAGACCGTCCGAGCCCTGGCCGCCGAGCGTCTGGCCGCGCTCGCCACCCCGCCGGGCGCTCTCGGCCGGCTCGGCGAGCTCGGCGTGTGGGTCGC
>NZ_JASGDD010000246.1:0-5801 GCF_047607365.1 Nocardioides sp. | reverse complement strand
GGCTCGCGCTCACCGACCGGCTCACCGACTGCTGGTGAACCGGGTCCGAGCGGGGCCCGCTGGGGCGGTTCGCCGGCAGGTGCCGCGGCGGGCTCTGCCGCGGGAGGGGGCGCGGGTGCGGGCGGGGCGGGCGCTCGGTCGACCACCGGGGTGACGCCCTCGGGCCGGTCCTGGGCGGGCGGGGCCGGAGCCGCGGCGGGAGGCGCGGAGATCTCGCCACCGACGGCGAGCCGGCGCTCGATCCGGTCGACCCGGGCGGCCAGGCCGTCCGGTCCCCCGGCGCCGGGGAGCAGGACCCGGGCGCAGATGAGCTCGAGCAGGAGCCGCGGCGCGGTGGCGCCGCGCATCTCGGTGAGGCCGGTGGCCACGAGGTCGGCGGCACGGGAGAGCTCGGCCGCGCCGAAGCGGCGTGCCTGCGCCTCGAGCCGCTCGCCGGCGTCGGCGGTGACGTCGATGAGGCCGGACGCCGTCGCGCCGGGGACCGCGGAGACGATCACCAGATCGCGCAGCCGGCGGAGCAGGTCCTCGGTGAAGCGACGCGGGTCCTGGCCCGTCTCGATGACCTTGTCGACGACCCCGAAGACGGCCGCGCCGTCACCGGCCGCGAAGGCGTCGACGACCTCGTCGAGCAGGCTGTCGGGCGTGTAGCCCAGCAGGCCGGCGGCGAGGTCGTAGGTCACGCCCCCCGGACCGGCGCCACCGAGCAGCTGGTCCATCACCGAGAGCGTGTCGCGGGCGGAGCCCCCGCCGGCGCGGACGATCAGCGGCAGCGCGGCCGGCTCGACCTGCACGCCCTCGCGGTCGCAGATCTCCGACAGGTAGCCCGAGAGCAGCCGTGGCGGGATCAGCCGGAAGGGGTAGTGATGGGTGCGGGACCGGATGGTGGGGATGACCTTCTCCGGCTCCGTCGTCGCGAAGATGAAGCGGAGGTGCTCGGGCGGCTCCTCGACCAGCTTGAGCAGCGCGTTGAAGCCCTGGGTGGAGACCATGTGGGCCTCGTCGATGATGTAGACCTTGTAGCGGCTCTTCACCGGGGCGAAGAACGCCTTCTCCCGCAGGTCGCGGGCGTCGTCGACGCCACCGTGGGAGGCGGCGTCGATCTCGATCACGTCGATCGAGCCCGGCCCGCCGCGGGCGAGGTCGCGGCAGGACTCGCACTCGCCGCACGGGTCCGCGATCGGCGCGCGCTCGCAGTTGAGGGCGCGGGCCAGGATGCGGGCCGAGGTGGTCTTGCCGCAGCCGCGAGGCCCGGAGAAGAGGTAGGCGTGGTTGACCCGGTTGTTGGCCAGCGCGGCGCGCAGCGGCTCGGTGACGTGCTCCTGCCCGATGACCTCCTGGAAGGTCTCCGGCCGGTAGCGGCGGTAGAGCGCGAGGGGCGAGTCCACCCGCGCAACCCTAGTCGGACGCGCCGACCTTTCCCGAGGCCGGCTCGAGGTGCTCCCGCGCCCAGCCCGCGAGCGAGTCCAGTGCGGGGATGAGAGCGCGCCCGGCATCGGTGAGCGAGTAGCGCACCGCCACCGGCGGCCCCTCGGCCACCTCCCGCGCGATCAGCCCGAGCTCGGTGAGCTCCGCGAGCCGGGAGGAGAGGACCGAGTCGCTGATCGCCGACCCGAGCCCGCGGCTCAGGTCGGCGAAGCGGGCGTCGGTCTCGGCCAGGACGCCGAGGATGATCCCGTTCCACCGCTTGCCGAGGATGGCGAAGGCCGAGCTCAGCGCCGCGTCGCACCGCGGCGACTCACTGCACGCGTCCATCCCGAACTCCTCCGGTCGCCGTGTGAGTGCCAGGTCGGCCTCGGGGTCAGCCTGACACTCACACGGCGTGGTTGTCAGGCCGACAGCCGCTCGGCGTACGACGTCGCCAGCACCTTGCCGACCTCGTCGGCCTTGGCCTCGGCGGCCGCCTTCAGCGCCTCGCCCTGCTCCTTGAAGCCGTCGAGCGCCGGGTTGACGCCCACGAGCGTGAAGTCGCGCTCGACGACGGTCACGGTGGCGCCCCAGACCTCGGCGAAGATCCGGACGAGGTAGTCGACACCGTGGTCCCAGCCCGCCTTGGGCCCGTCCTCGCCGTAGTAGCCGCCACGCGTGACCACGAGCGCGACGTCCTTGCCCGCGAGGAAGGCGCCCGCGTCGAGGCCTCCGCCGATGATCACCTGGTCGATGTAGGCCTTGAGCAGCTGGTTGACGCCCCAGTTGTAGAGGCCGGTGGCGACGACGATCGTCTCGGCGGAGCGGAGCTCGTCGTAGAGCTCGGCGGCGAGCGCGAGGCCCGCGGCCTGCTCGGGCGTGCGCTGGTCGGCGGGGGTCTGGTTGCCCGAGACCGCGGCGATCCACGAGGTGGGGAGGATCGGGTCGGCGGCGAGGTCGCGGGTGACGATGGCGGCGCCGGGGTGCTCGGCCGCCCAGGTGGCGACGACGGTGTCGGCGAGGGCACGGCTGGAGGAGTAGGGACCGAGGACGCTGGAGTCGATGCGGAGCAGGGACATGGTTTCTCCTGAATGAGTAGAGACTTCGTTATTCGAAGCAACCACGACAGGAGCAGTCGCATTCCCGCACCGGCGCGCGAGCGCCGCACCGCCGTGAAGCGGGCATGAAAAGGCCCCCCGAGCACCTGACAGAGCTCACGTATCCTTGCTGCCTTCCGGCCCTGGGGAGGTTCGGCGAGATGCCACCGCACGGGGGGTTGCCCCGAGTGTAGCCAGGGCTGGGGTGTGTCTGGGAAACCGGCCGACGTCCCGACAGCCTGGCTCAGTACTCGGTGCGGGCCTCGTCCGCGTTCCACGCGGCGAAGGGCGCGAACGCGTTCTCCGGGCGTACGGAGTCGATGCTCATGCCCCACTCCGAGCGCGGCTTGTCGAACAGCTCGTAGAACGCGCGGTCGTCGAAGCCGCCCTCGGCCGCGTCGTCGCGATCGGCCGCGTAGACCACGCGGTCCAGGCGCGCCCACAGCGACGCCGCCAGGCACAGCGGGCAGGGCTCGCAGCTGGTGTAGAGCGTGTGGCCGGCAAGACTGAACTCACCCAGGTCCCGGCAGGCGGCGCGGATGGCGCTCACCTCGGCGTGCGCGGTCGGGTCCAGGTCGCGCGTGACGCGGTTCTGCCCCGTCGCCACCACCTCGCCGGTCTCGGTGCGCACGATTACCGCGCCGAACGGACCGCCTCCCGCGGCGACGTTCGCGACCGCCAAGTCGATCGCGCGGCTCAGGAAGGTCTCGTCATTCAGCTCAGTCACGAACCGACTATGGCACCCGAATGTTTCGGCGCCGAAACCTCTGTTTCAGGACTCCGTCACTCTGCCGCCGACGACGTGGAGGCGCCGCGTGGTGTGGACGGCGTCGAGCATGCGGCGGTCGTGCGTGACGAGCAGCAGCGTGCCGGGGTAGGCGTCGAGCGCCGACTCGAGCTGCTCGATCGCGGGCAGGTCGAGGTGGTTGGTGGGCTCGTCGAGCACGAGGAGGTTGACGCCCCTCGCCTGCAGGAGCGCGAGGGCGGCGCGGGTGCGCTCGCCGGGGCTGAGCGTCGAGGCGGGACGCAGGACATGGTCGCCGCGCAGGCCGTACTTCGCGAGCAGGGTGCGGATCTCCTCGGGCGCGAGCTCCTCGGCGTGGGCGCGGAAGGCATCGAGCAGGCGGTCGTCGCTCTCGCTCCGCCCGACAGCCGCCTCGCTGCGCTCGCCGAGCAGCGCCCGGGCCTGGTCGATCTCGCCCACGACGACGCCGGGCCCGAGGTGGGCGTCGCCCTGGTCGAGCGGGACCCGGCCGAGCAGCGCGCCCAGCAGGGTCGACTTGCCGGCGCCGTTGGGGCCGGTGATCGCGACCTTCTCGGCCCAGCCGATCTCCAGGTCCACCGGACCGAGCGACCACTCCCCACGGCGTACGACGGCGTGGCGGAGCGCCGCGGTGACGGCTCCCGAGCGGGGCGCCGCGGCGATCTCCATGCGCAGCTCCCACTCCTTGCGGGGCTCCTCGACGGCGTTTCGCTCGAGGCGCTCGATCGCCTTCTCGGACTGGCGGACCTTGGCGGCCTGCTTCTCGCTGGACTCGGCCCGGAAACGGCGAAGGTTCTTGTCCGGCTCGTTGTTGATCGATCGGCGGGCGTTGCGCACGCCCTGTGCCGCCCAGTTGCGCTGGGTCACCATCCGGCCCCGGAGGTCGCCGAGCCTGTCGGCGTACTCCTCGTAGGCCTCGCGGGCGTGCTGCCGCGCGACCTCGCGCTCGTGGAGGTAGGCGTCGTAACCGCCTCCGTAGAGGTTGATCGCGTGCTGGTGCAGGTCGAGCTCGACGACCCGGTTGACCGTTCGGGCGAGGAACTCGCGGTCGTGGCTCACGACGACTGCCGGCGCGCGGAGCGTGGCGACGAAGCGCTCGAGCCGCTCCAGCCCGTCGAGGTCGAGGTCGTTGGTGGGCTCGTCGAGCAGCAGCACGTCGTAGCGGCTGAGCAGCAGGCTCGCCAGGTTGGCGCGGGCCGCCTGACCGCCGGAGAGGGTGGTCATCGGCTGGTCGAGGTCGACCGCTAGGCCGAGGTCGGCGGCGACCTCCTCGGCCCGCTCGTCCAGGTCGGCGCCGCCGAGGGCGAGCCAGCGCTCCAGCGCCTCGGCATAGCCGTCGGGGTCCGCCTCGAGCCGCTCGGTCGCCGCGTCGAACGCGCGCTGCGCCTCCGCCACTCCCGTACGCCGGGCGAGGAACGCCCGGATCGTCTCCCCCGGTCGCCGCTCGGTCTCCTGGGGCAGGTGGCCGACGACCGCGGTCGGCGGGCTGAGCGCGATCGCGCCCTCCTCGGCGGCCAGCTCGCCCGCGAGCGTGCGCAGCAGCGTGGACTTGCCGGCGCCGTTGGGCCCGACCAGCCCGATGACGTCGCCCGGCGCGATGACCAGGTCGAGCCCCTCGAAGAGCGCCTTCGCCCCATGCCCGGCGGCCAGCCCCCTGACCGTCAGCGTCGCGCTCATTCGCATCACGCTATCGGTAGCGGCTCCCCGTGCCGAGGCGATTTCCCGCCCGGCGTACACGACCGGTAGCCTCGCCTGCGGATCTGTCGCCTAGTGGCCTATGGCGCACGGCTGGAATCCGTGTTGGGTTAACGCCCTCGGGGGTTCGAATCCCCCCAGATCCGCCATCGCGAGAAGGCCTCTGACCTGCGGAGACGCTGGTCAGGGGCCTTTCCCGATCTCGGCGAGGACCCGGCGATCGGCGCGACGGCGTCAGGGCGTTCGGGCGAATACCTCCCAGAGGCCGCGAGCCTCGCCTAGCATCCAGCTGTGATCCGCCTGATCCCGGCGCTCGTGCCGACGCTGCTGTGGCTGTTCTGCATCATCGACGTGATCCGCGCGGACGAGTTCCGAGTGCGGAACCTGCCCAAGACGGCGTGGATCCTCGTCGTCTTCTTCTTCCCGCTCGTCGGCGGCCTGGCGTGGCTGATCGCCGGCCGGCCGGAGGCGGGCCGGCCGCTGACGCGGCAGCAGGGCGGGGCGCCGGGCTACCCGGAGTACGAGCGGTCGGGCCGCTTCGCCGCGTCCAATCCGGAGGACGACGAGGCGTTCCTGCGGCAGGTGCGGGAGCGTGCGGAGGCCCAGAGGAGAGCGTACGAGGAGCAGAAGCGGCGCAAGGCCGCCGAGGACGACTCGTAGATTGACCTGGTGCCCCGACTGCCGCTCCTACCCCGCCGCTCCAGCCCCCTGCGCGGACGGACGGTGCTGGTCACCGGCGCCAGCTCCGGCATCGGCGAGGCGGTCGCCGTCGAGGCCGCGGCACGCGGCGCGATCGTGCTCCTGGCCGCCCGCCGGGCCGCGGAGCTGGAGCGGGTCGCGGC
>NZ_JASGDD010000245.1:0-3250 GCF_047607365.1 Nocardioides sp. | reverse complement strand
GGGACCAGGTGGGCCTGCGGCTCTGCGAGCGCACCGCGGCGCTGGTGGCGCCACCGCCCCCGGCGGGAACGCCGGTGGACGACTTCCTCGCCGCCGTCATCGCCGGGCGACGGGAGCGCGACGCCGCCCGGTTCGCCCGCGAGGCGGCGCTGCGGGAGCGTCTCAGGCAGGCGGTCCGTCAGCGGTGAGCCGCCCTGACGCGTAGGTCTCCTTGACGTACTCGAGGTGGCCCCACGTGTCGATCCCCCGGACGCCGGGGAGGGCGCGCAGCCCCTCGAGCAGGTCCACGAGCTGGCCCGCGGAGGTCGCGTTGACCGTCGCGACCAGGTCGTAGCGGCCCAGCGTGCGGGCGAGGAACACGACCGACTCGAGCCCCAGCGCGCGCTCGACCACGTCCGCCCCGTCGTCGCACAGGCTGATGCCGACGCCCATCGCCGCGCGGCGGTCGGCCCCGGAGTGCCGTACGACGGCGCCGACCCGGACCGCGCGGCCCTCGATGAGCCGACCGACCCGGCGCCGGGTGCCCGCCGCCGACATGCCGACGAGCTCACCGAGCCGGACGTAGGAGGCACGGCCGTCGTCCTGGAGGGCGCGCAGGAGCGCGAGGTCGACGTCGTCGAGGTCGTCGAGGCCCACGCCCGGCTCCCCGACCGGTCCCGCGACGTCGCGGACCACCTCGCTGTAGAGCAGGAGGTTGAGGCCGTCGACGCCCGGCAGCGCCCTGATCCGCGACACCGCCCGGTCGATCGCCGCCTGGTCCTCGGCGCGGATCTCCGCGACGACGGCGTACCGGCCGGTGCAGAGCGAGACGAAGGTGACGTCCTCGCGGTCGGCCACGGCGGCGGCCAGGCGCGCCGCGGAGCCCCGGACGGTCAGCGCCACGTGGGCGCACGATCCGCGGCGGAGCACCGCAGGGTGGACGACGCCGCGGATCGCCACCTGCCCGCTCGCCAGGAGGCGGGCGACCCGGGCCGCCGTCGCCGGACGGGAGAGCCCGATGTGCTCGGCGAGCTCGCGATGGGAGAGCCGGCCGTCCCTCTCCAGCAGCGACACGATCGCGTCATCGAGGTCGTCCATCACCGGAGGCGCCACGATTCCCGACATTTTCTTCTCTCACGGTCCTTCGATCAGATATCGAGGTCATCGTGCCATTTGCCGACCAGGAGTGCCCTCATATCCATGCTTTGCAAGCATAAACGTCATATCTGATCGTGTTACATGACTGAAATGCTTGTCAGCGACGCTCCGGGGTGCCTATGGTCCCGCCACCCGCACACCGGACTGAAGGATCGCCCGCATGCCGCTCACCTCCGACGCCGTCCTCGTCGCGGCGCGTCGTCTCGTCGAGGCCTTCGCGCGCACCGACACCGCGGCGTACTTCGCCTGCTTCCACCCTCGTGCCACGTTCCTCTTCCACACCGAGCCGGCGCTTCTCGAGAGCCGCGCGGCGTACGAGCGCCTGTGGGCCTCGTGGATCGGGGAGGGCTGGCAGGTCGTCTCCTGTGCCAGCTCCGACCCCCACGTCGTGGTCGTCGGGGAGACCGCCGTCTTCAGCCACCGCGTCCACACGGTCACCCGGGTGGGCTCGGAGACGACCTCGACCGTCGAGCGCGAGTCCATCGTGTTCGCCGCTCAGGGCGACAGCGTCGTCGCCGTCCATGAGCACCTCTCGCCCGCCTGACCGCCTGAACCGAGCCGCCCGAGGACCTGCCATGAACGCCGCCACCACCACCGCACCACGTGCCACCGAGATCGAGACCCACGGGGTCGAGCCCATCCCCGACGACGAGCGCTCGGCGCGCCCCGTCGACCTCTTCCGCCTGATCTTCGGCGGCGCCAACACGATCGCCACCGTCGTGCTCGGGAGCTTCCCGATCCTCTTCGGCCTCTCCTTCCGCGACGCGCTGCTCGCGACCCTCCTCGGGCTCCTCGCCGGGACGGCCGTGCTGGCCCCGATGGCCCTCTTCGGCCCGCGCACGGGCACCAACAACGCCGTCACCTCCTCGGCGCACATCGGCGTCCACGGGCGGGTCGTCGGCTCGTTCCTCTCCCTCCTCACCGCACTCGCGTTCTTCTCGATCTCGGTCTGGTCCTCCGGCGACGTGCTCGTCGGGGGCGCCCACCGCGCGATCGCGCTGCCGGAGAACGACGCGGCCCTCGCCGTCGCGTACGGCCTGTTCGCGGTCCTGGTCCTCGTCGTCTGCATCTACGGCTTCCGCTTCATGCTGCTGGTGAACAAGATCGCGGTCGTCGCGGCGACGCTGCTCTTCCTCCTCGGAGTGGTCGCCTTCGCCGGTGACTTCGATCCCGGCTACCCGGGGATCTTCGGCGCGGCCGCCGACGCGGCCACCCAGTCGCTCTACTGGCCCTCCTTCGTGGGAGCCGCGCTCATCGTGATGTCCAACCCCATCTCGTTCGGCGCGTTCCTCGGCGACTGGGCGCGCTACATCCCCCGGGAGACCCCCGGCTGGAAGGTGATGGCGGCCACCGTGCTGGCGCAGCTCGCCACCCTCGTCCCCTTCGTCTTCGGCCTCGTCACCGCCACCATCGTCGCCATCGAGGTGCCCGACTTCATGGCCGGCGGCAGCTACGTCTCCGGGCTGCTGGACGTCTCCCCCGACTGGTATTTCGTGCCGGTCTGCCTGATCGCCCTCATCGGCGGCCTGTCGACGGGCACGACGGCGCTCTACGGCACCGGCCTGGACTTCTCCAGCGTCTTCCCCCGCTTCAGCCGGGTGCAGGCCACGCTGTTCATCGGCGTCCTGTCGATCGCCTTCATCTTCATCGGGCGCTTCGCCTTCGACGCGGTCACCAGCATCAGCACCTTCGCCGTCCTCATCGTCACCTGTACGGCGCCGTGGATGGTCGTCATGATGCTCGGCTGGGTGGTCCGGCGGGGATGGTACGACTCCGACTCGCTGCAGGTCTTCAACCGCCGCCAGCGCGGCGGCCGCTACTGGTTCGCCCACGGCTGGAACTGGCGCGGGCTGCTCGCCTGGCTGAGCTCCGCCGCGATCGGGCTGTGCTTCGTCAATCTGCCCGGACAGTTCGTGGGCCCCCTCGGCGACCTCGCCAACGGCGTCGACCTCTCCATCCCCCTGGGCCTCGGGCTGGCGGCGGTGCTCTATCCCGCCCTGCTCGTCGCCTTCCCCGAGCCTCGCGACGCCTTCGGCCCCGACGGGCCGCGCTGGGTCCCCGCGGGCCCCGCGGCCGACCACCCGATCGAGGTGACGGCCGGCGCCCCGGCGCC
>NZ_JASGDD010000244.1:0-16684 GCF_047607365.1 Nocardioides sp. | reverse complement strand
CATCGCCAAGGCCGCCGTGGAGCCGGTCGCCAAGGTGGCGGCCCCCGTCGTGAACGCGGCGCTGCCCGCGATGAGGCCGCTCGCCGCGCTGACGACCCCGCTCGGCAAGGTCATCGGGGTGGAGGGCGGCGCGCCGCGGCCCGTCGTCGCGCTCCGTCACGACGGCGCCGACCTGCCGGCGACCGCCGAGGTGGTGGCCCACCTGTTCCCCGAGGCAGCCGACCGGCTGGTGGTGTTCGTCCCGGGCACCGGTGAGGGCGAGGCGGTCTGGCGGGCCCACGCCGCTCAGCTCGGCGGCTCGTACGCCGACCGCCTCACCACCGTCCTCCGCTGGCCCGCGGTGCAGCTGCGCTACGACGCCGGCACCCCGCTCGGTGAGGCCGCTCTCGCGCTGAGCACGCTGTTGCAGGACATCGTCGACGTCTGGCCGACGCCGGTGCGGCGGATCGTCGTGGTCGCCCACGGCGACGCCGGGCTGCTGGTGCGGTCGGCCCTCGCCGTACGCGGTCTGGCGGCGCGGCCGTGGGCGGATCGCGTGAGCGAGCTGGTCGCCCTCGGCACGCCCTCCCTGGGCACCGACACGGAGGCGGTCTCGGGCGGGGTGGGCCGCCGCCTGGACGAGGCGCTCGCGGGGATCGCCGTCGTGCCGAGCTCGGCGCTCGACGTGCCGATGCTCCGGCATGTCGACTACCTCGTCGTCAGCGACCGGCTGCTGAGCCGGGCCAACCCGGTGGGCCGTGCGCTCGGCGACGTGCTGTGGCTGCGGCATCGCGCCTCGCGCAAGGGCCGGCACGTCGTCGATCTCTTCCCGACGGCCGAGCGGTTCGCCCTCGACACCCGCGAGCACCCCCTGGTGAACCACCCCGAGGTGCACGACGCGCTGCTGCGCTGGCTCGCCTGAGACCTTTCGCCTTCGGCGAACAGCGGCGTCAATCCCGTGGAAGTCGGCCTCGCGCCGACTAGGGTCGCCACGTGACTGAGACCAACTTCCTCGCCGAGGATCTCGACAACCGCCTGCTCAAGGAGCGCATCGTCTTCCTCTCCGGCGAGGTCCGCGACGAGAACACCATGAAGGTGCACAAGCAGCTGCTGCTTCTCTCCGCGGCCGACCCCAAGGCGGACATCTACCTCCACATCCACTCGCCCGGAGGCTCGGTCGACGCCGGGTTCATGGTCTACGACACGATGAACTACATCCCCAACGACGTCGTCACCATCTCCGTCGGGATGGCGGCCTCGATGGGCCAGTTCCTCCTCTGCGCCGGCGCGCCGGGCAAGCGCTTCGCGCTGCCGCACAGCCGGATCATGATGCACCAGACCTCGTCGGGCATCGGTGGCTCCGCCTCGGACATCAAGATCCAGGCCGAGGAGTCGAAGAAGCTGAAGAAGACGCTGCTGGAGATCATCGCCCAGCGCAGCGGCAAGAGCTACGACCAGGTCGTCGAGGACGCCGAGCGCGACCGCTGGTTCTCGGCCGAGGAGGCCAAGGAGTACGGCCTCGTCGACCACGTGGTGACGCGAGTCGCCCAGGCACAGACCGGCGAGCTGACGGAGGGCAACTGACATGAACTACTACATCCCGCAGTGGGAAGAGCGCACGTCCTACGGCTTCCGCCGGGTCGACCCGTGGGCCAAGCTCTTCGAGGACCGGATCATCTACCTCGGCACCCCGATCTCGGACGACGTGGCCAACGCGATCATCGCGCAGCTGCTCTGCCTGCAGTCGATGAACCCCGACCAGGACATCTCGATCTACATCAACAGCCCCGGCGGCTCGTTCACCGCGCTGACGGCGATCTACGACACGATCCAGTTCATCAAGCCCGACGTGCAGACCGTCTGCATCGGCCAGGCGGCCTCGGCTGCGGCCGTGCTGCTCGCGGCCGGTGCCCCGGGCAAGCGGCTCGCGCTGCCCAACAGCCGCATCCTCATCCACCAGCCCTACACCGAGGGCACCTTCGGCCAGACGACCGACATCGAGATCCAGGCCAACGAGATCCTCCGCATGCGGACCCTGCTCGAGCGCATGCTCGCCGATCACTCGGGCAAGACCCCGGAGGAGATCAGCCACGACATCGAGCGCGACAAGATCCTCACGGCCGCCGACGCGGTGGCGTACGGTCTGATCGACTCGGTTCTTGAGACGCTCAAGACCCCCGCGCTGGCCTGATTCGTGAAGGAGACTGACCGTGGCACGCATCGGTGACGGAGGCGACCTCCTCAAGTGCTCCTTCTGCGGCAAGTCGCAGAAGCAGGTGAAGAAGCTCATCGCCGGTCCCGGCGTCTACATCTGCGACGAGTGCATCGATCTCTGCAACGAGATCATCGAGGAGGAGCTGTCGGAGGGCGCGGACGTCGAGCTCGCCGACCTGCCGAAGCCCCGGGAGATCTTCGAGTTCCTCAACTCCTACGTCATCGGCCAGGAGCAGGCGAAGAAGTCCCTCGCGGTCGCGGTCTACAACCACTACAAGCGGGTCCAGGCGGGTCTCCAGCCGCTGGCCGGCGGGTCGGGCAAGCACACCAAGGACGAGACCGTCGAGGTCGCGAAGTCCAACATCCTGGTGATCGGCCCGACCGGCTGCGGCAAGACCTACCTCGCCCAGACGCTCGCGCGGATGCTCAACGTCCCGTTCGCGATCGCCGACGCCACCGCCCTCACCGAGGCGGGCTACGTCGGCGAGGACGTCGAGAACATCCTGCTCAAGCTCATCCAGGCCGCCGACTACGACGTCAAGAAGGCCGAGACCGGGATCATCTACATCGACGAGATCGACAAGGTCGCCCGCAAGGCGGAGAACCCGTCGATCACCCGCGACGTGTCCGGCGAGGGCGTGCAGCAGGCGCTGCTGAAGATCATCGAGGGCACGACCGCCTCGGTGCCGCCGCAGGGCGGCCGCAAGCACCCGCACCAGGAGTTCATCCAGATCGACACCACGAACATCCTGTTCGTCGTCGGCGGGGCGTTCGCCGGGCTGGAGCACATCATCGAGCAGCGGGTCGGCAAGAAGACGCTCGGCTTCACCGCCGAGGTGAAGACCAATGCGGAGAAGGAGGCGGAGGACCTCTTGCAGTACGTCCGCCCCGAGGACCTCACCAAGTTCGGCCTGATCCCCGAGTTCATCGGCCGCCTGCCCCTGATCGCGAGCGTCAACAAGCTCGACCAGGCGGCGCTCGTCCAGATCCTGACCGAGCCGCGCAACGCCCTGGTCAAGCAGTACCAGAAGCTCTTCGAGCTCGACGGCGTCGAGCTGGAGTTCACCAGTGACGCGATCGAGGCGATCGCCGACAAGGCCCTCGAGCGCCAGACCGGTGCTCGCGGCCTGCGGGCCATCATCGAGGAGGTCCTCCTCCACGTGATGTACGAGGTGCCCTCGCGCGGCGACATCGCCAAGGTCATCGTGACCCGTGCGGTCGTGGACGGCGAGGACACCCCGACGTTGGTGCCGCTCTCGGCCTCCGCGGACAAGCAGAAGAAGAAGTCGGCCTGAGCGGGGCATCTCCGGCATAGTCCTTCTGGGCCATTTGTCCCGGGACACGGTGTCGCCCGCGTCGTGGGTTGCCACAATGGTGCGCACCTGATCGGGACAGGGGAGGTGAGGGCATGACGGCAGCCGAACGGCGGGCCCCTCTGGCCGCATTCCTCGTCCTGGTCATCGCCGCGGTGCTGATGCTCGCGCACGCCTTGCGCCCGGAGTCGGTGGCCCGGGTCTTCGTGGCCCCCGCGCAGTCGGTCGTCGCCGGCGCTCGGCTGATCCCGCTCTCCGAGCAGGTGATCGCCGCCGGCGGTCACTCGGTCGCCCTGGGCTCCGCCGGGGCCGAGCCGGCGCCGCAGCCGGCGTCCCTCGACCAGGTGGTCACCCACATCGAGGACGCGACCGGGGGCCGCGTCGGCACCGGGTCCCGGAGCGCGTCGGGCACGAGCGGCTCCGGTGGCTCTGGCGGCTCTGGCCGCTCGGGTTCCTCCGCTGCCGCCACGGGCAGCAGCTCGACGGGGTCGGGAAGCGGCGAGCTCCTCGAGCAGGCCACCGCGGCCGTCGGCACCGTCGTGACGACAGCCACGGGCATCGTGAACGGCGTCGTGTCCGGCACGGCGTCCACGGTGACCTCCGCGCAGGGCTCGGCCGGCGACTCCGCCTCGGCGACGTCAGCCGCCGCCTCCTCGACCTCGGCCGCGAGCAGCACCGTGTCGTCGGTCGTCAGCTCCGTCGCCCACGCCTTCGGCCTGTCCGGCGCCTCGGCGGCCGGCACGACGACCTTGGGCGGTCGCGACTCCGGCTCGGATTCCGACTCCGCCGACGCCGACTCCGCGGACGCGACGACCTCGTCCTCCTCGTCGGGCAGCTCGGGCAGCTCGAGCACGACGTCCTCGCGCGGCGTGCGCTCGTCGCACCGTGCCTCCGGCTCGGCGGCGCGATCCACCCCCTCGGCGCACTCGACGCGTGCCGGTCGGAGCGGCTCTCGTGGCAGCCGGTCCGGCACCCGTTCCTCGACCACGCCGTCCTCGACGACCGTCCAGGCGGCGCCGACGGCGCCCACCGCCGGGACAGGTCGCGGCACGAGGCCCTCCCATGGTGGCCGGGGCAAGGTCACCGCGACGGCGACGACCGCGGTTCCCTCGGCGACCTCCGCCTCGTCGTCGGCCGGGCGGCACGCGGGCCACTCCCACCGCTGACCCGCCTCGCGCCCTCACCGCGAACCCGTCCGGGCCGCGACGTCGCGGCCCCTGGGAGGTCTCGCCGGGGGCCTGCAGGTCCCGTGGAGTGTGCGAAAAGGCGCGGCGGTGTCGGCGGTCCGGCTACTCCGCGGCCGGGGCCACCGGCGCCAGCTCGGCGGTGACGGTGAGCTCGGTGAGGGTGTCGTCGACGGCGTACGCGATCTCGCCGGTGACCTTCGCGGCCTTGCGCAGGTCGGGGTCGGCCTTCTCCGCGCCGCGGACGAGGGACGCCGGCCCGGTGACCGTCGCGGAGGAGAGCTCGGCGCGCATCGAGACCTTGGCCTGCGACTTCACGCCCCGGAGCCCGGTCAGCGCGGCGGCGACGCCGTCGAGGAGCGAGCCGTCGGCGGCCGCCGCGGAGCCGAGCTCGAGCGGCTCGGGCCACGGCGCACGGTGGATCGATCCCTTCTCGGGACCCTGCCACCACGACCAGACCTCCTCGGTCGCGTAGGGCAGGAAGGGCGCGAGCAGCCGCAGCTGGACGTGCAGCGCGAGCGCGAGGGTCGCCTTGGCCGACACCGTGGCGGAGCCGCCCTCGGCGTCGTACGCACGCTCCTTCACGAGCTCGACGTAGTCGTCGCAGAACTCCCAGAAGAACTTCTCGCACGTTTCGAGCGCGGTGGTGTAGTCGTAGGACTCGAAGGCGGCGGTCGAGCGCTCGACGACGTCGCGCAGCCGCGCGATGAGCGCGACGTCGACGGGCTCGGAGATCAGCGCGGTGCTGGTCTCGGTGGCGCCGACGGAGCCGAGGACGAACTTCGAGGCGTTGAGGACCTTGAGCGCGAGCCGGCGGCCGACCTTCATCTGGGTCTCGTCGAAGGGCGAGTCGAGGCCGGGGCGGGTCATCGCGGCGCGCCAGCGGACGGCGTCGGCGCCGTACTTCTCGAGGATCTCGGTCGGGACGACGACGTTGCCCTTGGACTTCGACATCTTCTTGCGGTCGGGGTCGAGGATCCAGCCGGACAGCATCGCGTGCGACCAGGGCAGCTCGCCGTTCTCGAGATGCGCGCGCACGACGCGGCCGAAGAGCCAGGTGCGGATGATCTCGTGGCTCTGCGTGCAGAGATCCATCGGGAAGACGCGGGAGAAGAGGTCGGGGTCGGTCTCCCACCCGCCGGCGATCTGCGGGGTCAGGGACGACGTCGCCCACGTGTCCATCACGTCGGGGTCGCCGATGAAGCCGCCCGGCTTGCCGCGCTGGTCCTCGGTGAAGCCGTCGGGCAGGTCGGTCGACGGGTCGACCGGCAGCCGGTCCTCGCTCGCGAGCAGCGGCTCGTCGTACGCCGGCTCGCCGTCCTGGTCGAGGCGGTACCAGACCGGGAAGGGGACACCGAAGAACCGCTGGCGACTGATCAGCCAGTCGCCGTTGAGGCCGGAGACCCAGTTGTCGTAGCGGCGGCGCATGTGCTCGGGCAGCCAGGTGATCTTCCCGCCCTCGGCGAGGAGGTCGTCGCGCAGCGCGGCGTCGCGGCCGCCGTTGGTGATGTACCACTGCCGGGTGGCGACGATCTCGAGCGGCTTCTCGCCGCGCTCGTAGAACGGCGCGACGCGCTGGGTCGGCTTGGGGTCGGCCTTGAGGTCGCCGGTCTCGCGGAGCTTCGCGACCATCGCCTCGCGGGCGGAGTGGACGGTCTTCCCGGCCAGCTCGCCGGCGTAGAAGGCGGCTCCCCCGGCGTCGCCGCCGACAGGCGCCAGCCACTCCGGGGTCTCGCGGGAGAAGCGGCCGTCGCGGCCGACGACGGTGCGAACCGGCAGGTTCAGCTCGCGCCACCAGACCACGTCGGTCGGGTCGCCGAAGGTGCAGCACATGAGGATGCCGGAGCCCTTGTCCATCTCGACGAGAGGGCTGAAGAGCACGGGGACCTCGACGCCGAAGACCGGCGAGGTGGCCGTGGCTCCGGCGAGGTGGGCGAAGCGCTCGTCGTCCGGGTGGGCGAGGATCGCGACGACCGAGGGGATCAGCTCGGGACGGGTGGTCTCGATGACGATCTCGTCCGGCCGGCCGTCGGCGAGCACGGCCGAGAACGCCACCTCGTGGTAGGCGCCGGGGTAGTCCCGGTTCTCCAGCTCGGCCTGGGCGACCGCGGTCTGGAAGGTGACGTCCCAGAGCGTCGGGGCGTCCTGCAGATAGGCCTCACCGCGCGCGAGGTTCCGCAGGAAGGCGCGCTGGCTCGCCGTCCGCGCGGCGTCGCCGATGGTGGCGTACTGGTGCGACCAGTCGTAGGAGACGCCCAGCGTGCGCCACAGCGCCTCGAAGACCTTCTCGTCCTCCTCGACGAGCTGCGCGCAGAGCTCGATGAAGTTCGGCCGGCTGATCGGGATCTGGCGCTTGGGGTCGGGCTTCTCGGGGGGCGTGAACGAGGCGTCGTACGGCAGCGAGGGGTCGCAGCGGACGCCGTAGTAGTTCTGCACCCGGCGCTCGGTCGGGAGGCCGTTGTCGTCCCACCCGATGGGGTAGAAGACGGCCTTGCCGCGCATCCGCTGGAAGCGCGCGATCAGGTCGGGGTGGGTGTAGCTGAACACGTGTCCGACGTGCAGGCTGCCGCTCACGGTCGGCGGGGGAGTGTCGATCGAGTAGACGTTCTCTCGCGGCTGCGTGCGGTCGAACGCGTAGGTCTCCTCGTCCTTCCAGACCTGCGCCCACTTCGCCTCGAGACCCTCGAGCACCGGCTTGTCCGGTACGACGACGGCGCGCTGCTGCGTGCCGGTCGTGGTCTCGGGGGCGTCGGTGATCTCGGTCATGCCCGAAATCCTAGAGTCGCCGTGCCCGTCGCCGCGAAACGAGCGGTCGGCACAGTGCTAGCAAAGACGCTAGCATCGTGCCTATCATGGCGGGCATGCCCGCACTGCATATCCGCAATGTCTCGGAGGAGACGGTGGCCGCGCTCAAGGCGAAGGCGGCCGCACACGGCCGTTCGCTCGAGGCGGAGTTGCGGGTCGTGCTCGACGAGGCGGCCTCCCGGCCCACTTCCCGATCGCCTCGCAAGCTCAATCTGACCTTCGTCGGCAGCGGGACCACGGAGCCTTTCGATCGGCATGACCTCTACTCGGACGATGATCCCGATGGTCGCTGAGCGCGCGCTCGTCGACACCAACGTCCTCATCTCGGCAGTTGACCCGGATCGACGCGACCACGCCTCGGCCCTCGCGTTGCTCGAAGGTGGTCACGACCTGGTGGTCGCTCCGCAGGTCGCGCGGGAGTTCCTGGGTGCTTGCACGCGTCCCATCGCCGACAACGGCCTCGGACACGACCCCGCGGTCGCGGCGGCGAACCTCCGCGAGCTGCTCAGCGCGCTGGCGATCGTCGAGGAGGACGAAGTAGTGACTCATCGACTCATCAGCTTCGTCGGCGCCGATCGCGCCCGCGGCAAGCAGGTGCACGACGCCCATCTCGTGGCGACCGCGCTGCGTCACGGAGTGACGCGGATCATCACCTCCAACCGCAGGCACTTCGAGCGGTTCGCCGATCTCATCGACGTCGTGCCCCTGTCCTAGTCTTGTGGGGCCATGACCGAGCTCCCCGCCGCGCGACCCGCCCAGACCTACGCCGAGGCCGAGGACGCGCTGCTGTCCCGCTGGCCGGAGACGAAGCTGGAGCCGAGCTTGATGCGGATCCGCGCCTTCGCCGAGCTGCTCGGCGACCCCCAGGACGCGTACCCGGTGATCCACCTGACCGGCACGAACGGCAAGACCTCGACCAGCCGGATGATCGACACCCTGCTGCGCGCGCTCGACCTGCGCACCGGCCGCTTCACCTCCCCGCACGTGGAGAGGATGAGCGAGCGCATCTCGATCGACGGCGAGCCGCTCGGCGACGAGCAGTTCGTGGACGCGTTCAACGACGTGGCGCCGTACACGCATCTCGTGGACCTGGACCAGCCCTTCCCGCTCTCCTTCTTCGAGACGGTCGTCGGGATGGCCTACGCGAAGTTCGCCGAGGCGCCCGTCGACGTCGCGGTCGTCGAGGTCGGCATGGGCGGCGCGTGGGACGCGACCAACGTCGCCGACGGCACCGTCGCCGTGGTCACGCCGATCGGCCTCGACCACACGCAGTACCTCGGCACGACGACGACCGCCATCGCGCGGGAGAAGTCGGGGATCATCAAGCCCGGCGCGACCGTCGTCGTCGCCGCCCAGACCCCCGACGTGCTCGAGGTGCTGCAGGAGCGGGCCGACGAGGTCGGCGCCCGGCTGCTGCTCGAGGGTCGCGACTTCGGCGTCCTCGCCACCACGGCGGCCGTCGGCGGCCAGGTGCTCTCGCTCAAGGGCGTCCGCGGGGAGTACGACGACCTCTTCCTGCCCCTGTACGGCGCTCACCAGGCCCAGAACGCGGCCGTCGCCCTCGCCGCGGTCGAGGCGTTCACCGGCGCGGCCGACGGCACCGGCGCCCTGCTCGGCGACGAGCTGGTCCGCGACGCCTTCGCCAAGGTCACCTCGCCGGGTCGCCTGGAGATCGTGCGCCGCAGTCCCACGATCGTGCTGGACGCCGCGCACAACCCGCACGGCGCCGAGGCGACCGCCGCCGCGCTCGAGGACTCCTTCTCGTTCTCCCCGCTCGTCGGCGTCATCGGCGTGATGGGGGACAAGGACGCCGAGGGCCTGCTGGCGGCGTTCGAGCCCCATCTGGAGCACCTCGTCGTCACGCAGAACTCCCAGTCCCGTGCCATGCGCGCCGCCCGCCTCGGCGAGATCGCCATCCCGATCTTCGGCGAGGACCGGGTCACCGTGGTCGCCGACCTGGCCACCGCCATCGACGCCGCGGCCGCCTTGGCCGAGAGCGACTCCGCCGACTCGCTGAGCTCGGGCGCCGTCCTCGTCACGGGGTCGGTGGTCACCGTGGGCGAGGCCCGTCGGCTGTTGGGAGGCCCGAAGTGAGCCACGACTTCGAGCAGTCGAACGACCTCACCCCGCTGGACTCGGCGGTCGACCCCGAGCGGACCAAGTCGCCGCGGCGCGGGATGTGCGCCGCCGTACTCTCCCTCGAGGCCATCACGCTCGGCCTCACCACGCCGGTGATGATCAGCGTCCACGACGTCTCCGCCGGCACCGGCGTGCTCGTCGGCGTCGGGCTGCTCGTGCTCTGCCTGCTGACCGCGGGCCTGCTGCGGAGGCCGTGGGCCTACTACCTCGGCTGGGCGATCCAGGTCGCGGCGGTCGCCCTCGGCCTCGTCGTCGGCATCATGATCGTGCTCGGCCTGATCTTCGGGCTGCTGTGGGGGATGGCCGACCTGCTCGGTCGCAGGATCGAGAGGGAGCGCGCGGCCGCGTTCGCCGCCTTCGATAGGGTCGCGCCATGAGTGAGCGCACGTTCGTCATCCTCAAGCCCGACGCGGTGAGGCGCGGGCTGGTGGGGGAGATCCTCGCCCGCTACGAGCGCAAGGGCCTCGCGATCGTGACCCTCGACTTCCGCACCATCGACGCCGCCACGGCCGACCAGCACTACGCCGAGCACGTCGAGAAGGACTGGTACCCGCCGCTGCGGGACTTCATCACCTCCGGCCCCCTCGTCCCGCTCGTCCTCGAGGGCGACGAGGCGATCGCGGTCATCCGGGCCGTCAACGGAGCGACGGACGGCCGCAAGGCGGCGCCGGGCACGGTGCGCGGCGACCTCTCGCTCTCCGGCCGTGAGAACCTCGTGCACGCCTCGGACTCGACCGAGTCGGCCGCGCGGGAGATCGCGCTCTGGTTCCCCGGCCTCGCCTGAGCGCGACCGACGACGATGAGCGCGACGGCGATGGAGGTCACCGAGGTCGACACCATGGCCGAGGTCCGCGCCGTGTCCACGCTCTTCACCGACGTCTGGGGACAGACCGACGAGGGCGCGCCGGTGCACAGCGAGGTGATGAAGAGCCTCGTCCACGCCGGGGGCGCCGTGACGGTCGCCCGTGACGGCGAGCGGCTGCTGGGTGCCGCGGTGCTCACGCCGGCGACACCGGCCGGGACGGCGTACTCGCTGCTGGCGGCGGTCGCCCCCGGCACCTCCGACCGCGGGATCGGGCGCGCGCTCAAGTTGCGGCAGCGCGAGTGGGCCCTCGCCCGCGGTCTGACGCAGATCCGGTGGACCTTCGACCCGCTCGTCGCGCGCAACGCCCGGTTCAACCTCAGCGTGCTCGGCGCGACCGCCTCGGAGTACGAGCAGGCGTTCTACGGCGTGATGTCCGACGACCTCAACGGCGACGACGAGGCCGACCGCCTCGTGGCGATCTGGGAGCTGGCGCCCGAGCCGCCCGCCCCGGGCGCGGAGGAGCTGCAGCTCGGCGGTACGCCGTCGGCCGACGGCCCCGACGGCGACCCGTTTCTCCGCCTGGACGGGGACGCTCGCTGGATCCGCGTCCCGCGCGACATCGTCGCCCTGCGCCGCACCCGGCCCGCCCAGGCCAGCGCGTGGCGCGAGGTGGTGCGCGAGCAGTTCCTCGACGCCTTCGCCGCCGATCTCGTCGCCACCGGCGTCAGCCGCTCCAGCTGGTACCACCTCACCCCCCGCCCCTGACCCGAGTGGGGCCTCCCCTCAGCCGAATGGGGCCTCCGCGCGGGTCGAATGGGGTCTCCGGGCGGGTCGAGTGGGGCCTCCGGGTGGGTCGAGTGGGGTCTCCGTTCCGCGTGCCCCGCGCCGGGGTGACGCAAGCCCCTACTCGTCGTGAGGGGAGGCCCTACTCGGCGTGAGGGGAGACGTCACATCAGTCACACCTGTCACCTGGTTCACGGCGTGTCAGACCGAGCCGACGGCGTACCGGCACCTAGCCTCGGACGCAGACGCGCTGTCCTGTCGCGTCCCTTCCCCGAATACAGGACGTGGGGCATCACGATGGCGAGCAGTCTGAGGAGCTTCGTCGGCCGTGACATGGCGGTCGACCTGGGCACGTCCACCACGCAGGTCCACGCGCGTGGCAGGGACGTGGTGTTCACCCTGCCCACGCACCCGGCCGACGCGAGCGGGCCGACCCCGGTCCGCGGCGGTGTGATCGCCGACTTCGACGCCTGCGTCGACCTGCTCCGGGCGGCGGTCTGGCAGGTCCACCAGCGCCGCTACCTCGCCCGCCCCCGGATGCTCCTCGCGGTCCCCGCGCTGACCACCGCGGTCGAGCGCCGCGCGGTCAAGGAGGCCGCCTATCAGGCGGGCGCGCGCGAGGTCGTCCTCGTGGACGCCCCGCTGATGGCGGCGCTCGGCGCCGGGCTCCCCGTCCACCGGCCGGCCGGCACGATGGTCGTCACCCTGGGCGCCGGGCTCACCGAGATCGCCGTGCTCAGCCTCGGCGGGGTCGTCGCCTCCACGTCAGCGCGCGTCAGCGGCGCGGACCTCGACCGCTCGATCTCCTCCTGGCTGCGTGCCGAGCGCGGACTGGTCGTCGCCGAGGAGCTGGCCCGCGAGCTCAAGCTCGAGCTCGGCACCGCCTGGCCCCTGGCCGACGCCGCGACGCGCGAGATCACCTCGCGCGACATCAGCGGCATGACCCGCGACGCCACCGTCGCCGGCGGCGATCTCCGCCGCGCGCTGGCAGCGCCGCTGGCCGACATCGTCGAGGCGATCGGCACGATGCTCGACACCACGCCCGGTCTCGGCGACAACATCCGCGACCACGGCCTCGTCATCGCCGGCGGTGGCGCCCAGCTGCCCGGGCTGGACACGCTCCTGAGCCACGAGCTCGAGCTCCCCGTCCTCGTCGCGCCCGACCCGGTCCACGCCGTCGTCGTCGGCACCGGCCGCTGCGTCGACGACGCCGAGCTGCTCCGCACCGTCGTGCGCACGGCCAGGAGCGCCGCATGACGCTGCTCGACCAGCCGCGCGAGCGGCTCAACCGGCGCGGTGGCCTCGAGCGTCGCCCGCGCGGCCCGCAGCGCTCGACCATCGTGGCGCTGGTGCTCGCCTGCGCCGTCCTCATCGTGCTCGACCTGACCAGTCCGGTGCTCTCGCCGCTGCGGCGGCTGGCCGGCGAGGTCTACGGCCCGCTGGAGACCGGGATGGCCCACGTCGCGCGCCCGATCACCAGCATCCCGGACTGGCTCCGCACGCAGAGCGACCTCCGTGCCGATGTACGCCGTCTGGAGGCGACCAACGCCGAGCTGAGCCAGCAGCTGGCCACGACGGACTACGGCCGCAACCGCCTCGCCGAGTACGACGGCCTCAGCTCGACCGCGAAGGACATCGGCTACGAGCTGGTCCCCGCGCGCGTCGTCGGCTACGGCGCCGCCCAGAGCTTCGAGCGCACCGTGACCATCGACGCCGGCTCCGACGCCGGCGTGGCCGCCGACATGACCGTCGTCGCCGCCCAGGGTCTCGTGGGCCGGGTGCTGCGGGTCACCCGCGACACGGCCACCGTGCTGCTCATCGCCGACGCCGACTCGGTCGTCGGCGGCCGGGTCGGGTCGAGCATGGAGGTCGGCTTCGTGCACGGCCGCGGCGAGCTCGGCAAGGACGCCGCGCTCGATCTCGAGCTGGTCGACCAGACCGACGTTCCGAAGCAGGGCGACACGGTCGTCACGTGGGGGAGCGGCAAGGGCGCGCCCTACGTCTCCGGTGTGCCGATCGGCACCGTGGACTCGGTCTACACGAGCGTGCGCGACTCGACCCAGCGCGCCCGCGTCACGCCCCTCGTGAGCTTCTCCACCCTCGACCTCGTCGGCGTGGCCGTCCCGGGCGGGACCCAGAGCGACCGCGCCGTCATCGACCAGGACGGGGTCCTCCGATGAACCGTCCCGCCCTCTCCCGGCCCGCCCCGATCGACCTGCGCCGCCTGGCCCCGCCGGTGCGGCGGGTGCTCCCGTGGGCGCTCGCGGCCCTTCTCGTCAGTCTTGCGCTGGTGCTCCAGGTGAGCCTCTTCGGCGCCTTCGCCTGGCACGGCGTCGTCCCGGATCTCGTGCTGCTGGTCGTCGTCGCCGCGGCGCTGGTCCGCGGCAGCGAGTTCGGCATCGTGCTCGGCTTCGCCTCCGGGCTGCTGCTCGACCTGGCCCCGCCGGCCGATCACCTGGCCGGACGCTGGGCGCTGGCGCTGCTCGTCGTCGGGTACGTCGCCGGGCGGGTCCGCGAGGTGACCGACGAGCAGGGGGCCACGCTCCGGCTGCCGACGGCCCTGGCCTCCGGCGTGGCCTGCAGCGCGGTCGGCGGCAGCGTCTTCGCGCTGACCGGCCTGGTGCTGCGCGACCCGGCGATGGCGATGGACGGGCTCGTCGAGCCGCTCGTCGCCTCGGTCGTGTGGGACGTGCTGCTGACGGCCGCCGTCGTCCCGCCGGTCATGCTCGCCTTCCGCCGCCTGGACCGGGTCAGCCGCCTCGGAGGAGCCGCGGGATGAGCTCGGCCGGCACCACCTCGCGCCTGCGGCTGATCGTGCTGCAGGCGCTGGTGTTCTCCCTGCTGGCGACCTTGCTGGCCCGGCTGTGGTGGCTCCAGGTCGACCAGGGCGACACCTACCAGGCCAAGGCCGCCTCGCAGTCCGTCCGCGAGGTGACGATCCAGCCCACCCGCGGGCTCATCGTCGACGACATGGGCCGCACGCTCGTCACCAACCGCAAGGCGTGGCAGGTGAGCATCGACAAGAACACGCTCGCCAAGCTCGACAGCGACGACCGTGCCGAGCTGCTCACCCGGGTCAGCAAGGCGACCGGCGTCAAGGTCGCGAAGATCCAGAAGACGCTCGACGAGTGGAACGGCTCGCGCTACGAGGCGGTCCCGATCGCGACCGACGTCGCGGAGAAGGTCGCGCTCGCCATCCTCGAGCAGCCTGAGGACTACCCTGCGGTGACCGCCGAGCAGCAGACCGTCCGCGACTACACCGAGCCCTACGGCGTCAACCTCGCCCACGTGCTCGGCTACCTCTCGCCGGTGACCGACAAGGAGTACGCCGCCGCCAAGGAGGCCGGCGACTCCACGGTCAACGCGACCTCCTCCGTCGGCCGCGCCGGCGTCGAGAAGGAGTACGACGAGTGGCTCCGCGGTGTCCCCGGCGAGACCTCGGTCCCGGTCGACTCCCTCGGCCGGCCGACCGGCGAGGGCAGCACCACCGAGGCCCAGGCCGGCGACACGCTCGTGACGAGCATCGACGCCAAGGTGCAGTCGGTCGTCGAGGAGCAGCTGCACGACGCGATCACCACGGCCCGCTCGACCTACGACACCGTCACGCACAAGAACTACGTCGCCGACTCCGGCGCCGCGATCGTGATGGAGGCGAAGACCGGCCGGATCGTCGCCATGGCCAGCCAGCCGACGTACGACCCCAGCGTCTGGGTGGGCGGCATCACGAGCAAGCAGCTCGAGAGCCTCACCAGCGAGGCCTCGGGCAACCCGCTGCTCGCGCGCGCCTTCCAGGGCCAGTTCGCGCCGGGCTCGACCTGGAAGCCGATCATGACCACCGGCGCCATCACCGGCGGGATGAGCACCGACACCAAGCTCGCCTGCAGCAGCGGGCTCCAGATCGGCAACCGCTGGTTCAAGAACTACGAGTCCGCCTCCTACGGCAACATCACGTTCGCCCAGGCGCTGCAGATCTCCTGCGACACCTTCTTCTACCGCGTCGGCCTGAGCTACTGGAACAAGTACGGCTCCGACCCGGCCGACGCCGACGCCAAGGACCCGCTGGCCGCGGCCGCGCACAGCTTCGGCTTCGGCGAGAAGACCGGCGTCGACCTGCCCGGCGAGGTCAGCGGCCGGGTCGGCGACCGGAAATGGCGCGACAGCTACTACCAGGCCACCAAGAAGTCCTACTGCGACCTCGACAAGAAGATCCAGAAGGGCACCGCCGACAAGGACCTCTCGGAGTTCACCAAGGTCTTCGCCCACGAGTTCTGCCTGGAGGGCAACTACTTCCGCCAGGGCGACGCCGCCAACTTCACCATCGGCCAGGGCGACAACCTCGTCACCCCGCTGCAGCTCGCCCGCGCCTACGCGGCGATCTCCAACGGCGGCAAGCTCTACGCCCCGACCGTCGGCAAGGCGATCGTCTCCGAGGACGGGACCGTCCTGAAGACGATCAAGCCCACGCTCCTCCGCAAGGTGAAGGTGTCGAAGAAGGCGATCGACTATGTCAACGAGGCGCTGCTCGGCACGCCGAAGGTCGGCACGCTCGCGTGGAAGTTCCACGACATCCCGCTCGACAAGGTCCACATCCGCGGCAAGACCGGCTCGGCCGAGGTCAACGACAAGCAGTCGACCTCCTGGGTCGCCACCTTCGACGACAACTACGTCGTGATCATGATGGTCACCCAGGGCGGCACCGGCTCCGGCACCGCCGGCACGCCCGTCGAGAACATCTGGAAGGCCCTGTACGGCGTCCAGGACGACCTGTCGCTCGACGACTCCGAGACCGCCATCTCCGGCACCACGCCGCCGAAGGACCTGCCGACGTTCGCGACGAACGGCGACATCCTGCCGCCCTCCTCGACCAGCTCGAAGGGGGAGGACCAGTGAGGCAGTCCAGCCCCGGCTTCACGCCGCGCCGCGTCGACTGGATCCTGCTGGGGGCCGTCCTCGGCCTCGTCTCGCTCTCCGTCATGCTGGTGTGGTCGGCGACCGCCAACCGCGACGCGCTGACCGGCGGCGACTCCGGCGCCTTCTTCCGCAAGCAGCTCACCAACGTCATCGTCGGACTGGTGCTCATGGCGGTCGTCGCGGTGCTCGGCCACCGCTGGATGCGGGTCGGGGCGCCGGTGATCTACCTCGGCGCGGTCGTGGGGCTCGTGCTGGTCCTGACCAACGGGGTCACGATCAACGGCTCCCGCTCGTGGCTCGAGCTCGGCGGGATGTCGCTGCAGCCCTCGGAGCTCGCCAAGCTCGCGGTCGTGGTGGGCATGGCGCTCGTGCTCGCCCGCCGCTCGCGCGACCGGCCTGCGGGGGCCCCGGTGAACGGCCGCGACGTGCTCGCGATGCTGGCCGTGGCGGCCGTGCCCGGCGTACTCATCGTCGCGCAGCCGGACCTCGGCACCACGCTCGTCCTCGCGGCCACGGTCTTCGGCGTCCTGGCCGCCGCGGGCGCGCCGCTG
>NZ_JASGDD010000243.1:0-12766 GCF_047607365.1 Nocardioides sp. | reverse complement strand
TCGTGAGCGCCACGGCGCCCTCCGGGGTGCCGCGGCGCTCACGACTTCGTGCCGTCGGCTGCCGGGTGGCCCGGCGCGGTAGGCCCTGTCGGGCTCGAACCGACGACCAGCGGATTAAAAGTCCGACGCTCTACCAACTGAGCTAAGGGCCCGCGACGGCCGCACGGCGTTGCCGCACGGCGCGACCGCCAAGCCTAGTGGTCATCACCGCCGGTGCGCCGAGGGCGGGGGCCGCGCTCGGAGCACGTCGGCGACCGCGCACGGGTTTCCTCATGGTCGCCGGGACGAGGCCCGCCAACCCGACGGCGGGCCGGCCGCGCGTTCACGTGACGGCGGGAACACGCGGTGACATGATGCGGTGGCGTCTAGACATCCACCACCCGGGAGAAGTTCATGAGCGACTCGGCTGACGGCCTCCTCGATCAGTGGCTCAACCACCGCGGCACCCCCGCCCCCAAGAAGGAGGCCGAGGAGGTCGGCCCGGACGCTGCCGTCGAGCCCGGGCCGGGCGACGCGGTGGAGGCGGAGACCGGGGCCGCCGACGTGGTGGAGGAGCCGGTCGTCGACGAGGTCGCCGAGGCGTCCGAGGCGTCGGAGTCCGTCGAGGAGGACGAGGCGTTCGAGCCGGTCGCGGAGGCGGCGTTCGCGACCACGCGGGCCGAGAACGACGAGGCCACCGCCATCCACTCGGCCGCCGACGCGGCGCTGGCCGGCATCACCGAGGAACTGGCCCGTCTCGCGGGCGGCGCCGCCCCGACCGCCACCCCGACCGCGCTCGTGCCCGCGGAGGCCGACGAGGGGCCTGTCGCCGAGGCCGCGGCCGGCGATCCCGAGGCGGTCGCGGAGCCCGTCGCCGAGGTCGAGGCGGAGGGGCCCGAGCCCGTCGTCGACGCCGTCCCGGAGGAGCCCGAGCCCGACGCCAGGCCCGACTCGGAGACGGTCGCCGAGGCCGTCGCGGAGGAGCCCGCCGAGGACGTCCCCGCTGAGGAGCCTCCCGTCGAGGCGGAGCCGATCGAGGCCCTCGTGGAGGAGCCTGCCGCCGAGGAGCCCGAGCCCGCTGCCGAGGAGGCTGAAGCCGTCGCGGAGGAACCCCCTGCCGAGGAGCCGGTCGCCGAGCCGGAGCCGATCGAGGCCGTCGAGGACGAGCCCGCCGCCGAGGAGGAGGCGGCCACCGAGGACGTCGAGGACGAGCCGGTCCACGAACCCGAGCCCGTCGCTGCGGAGATCGCGGTCGAGGAAACCGAAGAGACCGAGGAGACCGGGGCCGACGCGCCGGTTGCCCCCGAGCCCGAGGCCGCCGAGGAGCCGGAGCCCGCGCCCGTGCCGGCTGCCGTCGAGCCCGAGCCGGTCCCCGCGCCGAGGCCGCTGTGGGCCCCACCTGCGCGGGAGCCCCTCCCGGCACCCGAGCCGGAGCCCGAGGCCTCCGTGGACGACATCCTCGCCTCGCTGAACCTTCCCGGCCTCTCCTCCTCGACCGAGGCCCTCCTCGCGTCGCTCATCGGGCCGCCCGCCGCGGCGGCACCCGAGCCGGAGCCGGCCCCGGAGCCCTCCGTCGACCGGGTCGACACGGTGATCCAGGCCAGCGCTCCGGCGTACGGCGACAACCGCTCCCCCGCCGAGATCGCCGCCTCGCTCGGCGCCCTCGACACGACGGACGCAGCGGAGACGCCCGAGGCGCCGGAGGCTCCCGACGGGCTGGACGCGCTCGGCCTGCACGCGGTCGGCGAGGAGCCGGCCGCGTCCACCGAGACGCAGGAGACCTCGACCGAGGAGACCCCGGCCGAGGAGATCGCGGCGGAGCCTGTCGCAGCGGAGCCGGTGACGGCCGAGACCGTCGCGGACGAGACCACCGAGTCGACCACCTCCACCGAGGCCACGGCGGCGCCCGAGACCGCTGAGGTGCCCGAGACCGTCGAGGCGCCCGAAGCCGCGGAGACCGCCGAGGCCCTCGATCCGGCGGAGACCGCCGTCCTTCCCGCGGCGACCGAGTCCGCCGCGCCCGCTCCCGCTGCGGCCACGGCCGCGCCGGCCGGCGTGCCGCACGAGTTCACCTTCGCCGCGCAGACGCGCCAGAGCCGCGTGCTCGGCCTCGTCCTGCTCGGCGGCGTGGTGGTCACGGTCCTGTGCTGCTGGTGGGCCTTCTCCAGCCGCAGCGTCACGGCGATCGGCGTCGCGGCGGTGGTCGGCGTGGCGACCGCCTTCGTCTGGGCGGCGCGGACGGGCGACAGTGTGGCGCTGCTCTACATGACCGGCAGCCGGCTCTCGATCCAGCGGGCGGGCACCCGCACGCAGTTCGACCTGGCCGACCCACACACGCCGATCGAGATCGAGGGCGAGCCGGGCGACACCGACTGGCGGGTGAGCTTCCTGCGCCGTGGGATGTCGGCGGTCGTCATCAACGACACGATGGTCGACCCGGAGGAGTTCATGCGGGTGCTGCGGCACTACCGCGGGTCGGGCGACTACCGCGCCTGAGCCTCGGCGGGCCGCGATCGGCGCACCCGAGGCCCCGGACACGGCAACCCCACGAGACACCGGACCCTCCGGCCCTTCGCGGCGGATCAGAAGGGCTGGAACGTCCCGGTGTGCGCGGGAGGACGCCGCCCGGCGACCCGCACGGGGCCGCCGGGCGAGCGCTACTTGCGCGAATCGGCCTCTTCGAGCGAGAGCTCGGCGGCGGCCGCCTTGTCGACGTCACCGTCGTCCGTGGCGGGCGGGGGGACCGCGTCCCTGCTCTCGCCCTCCAGGCGCTGGATCCGCTCGAGCGCCGAGCGGGCGAAGACCTGCTGCAGCGTCGTCGTACGCTCCGAGCGGTCACGGCCGAGGAACGAGATCACCCAGCGGAAGGCCGTCGTGAGGCGGTTCTTGAAGCCGGTGATGTAGATGATGTGGACGGCGAGCCACATCAGCCAGGCGATGAAGCCGGTGAGCTCGATCTTCCCGATCTTGGCGACGGCGCGGAAGCGGCTGATGGTCGCCATCGAGCCCTTGTCGAAGTAGTGGAACGGCTTCGGCGCGGGCTTGTCGGCCAGACGCCGCCTGATCGACTTGGCGGCGTACTTCCCGCCCTGCATCGCGACCTGGGCGACGCCGGGGAGGTGGTCGAGGTTGATCATGTCGCCGACGACGAAGACCTCGGGGTGGCCGGGCAGCGTCAGGTCGGGCAGGACCGAGATCCGGCCGGCCCGGTCGAGCTCGGCGCCGGACTGCGCGGCGAGCGTCTTGCCGATCGAGGCGGCCTGGACGCCGGCGGCCCAGATCTTGGTGACGGTCTCGATGCGGGTCGTGGTGCCGTCCTTGAACCTCACGTCGAGGCCGAACTCGTCCACGTCGGTGACCATCCCGCCGAGGACCACCTCGACCCCGAGCTTCTCCAGCGCCTTCTTGGTCTTGGCGCCGAGCTTGGGGCCGAAGGGCGGCAGCACCTGGTCGGCGGCGTCCAGGAGCACGACGCGGGCCTGGGTGCTCGAGATGTTCTTGAAGTCCCGCTTGAGCGTACGCCGGGCCAGCTCGGCCAGCTGGCCGGCCAGCTCGACCCCCGTCGGCCCGGCGCCGACCACCACGAAGGTGAGCAGCGTGTCGATCGGCTCGCCCCGCTCGGCGGCGAGCTCCGCCAGCTCGAAGGCGCCGAAGATGCGGCCACGCAGCTCGAGCGCGTCGTCGATGGACTTCATGCCCGGCGCGAACTCGGCGAAGTGGTCGTTGCCGAAGTAGGACTGCCCGGCGCCGGCGGCGACGATGAGCGAGTCGTAGGGCAGCGTCGTCCTCGTGTTGAGCAGGTCGGAGGTGATCGTCCGCTTCTCCAGGTCGATCCCCGTGACCTCGCCGAGCAGGACGGTCGCGTTCTTCTGGCGGTGGAGGATCTCCCGGGTGGGCGGCGCGATCTCGCCCTGGGACAGGATCCCGGTCGCGACCTGGTAGAGCAGCGGCTGGAAGAGGTGGTGGGTGGTCCTGCCGATGACGGTGACGTCGACGTCGGCGTGCTTCAGCCCCTTGGCGGCGAAGAGCCCGCCGAAACCGGACCCGACGACGACGACCTTGTGGCGCTCTGACATCTCCTGCACCTTCCCCTCTGACGACCTGTGTCGCTTGTGAATCCATTCATTAGAACGATCCACGACCCATTCTTATGCCACAAGCGGTGGATGACGAGCACCGGGTCCGTCTGTATGGTCACATTCACCCGGGGGGATGGGACAGCCCTCTGCGGGGAATCCATCTCGGAGCAGGTGGAAAGGAGGCGGCGATGCCGTTCACCAAGCCGGCGATGACCGTCGGGCCCGGAGCACACGCGGCGCCGGACGCACGGCACTGGGTCGTCGCGGCGTTGAGACAGATCGATCGCGTCGACCTCGCCGACTGCGCGGAGCTGGCGATCAGCGAACTGGTGAGCAACGCCTTCCTCCACGGTCGCGACCCGATCACGATCCAGCTCCTCGGCTCGGCCGAGCGCCCGCGGGTCGAGGTGCACGACGGCTCGCAGGCCGCGCCCCTGCTGCCCCGCGACGCCACCATCGACGCGCTCGCCCTCAGCGGGCGCGGGCTGTCGCTGGTCAGTCGCGCCTCGCTCGCGTGGGGCGTGACCTTCGACGACGCGGGCAAGGTCGTGTGGTTCGAGCCGGCCACCGACCTCGCGGAGCGCGACGGCGCGCGGGCCGAGCTCGCCGACCGGCGTACCTCCGTCCACTGAGCCGCCTCCCGGGCAGGGCCACGCCGGCGCGGCGGGTGTCCTAGACTGAGCCCGGATGGCGGTGGGGCTCGCCGACAACCGTGACACCCGCGAGCAGCGGGTGCGCCAACAGTCCCTGTCTGACCCAGGCAGGAGTGTGTCCCCATGACCCCCGACGAGATCCGTCGCATCGAGCACGAGATGGCCGATCCGCGCCTCCCGCTCGACCCCGACGTCACCGTCGAGCCGCGGCCCTACCCCCACCCGCTGACCCTGATCCGGTCGAACGCCGACCTGCTGCCCGCGATCGCGGTCGGCGGCGTGCTCGGCAGCCTGGCGCGCTGGGGGCTCTCCGAGGCGCTGCCGCACGACCCGGGCGAGTTCCCCTGGGCGACCTGGATCGCCAACGTCAGCGGCGCGCTCCTGCTCGGCCTGCTCATGGCCTTCGTCCTCGACGTATGGGCGCACCATCGCTACACCCGCCCCTTCGTGGGCGTCGGGATCCTCGGGGGCTACACGACCTTCTCGACCTGGATGCTCGACGTCCGGAGCACCGACCAGGCCGGCGTTCCCGGCGTCGCGCTCCTCTATCTCGGCAGCACCCTCGTGGCGGGCCTCATCGCCGTGGCCGCGGGACTGGCCGTGGGCCGGCTCGTGATCGACGCCCGGCGGGACGACGCCTCATGACCGCCCTGCTCGTGGTCGCGGGCGCGCTGGTCGGCGCACCCGCCCGCTACCTCACCGACCTCGTCGTGCAGTCCCGGCACGCCTCGAAGGTCCCCTGGGGGACCTTCACCGTCAACGTGGCCGGCTGCCTCGTCCTCGGCCTCGTCGCCTCGCTCGTCGCCCACGGAGCCTGGGCGGGCTGGACCCAGACGCTCATCGGCACCGGCTTCTGCGGAGCGCTCACGACCTTCTCGACCTTCTCCTTCGAGACCCTGCGCCTGGTCGAGGGCGGCCACCTGCGTACGGCGGCGCTCAACGTCGTCGCGTCGATCGCGGCCGGCATGGCGGCCCTCGGCCTCGGCTGGTGGCTGGGCTCCCTGTGAGCCCGGCGGGCTCCAGGCGCCGCGGACGCGCCCCCTGGGGCGCGTGGCGCTTCGTCGTCACCTTCGGCGTCGTCAGCGCGCTCATGGACGTCGTCTACGAGGGCGGCCGGTCGGTCGCCCACTCGCTGACCGCGCTCGTCCTCACGTCGCTCGCGCTCCAGCTGATCTCGGGCGCGGCACTGCTCTACGGCAGGGGCACCCGCAGGAAGTGGGGGCGGTAGAGGAACGGGTCGTCCTGCACCTTGGACACGTCGGTGTTGTTCCGGCTGTAGGAGACGACGACGGTGCCCTTCCGCGGCAGCAGGTCGGGGTGGGCCAGCGGCATGTAGCGCAGCTCGCTGGCGCCCGAGGGGATGCTCGCGACCGGGTCGCTCGCGACGAACGGGCCGGTCGGCGAGGGCGCCTTCCAGATCACGAGGTCGGAGCCGACGAACTCGTCGCGCTTGCTGACGGCGTACCAGCTGCCGCCCTCGGCGAAGACGCTCAGCGTCTGCGAGACGCCCCCGACGGCGGGGATCAGGACGGCGGCCCTGGCGGCCGAGCGGCCCCAGGAGGCTCCGTTCCAGTAGCGCCATCGCGACTGGTCGAGCAGGTCGTCGATCCGCACCCGGGCGACCTGGAGCGAGTAGCCGAAGACGAGGTCCTCGCCGGGGTTCGCGGTGCCGTAGAGGTAGACCCAGTCGTCCTGGACGGCGACCGCCGCTCCCCAGGCGGGCCGGGAGCGGTCGTCGCTGTCCTTCCCGAAGTCCTCGACCTGCAGCAGCTGCGGGGTGCCGCCGGTCGGCACGATGAAGAGCGCGACCGACGGGCCGAGGTTGGAGAACGCGAAGGCGTCGCCGGGGTCGCCGTCGTCGCGCACGCGATTGGCGCTGACGCCGACGATGTCGTAGCCGGCGCGGGCGACCTTGGCGACCGACATCGGCCAGTAGCCGACGCCGTCGGAGCGGTTCGGGATGACGGCGCCGTCGTCGGCCGGCACGACGACGCTCGCGCAGGAGTCGTCGAAGACCAGCATCGAGTTCCGCACGAAGCCGCCCGCGCGGAGGGTGTCGCCGAAGACCCAGAGCCGGCGACCGTCGCTGAGCAGCACGTCCGCGCCGACGTCGGCGCCCTGGAACTCGTCGCTCCCACGCAGCGTCGTGACCAGCTCGTTGAGCCCGGCGACGTCCGTGGACGGCGTGAACGGCAGGCACTCGGTCTGGCTCGCGCGGCGGGGCGCGTCCACCGACGTGACGTCGTGGTCGGGCAGCAGCGCGACCAGCAGGAACGCCACCACGGCGATCGGCAGGACGACGAACAGCACCTGCGCGCGCCAGCCGGGTCGTCCCACCCGCACATCCTCTACGGTCGGGGGATGGTCACGGGACGCGGCGCCAGGATCAGCGCCCTCCTGCTGATCCTCGCCGCGGCCGCAGCGGCGGTGCTGGCGTGGGCGGTGCCGTCCTCCCGGCCCGTCGAGGCCCGGCTCGTCATCGTCGGGCCGGCGGTCGTCTCCACCTCGCTCGTCGAGCAGGCGGACCCGGCGGTCTTCGACGCGTGGGCGGGCACCTCGGCGTCGGCCGCGCTCGACGCCGTACGCCGGGGGCGGGCCGATGCGGCCGTCGTCATCGACCTCACCGCGGACACCGACACCCTCTACCTCTCCGACGCGTCCGGGTCGACCGGGCGCCGGGCGCTCACCGCCGCGGTCGGCGAGGTCTCCGGCTCGCTGGGTCGCGGGGTCGACGTCGAGCGGGTCCCGATCCCGCACGACCGCCGGACGCCGTACGTCGTGGTGCTGGCGGCCCTCGTGCTCGGGTTCCTCGCGGCGATCGTGGCGACGTGGCTGCGGGGGACGTTCGAGCCGACCTTCCGCGCGGGCACGGGCCGGTTCGTCGTCTTCTGCGGTGTCGGCGCGGTCGCGGGCCTCGCCTGCGCCGGGCTGGGCTGGACCGCCGTGCCCCTCGTGACGGCGCTGGTCGTCGCCGCGGCCCTGACCACGACGGCCCTCGAGGCGCTGCTCGACCTCGGCGGGATCGCGGCCTCGGGGATCCTGTTCCTCCTGGTCGCCGGACCGCTCGGCCGGTTCACCCCGACGCTGCTCGTGCCCCAGCCCTGGCACGCCGTCACGCCGTGGCTGCCGCACGGCGCCGGCCTCGCGCTGGCCGACGACATCGTGCTGTTCGGCGGCGCCGGCGCCGCCCGCGACTGGGCCGTCGTCGCCGTATGGGTCGCGCTCTCGGTGCTCACTCTCTCGGTGGCGCGCAACAGAAGGAGAAGCGGATGACCCGATCGGTGCTGTGGCTCCGCCGCGACCTGCGCCTGCGCGACCACGGTGCGCTGCTCGCCGCCGCGCGCGCCGGCGAGGTGCTGCCGGTCTTCGTCCTCGACCCCCGGCTCTACGACCGCGCCGGCGAGCCGCGGCGGCGCTTCCTGCTGGACTCGCTGCATGCCCTCGACGCCGACCTGCGCTCCTACGGCGCCCGGCTGGTGGTCCGCTCCGGCGACCCCGTCGAGGTGGTCCCTGACCTGGTGCGCGAGGTCGACGCCGATCAGGTGCACGTCAGCGCCGACTTCGGGCCCTACGGCCGGCGACGCGACGACGCGGTGCGGTCGGCGCTGGGCGAGATCCCGCTGAACGAGTCGGACTCGCCGTACGCCGTGGCGCCGGGCCGGGTCCGCACCGGCGGCGGCACGGCGTTCAAGGTGTTCGGGCCGTTCTACCGCGCCTGGCTCGAGCACGGCTGGGACGTCCCGGCGCCCTCGGACCCCGGCTCGGTGGAGTGGGTGGGCGCGCGGACCGAGCGGCTTCCCGGCAGAGGCCCCTCGGACGGGGTGGAGCTGCCGGAGGCGGGCGAGCGGGCGGCGCACGAGGCGTGGGAGGCGTTCCAGGAGCGGCTCGGCGACTACGGCCGGGACCGCGACCGGGCCGACCTCGACCGCACCTCCCACCTGTCGGCCTACCTCAAGTGGGGCGCCATCCACCCGCGCACGCTGCTCGACGGGCTCGGCCCGGACGACGAGACCTTCCGGACCGAGCTGGCATGGCGGGAGTTCTACGCCGCGGTGCTGTCGCGCTGGCCCGAGAGCGCGCGGGAGTACTTCCAGCCCAAGCTCACCCGGCTGCCGTACGTGAGCGGCGCGACGCTGCGCGCCCGGCTCGGGGCCTGGCAGGAGGGGCGCACCGGCTACCCGTTCGTCGATGCCGGGATGCGGCAGCTGCTCGCCACGGGCTGGATGCACAACCGGCTCCGCATGGTCGTCGCGTCCTTCCTGGTCAAGGACCTGGCGGTCGAGTGGACCCACGGGGCGCGGCACTTCATGGCGCACCTCGTCGACGGCGACCTCGCGAGCAACCAGCACGGGTGGCAGTGGGCGGCGGGGTCGGGCACCGATGCGGCGCCGTACTTCCGGGTCTTCAACCCGGTCACCCAGGGGAGGAAGTTCGACCCCTCGGGCGACTTCGTGCGTCGGTGGGTGCCGGAGCTGGCCGACGTCGCCGAGCGCTACGTGCACGAGCCGTGGCGCTCGCCCGACGGGCTCCCCGGCGACTATCCGGAGCCGATCGTGGACCACGCCGAGGAGCGCAGGCGCGCGCTCGCCGACTACGAGCGCCTCTGAGTGGGAAGGACCACGTCGTGACGCACACCTTCACCCAGCAGCTCGCCGCGCCCGTCGAGGAGGTCTTCGACTGGCATCGGCGGCCCGGCGCGATCGTGCGGCTGACACCGCCGTGGCAGCCCGTGACCGTCGAGCGGGAGGCGGCGTCGCTCCGCGACGGCACCGCAGTGCTGCGGCTGCCGGCAGGCCGGCGCTGGATCGCGGAGCACGATCCGTCGGCGTACGCCGAGGGACGACGCTTCGCCGACCGCCTTGCCTCCCGGCCGTTCGTCGCGCCGCTCGCGTGGCGGCACGAGCACGCCTTCGCGCCGGGCCCCGACGACCGGGGGACCGTCCTCACCGATCGGGTCGAGACGACGGCTCCCGGGTTCGTGGTCTCGCCCCTGTTCGGGTACCGGCACCGCCAGCTCGCCGGCGACCTGGCCGCGCACGCGATGGCTCGCGCGCTGCGGCCGACGCCCCTGACGGTCGCGGTGAGCGGGTCGTCGGGACTGGTCGGGACCGCGCTGTGCGCACTGCTCACCACGGGTGGGCACCGGGTGATCCGGCTCGTGCGCGGATCCGCCTCGGCGGCCGACGAGCGGCGCTGGTCGCCGGAGGACCCGGCGTCCGACCTGCTGTCGGGCGTCGACGCCGTCGTGCACCTGGCCGGGGCGAACATCGCCGGCCGGTTCACCGCGTCACATCGCGCCGCCATCCGCGACAGCCGGATCGGGCCGACCCGGCGTCTGGCCGAGGTGGCCGGCGCTGCCGGCGTGGGGGTGTTCGTGAGCGCGTCGGCGATCGGGCTCTACGGCGCGGATCGCGGGGACGAGCCGCTCACCGAGTCGAGCCCGCCGGGCGACGGCTTCCTCGCCGACGTCGTACGCGACTGGGAGGCGGCCACCACGCCCGCGGCCGCCGCGGGCGGGCGCGTCGTGACGGTGCGGACCGGGATCGTGCAGTCGCCCCGGGGCGGGGCGCTGAGGCTGCAGCGCCCGATCTTCGCCGCCGGCCTCGGCGGCCCGCTCGGCTCGGGCGAGCAGTGGCTGTCGTGGATCGGGATCGACGACCTGCTCGACGTCTACCTGCGGGCCCTGGTCGACGTCCGGCTGTCCGGTCCGGTCAACGCCGTCGCTCCGCACCCGGTGACCGGGAAGGAGTACGCCGGGGTGCTGGGCCGGACGCTCCGGCGGCCCGCCCTGCTGCCGGTCCCCCGGCTCGGTCCCGCCGTCCTGCTCGGCCGCCAGGGCGCCGACGAGGTCGCGCTCGCCTCCCAGCGCGTCGTCCCCTCGCGGCTCGGCGAGCTCGGTCACCAGTTCCGCCACCCCGACCTCGCCACCGCCCTCGCCCATCTCCTCGGCAAGGCACCCCGCCGAGTAGGACCCTAGATCTGCCGAATGGGGCCTTGCGTCGGTCGAGTAGGACCCTAGATCTGCCGAATGGGGCCTTGCGTCGGTCGAGTAGGGCCTTAGACCCGGCGAGTAGGGGCTCGGGATCCGCCGAGTGGGGGCTGCGGTCGGCACTCGGCGTACGCAGGGGCCTACTCGGCGTACGCAGGCCCCCACTCGGCGTACGCGGGCCCCCACTCGACTGATCTGAAGCCCCACTCGCCGGGTCTAAGGCCCCATTCGGCAGATCTAGGGCCCCAGTCGACGGGGCGGGAGGGGGACGAAGACCGAGGTGCGGGCGGCGTACTCGTCCCAGCCGGGGCGGCCGGCCATGCGCCTCTCCGCCAGCCGCACCCCGGAGACGGCGGTCAGGAACCACGTCATCGCGATCGGGCCGAGGGAGGTGATCAGCGCCAGCCACCAGGTCGAGGCGGTGCCGCCGGCGAGCCAGATCCCCCACCACACGCAGGCGTCGCCGAAGTAGTTCGGATGCCGCGACCACGACCACACGCCGGTCCTCAGCAGCGGCGGCCGGTCGGGATCGGCGCGATAGGCCTTGAGCTGGCGGTCGGCGGCCGACTCCATCAGGACGCCGACCAGCCACACCACGACGCCGACGGGCACCCACCACGACCACGACACGTCGGCCAGCGCGACGACGTACAGCGGCGCCGCGACGAGCAGCACGATCACGCCCTGGAGCGCGAAGACCTTGAGCACGATCTGGACGAACGGCACCTCGGTCGCCTTGCCGCCGAGCATCTCCTCGTAGCGCGGGTCGTCGTGATCGGACCCGAGGACGCGTACGACGAGGTGCGCGGTCAGCCGCACGCCCCAGACCACCACCAGCGCGGCCACCAGCCAGGGCAGCCACGACGAGCGCGGCGAGGCGTCGGAGTCCTCGCGCAGGAGGGCCGAGACCCCGACGAGCACGACGGCCAGGAGCACGAAGGCGGCGCCCCATGCGGCATCGACGATCGCGACGCGGCCCTGGCGCTTCGCCGTGATCGCGGCCGCCGTCATCACGACGGCGACCGCGGCGACACCGGCGAGGACGATGACGAGCGCGTTCACCAGGCCCGCTCCATCGGCAGGCCGTGGTCCGCGCCCGGCCGCACGGCGAGGATCTGATCGACCCCCATCCGGCCCTCGCGGAACGCGGCGCCACCGCCGACGAGGTAGAGCCGCCAGACCCGCAGCATCTCCTCGCCGACGAGCTCGCGCAGCCGGTCGGCGTTGGCCTCGAAGCGGAGGATCCACTCCTCCACCGTGCGCACGTAGTGCTCGCGCATCGCGTGCACGTCCCGCACCTCCAGGCCGGCCGACTCGATCAGCGCAACGGTCTCCCCGACGGGGCGCATGTGCATGTCGGGCGCGATGAACGACTCGATGAACGCGCCCCCGCCCGGACGGGCCCCCGAGCCGCCCGCCCGGGACATCTGCTGCACGAGGACCCGGCCGCCGGGACGCACCCGGTCGTGCAGGATCCGCGTGAAGGTCGGGTAGTTCCTCTCCCCGACGTGCTCGCCCATCTCAACCGAGACGACGGCGTCGTACGTGCCGGTGACCTCGCGGTAGTCGCACAGCCGCACCTCGGCGCGGTCCTCGAGCCCCGCGGCCTTGATCCGCTGCTCGACGAAGTCGCGCTGCTCGGCGGCGATCGTCACCCCGACCACCCGAGCGCCGAAGTGCTGCGCGGCATGCACCGTCAACGAGCCCCACCCGCAGCCGATGTCGAGCATCCGCGACCCCGGACCGAGCCCGAGCTTGGCGCAGATCAGGTCGAGCTTGGCCCGCTGCGCCTCCTCCAGCGTCGCGTCCTCGTGGGTGAAGTACGCCGAGGAGTAGGCCATCGACTCGTCCATGATGAGCGAGTAGAACTGGTTGGATAGGTCGTAGTGGTGACTGATCGCCGCCCGGTCGCGGGCCAGCGAGTGCAGCCGGCCGCTGACGACCGCCTGCGTTGCGGGCGCGGCCGGCGGACGGCCGAGGAGCTTGAGGTCGACCGCCACCCGCGCCGCGCGTACGGCGGCACGCGCCCGGTCGCGCGCGCTCGGCGTCCGGCGCCCGGCCGCGAG
>NZ_JASGDD010000242.1:0-12875 GCF_047607365.1 Nocardioides sp. | reverse complement strand
GTGGCAGCCGAGGTCGAGGGCGATCGGGCGCAGCGAGACCAGGAACCGGTACGTCGCCTCCAGCTGCTCCGGCCACGGCGCGTCCGTGCGGAACCGGTCCCAGATGAAGCGGTTGCCGTAGCCGAGCTGGTAGGTGGCCGTCGCCGCCCACAGCTCGCGACAGCCGATCCGCGCGGCCGCCTCCATCATCCGGCGGAAGCCGAGCAGGATGTCCCCGTCCCCGGCCGCCCGCAGCTCGGGCGTCTCGGGGGTGGCGAACGGGTTGACCTTGCCGAGCCCGGTCTCCAGGTAGAGGCCGAGGTCCTCGGCACGCTCGTGGATCTCCCTCAGCTCTCCTGCGTCCAGTTGCGGGCTCAGGTCGAGGATGGTCCGGAAGAAGACGCCGCCGAACCCGTGGCGACGCGCTGCCTCGAGCACCTCGACGGGCGTCATGGCGGAGCTGCCCGGCAGCTTCCGCGCGTCGACACCAACTGGTATTACCGGTATGACCACAAGGGCAATGTAGTCACAGACTGCGTTCGTGTCCATCGCAGGCGAGCCGACGTGCCACCAGCGTGGTCGGCTCGCTAGCCGAGGAGTCTCTGGAGGAACTCGCGGTAGTCCTGGTGCAGCTCGTGGCACGCAGCGAGCGCGGCGTCGAGGTCGTCGCCGAGCACCCCTCCGGCCAGCTGACGATGCAGCCCGAGGGTCCGCGAACCCATGGGCTCGCTCGCCGGACGGATCTCGACGACGCTCTCGAGCTGGGCGGTGAGCTCCTCCCAGGTCCTCACCGCGGAGGTCGACCCGGAGGCCGCGATCACACTCCGGTGGAACGCGCGATCGGCGTCGACCGTCGCGGCTCCGCTCCTCACCGCCCGCTCCAGCTCCGCCAGCGCGGAGCGCACCCTCTCACCGGCCGCGGGGCTCACGCCGTGTCGCCGGCCGGTCGCCAGCGCGCCGGTCTCGAGCACCTCGCGCATCGCCGAGAGATCGGACAGCGAGCGCTGGGCGCCGCGGGACTGCTCGGCGACGTCGAGTGAGGTCACGAACGCCCCGCGCCCCATCTGGATGTCGACCAGGCCGAGCGAGGCGAGCATGCCGAGCGCCTCCCGGACGACCGGCCTCGACACGCCGTACGACTCCGCGAGACCGCGCTCCCCCGGCAGTCGCTCGCCGGCGGCGTACCTCCCCGACCTGATCGCCGTCAGGAGCTCGTCGGCCACCCGCGCTCGCTGCGTCCCCGACACGCGACCTCCTCCGTCCGCTCTGCCGCCTCTCCGGGCGGCGGTGCTCAGCCTAGTGATCCGGCCCGCGTGGCCGCGCGAGTCGCTCGCCCGCATGCCAGCCGTCCCACGAGCGACGGCGAGGGTCCCGCCGGTCCGACCGGCGGGACCCTCCTCCTCCCACGTCTCAGGCCCCGACCTTGGCCATGGCCTCCTGGATCTTCGAGACGTAGTCGTTCGTGAAGACCTTCTCCAGGTCGACCTTCCCGGCATCCGGGACCGTGTCACCCAGGATCATGTCGCGGACGGTCTCGAACTTCGCGAGGTCGTGGCGGCCGGCGGCCTCGGCCGGCCCCGTCTGGATCTCGACCGCGGCGTCGAAGAGACTCCGGGCCGTCTCCTCGTCCTCGCAGTTGGAGGGAACGAGCTCGCAGATGCCCTCCAGCGAGCCCGTGGGGTCCTTCTCGGCGGCCAGAACGCCGGCGAACCAGCCGGCCGCGAAGTCGATCGCCTGCTGGAGCGCCTCGGGGTCGTCGAGCGTCTTGCGTGTCACGACGAGTTCGTTGGACGGAATGTTCGAGAACTCGTCGGAGAGGATCGGAGTCAGCTCGACACCGGACGCAGCCATGGCTGCGACGTCGGGGACAGCGCCGGCGAGGGCGTCGATCTTGTGGCTCTTCAGGGCTTGGGCGACGGCGGGGCCGGCGTCGCCGACCACGACGAGCTTGACGTCGTCGTTCTCCTCGAGTCCCGCGTTGGCGAGCGCGGCCTTGACGAGCGGGATGACGCCGTCGCTCATCGAGGGGACGCCGAGGTTCTTGCCCTTCAGATCCTCGACGGAAGCGACTCCCGAGCCCGCCATGGCGCGGATGCTGAAGAGATCGGCGTTCAGGTTGGCGATGCCCACCAGGTCGCGCCCCTGGGAGGCCGCGGTGATCAGCTCGGCCGCTCCCGAGACGGCGAAGGGGATCTTGCCGGCGGCGAGCTGCTGGATCGTCGACGAGTTGCCGCTGCCGGCCACCGTCGTGGGCTCGAGGCCGAGCTCGGGGTAGATCGAGGAGCGCGCTACCTCGTAGCCGGTCCAGATGATCGAGTCGGGGAAGGGGAACATCACCGAGACACTGCCGTCGCCGGCCTTGCCCTCCGATGAGTCCGACGTTCCTCCGCACGCCGCGAGCGACGTCATGGAGATGACGGCGACTGCGGCCGCCGCGATCCTGCTGGGTGCATGTTTCATCGTGTTCGTTCCTCACGAGCTCGATAGATCGGAATGGGTGGGATGGATGGGATGGGTGCGGGCATGCCTCGGCCAGGTCGCCTGAGGTCCCTGCATCGGGTCGCGTCGTTGCGGCCGGAGACTGCTCCGAGAGGGGTGCGGTCGAGCCCTAGTGGCCGGCCCAGAAGATGAGCTTCCGTTCGGCGAGCTCGGTGAGGGCGTAGAGAACGAGCCCGACGGCCGAGAGAGCCAGGATGACCGCGAATCCCTCGGCTACCTGGAGTTGCTGGTTGAAGGTCTCGACGAGGACGCCCATCCCCTCGGACGCGCCGACGAACTCTCCGACGACCGCTCCGATGAGAGCAAGGGTCATGGCGGTCTTGATGCCAGCGAAGATCACCGGGAGCGAGGAGGGCAGCGAGAGCTTTCGGTACGTCTCCCAGCGGGATGCTCCGAGGGAGCGCATCAGGGTGCGGGCATCGGCGTCGACGGTGTTCATGCCGACGATGACGCCGATCAGCACGGGGAAGAAGCAGATCGTCGCCGCCATCACGATCTTGGAGGTGATGCCGAAGCCGAACCAGGTCAGGAAGAGCGGCGCCAACGCGATGCGGGGCATGATCTGGAAGGCGACGATCAGTGGGTAGAACGCCAGCCGGAATCGGGTCGACACCCCGATGAGGGTCCCCAGGATCCATGCCGCGATCACTCCCGCGAAGAAGCCGGCGAGCGTCTCCTGGACGGTGATCCGGGTGGCGGACCAGAAGTAGGACTCCCCACCCAGATCCCACAGCGCCTTCGCGACCTCGGAGGCCGGCGGGACCGTGGTCTCGTCGACGAGCCCGCCACGCGACACCGCCTCCCACAGCAGGACGAGGACGACGACGGCGAGGCTCGGCCACCCGACCTGTGCGAGGAGGGGCATCGTCCGCAGGCGGCGGCCCTTGGTCGTCCCACTGATTCCGGCGTTCATCATGCGCTCGCCTCCTGGTCGCGGAAGCCGAGGAGGTCGCGGATGCTCGCCGCGAGCTCGGTCGACTCGTGCGACGTGATCGATCGGATCTGACGAGGCCGCGGGATCGTGACCTCGACGATCTCGACGACCTCGCCCGGGCGCGGCTTGAGGACGACCACGCGGTCGGAGAGGAAGACGGCCTCGGAGATGTGATGGGTGACGTAGAGGGAGGAGCGTCCGAGGCTCTCGTGCAACCTCGCCAGCTCGGCGTTGAGACGCTCTCGGGTGAACTCGTCCAGTGCCGAGAAGGGCTCGTCCATCAGGAGTATGTCGGGCTCGGCCACCAGCACTCTGGCCAGCGACGCTCGCTGCTGCATGCCACCGGAGAGCTCCCAGACGTGCTTATGCGCGAAGGACTCCAGCCCGACCAGCTCGAGGAGCTCCTCCGCTCGCGCTCGCGCCGTCCTCTTGTCGAGCTTGAACAGCTCGGCCGGGAGAAGGACGTTGTCGAGGACCGAGCGCCACGGCATCAGCACCGGCCGCTGGAGCATGATGCCGACGTCGCGCCGACCCGAGCGGGCTGGTGCGCCCGCGACCTCGACCGAGCCGCCGGTGTGGTCGAGCAGTCCCGCGACGATGTGGAGGATCGTCGACTTGCCACACCCGCTGGGTCCGACGAGCGAGACGAACTCGCCGCGCCGGACGTCGAAGCTGACGTCCTTCACGGCCTCGACGAGCCCGCTCTTGGTCTCGTAGACCTTGCCCAGGTTGCGTACCGAGATCGCTGCGGTCATGAGGTCTGCTCCTTCGGCGCGCGCTCGCCCGCGAGTGCGGCTCTGCTGTAGCCGGCGGCGGTCTTGTAGCTGTTGAGGATGGCGGTCACCTCGTCCGGCGAGATGACGTCGCCGACTGCCGCGAAGAGCCCACCGCCCGTACGCTCCTCGACCACCTCGATCAGGTGGTCCGGGGGTGTCACGCGGTTCTTGAGGACCACCGCGTTGACGGCATCCCTGCGCTCGCCCTCGTAGCGCGCGAGCGCCGCGACGACATCGCTCTCGGCGACAAGGGCATCGGCGAGAGCGACCGTGTCGACGATGGCCTGCATGGCGCCGTTGCTGCCGCGGGGAATCATCGGATGGGCGGCATCTCCCACGAGAGCGACGTGGCCGAACGCCCAGCGATCCACCGGGTCGCGGTCCGACATGGGGTACTCCCAGATCATGTCGGCCTCGCGGATCAGCGCGGGGACGTCGAGCCAGTCGAAGACCCAGTCCCGGAAGGGCTCGATGAAGTCCGCGATCTGGCCGGGGACGTTCCAGGCGGCGGGGCCGGCCTGCTCCTGGCGGATCTCGGCGACCCAGTTGACGAGCTGATTGCCGGCGGCGTCGATGTCGTCGAGGATCGGGTAGATCACCATCTTCCCGTGCTCGACCGTGCCCACGCGGATATGGCCGCCGCCCGACAGGATCGGCGGGTGGACCGTGATCCCCCGCCACATGTTGACGCCCGAGAACACCGGCTCGCCCTGGTCGGGATAGAGCTGCGCGCGGATGCGAGAGTGGATGCCGTCGCAGGCGATCACCGCCCGGCCGGACTGAGCCTCGGCCTCCGCCCCGGAGACGGTGTCGACGAAGGTCGCCGTGGCTCCGTCCGTCGCCTCGACGACACCCGTGCAGGACCGTCCGAGCACGACCGCATCAGCTCCGAGTCGAGCGACCACCGCCTCGTAGAGGATCTCGTGCAGCGTCGCGCGGTGGATGAGGAACTGCGGGAACTCCGACGTCGCGGGGTCGCGATGGACGAGTTGCCCGCGCGAGGTGAAGAAGTAGGACTCCTGGAACACGATGGCGCGCTCGACGAGCCGGTCGAGAAGACCCAGCTCGATCAGTGCCTTGGCGCCGTGGGGCAGGAGCGAGATTCCCACCCCGAGAGGACGGAACTCGGGTGTCGCCTCGTAGACACGGCAGGAGATGCCTCGCTGGTGAAGCTGGAGGGCCAGCGTCAGCCCGGCGATGCCACCGCCGACGATGACGATCCTCTCGTCGCGGCTCATGGCCGGTCCTCCGCCGAGGCCCACGCCGTCGGGAGTGCGGGAAGATCGATGGTGGGCACGCCGGGATCGTCGCGGTGGAGACGGCGCAACGAGTGCCACAGCATCACGGTGTTGACGTGGAGGAACGGCTTGCCCAGCTCGGCGAGCGCACGCGGCGCGAAGCCGGCGGCGGGAAGATTCGTCCCGAGCTGGACCAGGGCCTGCACGGTCGGGCGGTCGGCGCCCCTGAGGGCCGCCTCGATCCGGACGTCTCCGATGCGAGCGATCTCGGTGGTGCTCGGCGGCCGGAAGCTGTCCATCACGGCCACGTCGACGCCGGCATCCTTGAAGTAGCCGGCCACCTCGGCCTCCACGGCCGGCTGGAACGGGCTGAGCACGGCGATCGTGTCGATGCCGAGCTCCGCGAAGGCCGCGAGGAAGGCCTGGGGCGCGCTGGTGACGGGACAGCCGCACAGGTCCTCCAGCCGCTCTCGCAGCGTCTGATCGGCGGACGCGCCGCCCATGAAGCTGGTCGCGGCCATGCCATAGGAGACGTGGTCGGGCTCGGCGGTGGCCAGGAGACGGGCGGCGGGCTCAGCCTCAGCGGCCATCTGGCGGGTGAGATCGACGTACGACGCGTCGTCACTGATCTTCGTGTCCCGCACGAACATCCGGCCGGTCTGCACTCTCACGGACGGCGGCGCCATCCGATGGTACTCCGGCTCGGCCGTGGTGTTGGTCGAGGGGATCAGGACTCCGAGGATCGGCGAGGTGCTCATCGCGCAGCCGTCCGATACCAGTCGAGGATCTCCTCGCCGGTCATGAAGACCGCGCCGTCGGAGCCTGCGATGTGGGCGAGTGCTCCCTTGACGTATCGCGCCCGGTGCGGCGCGCCCATGATGTAGGGGTGCACGACCAGGGCCATCACGCGCGCTGAGCCGGCCGACTCGGCATCGGCCAGAAGCTGGTCGAACTGGTCGATGGCCCGCCGCTCGTACTCACCCGCGGGATGGTGCTGGATGAGCATCATCGCGACGTCGTTGCACTCCTGCGTGTAGGGCACCGATGCGATCGCTCCGCCGTCGCGGGTCGTCAGCATGACCGGTTGGTCATCCAGGACCCAGTCGCAGACGTACTCGTAGCCTGCCTCGGCGAGGAGATCGGGGGTCTCCCACGTCTCGGTGAGACCCGGTCCCAGCCACCCCCGGGGCGGCCGTCCCGTGGCGGCGGCGATGGCGGCCGTGGTCTTGGCGATGTCGTCGGCCTCGTCGGCGACCCTCTGCATGTTCTTCTGGGTCAGGCCATGGCCGATGAACTCCCATCCGCGTTCGATCGCCGCCTCGGCGATGTCGGGATACGCGTCCACCGCCCGTCCGTTGATGGCGAGCACCGCCTTGATCGCGAGCGAGTCGAGGATGTGGAGGAGCCGCCAGAAGCCGACCCGGTTGCCGTACTCGTGCCAAGCCCAGTTGGGGATGTCGGGCACGGGCTGACCTCCGGCAGGCGGGGTGAGCACGGTGCGCGGCATGGTCTCGTGGATGGACCACTCCTCGATGTTGACGATGACCCATACGGCGACCCTCTTGCCGTCGGGAAGGCTCAGGGTCGCGCGCTTGCTGATCGGGTCGTACGCGATCCGGTCGAGCGGGGTCATGTGGCTCGCGGTCTCCGGCGCACTCATCGGACGGTCACCTCCAGCGGGGCGAGCCCGGTGATCGAGACGACGATCGAATCGCCGGCGCGGACAGGGCCGACTCCGGCGGGAGTGCCCGTGTAGATCAGGTCGCCCGGCTCGAGCCGGTACTGCCGCGACAGGTGGTGGATGATCTCGGGAACCTTCCAGATCATCAGGTCGAGCCTCGTGGCCTGCCTCCGCTCGCCGTTGAGCGTGAGCTCCAGCTCACCGGCAGCGATGCCGGGCACGCCGGCGGCCGGGGTGATCGGTCCGCAGGGGGCGCTGTGGTCGAAGGACTTGCCCATCTCCCAGGGACGGCTGGCGCGTACCGCGTCTCGCTGCAGGTCGCGACGGGTCAGATCGATGCCGGCGGCGTAGCCGAAGACGATCGAGGTCGCGTCGCTCAACGAGACGTCCGCCCCCGGTGCGCCGATCGCCGCCACGAGCTCACCTTCGTACTGGAGATCGGCGGTCTGCGGCGGGTACGGCACGGCATCGCCGGACTCCACGAGCGAGTCGGTGGGCTTCTGGAAGAAGAACGGAAGGTCGCGTTCGTCGCCCTCCTTCATCTCCCTGATGTGGTCGACGTAGTTGCGGCCGACGCAGTAGATGCGTCGAACCGGGAAGCGGTCGTCGCTGCCCACGACGGCAAGCGAGGGGCGCGGAAGGGCCCACAGCTCGGTCATCGGACTCCTCCGCGACTCGCCGTGGCCCGTGGGGTGCCCGCGGCGGGAGTCAGCAGTCCATGTGGCTGTAGACCGACGCCGCCTGCTCGACGTGCTCGCGTCCCACTCGTGCGGCCGCGGAGGGGTCGCCCTGCTCGATCGCACCCACGATCCGCCGGTGTGCCTCGAAGGCAGCTTCCGGCCAGCTGGGAGTGTGGAAGTTCTGGCTGCTGACGACCGCGATCTGCGCCCACACGCGCGACAACGACCGCTGCGCGTTCACGTTGCCGGACAACTCGGCGATCTGTGTGTGGAAGGCCACGTTCGCGGTCACTCGTCCCGACCCGTCTGCCGACTCGACCTCGTCCATCAGCTCCCGGAGCCGCCGAAGCTGCGACGGCGCCACTTCCCCCGCCGCGTTCCGGCGAGCTGCCACCTCCGCCGTGAAGCCCTCCAACACTGCTCGATAGGCGTACAGGTCGCGCACCTCGTCGAGGGAGGGCAGCCACACCATCGCGCCCCGCCCGGAGAGCGTCACCAGGCCGTCGGAGCCCAGCGCGCGCAACGCCTCTCGCAACGGGGTCCTGCTCACCCCCAGCTCGGCGACCAGGTCGGGCTCCTTGAGCCGCTGCCCCGGCGCGAACGCCCCATCCACGATCATCTGCCACAGGGAGCGATAGGTCGTCTCGACAGCGTTCACTCATCGCTCCTAGCGTCCAGGCAAGCGGGGTAAGGAATACGAAGTCTTCCATGTACGCAACGTATACGTTGTATTCTTTTGAGCACCAGGGGCAGTACGAGACTTTTACGAAGGCGACATGAGGCTGTTACGTCCACCGTCGGGCGCCGTACGTCGGCCGAGGACCGGAGGGACCCATAAGCCTGAGAGATCGCCAGACGACGCGGCCATGAGCGCGAGAGCGCCGTGCGGCGGCTGATCAGCCGCCACGGGCCGGGAAATCACACGAGGTCCAAACTCCGGCCCGCATCTCTTCGGACCGGTGTTTGAACCTCGTGCACCGGGTGGAGGTGAGGGGACTCGAACCCCTGACCCCCTGAATCGGCACGTCCGCCGCACCGGCTCGTCGTTTCTCGGGCCAATTCGGCGAAGCGCGGCCAATCCCGCTTCTGAACAGGGCAAACGCCGGACAAGTCCGACATCGATGCTGCCACTCTACGTGACCTTCTCGGTGCATCTCGGGCGGTTCGGGCGGATCTGGTTGTCGCGAACCGTGCCAAATACGTGACACGTCGCGGACGTCCGGCGTGCCGCTTCGACACTCCAGACTCGACCGCTGGAGCGACTACGCTGGACTCATGAGCATCTCGCACGGTCTTCGGCCCTCGGATGTCCTTGCGCAAATGCGTGAGGAGATCCTGGCCGTCGCCGCGCGCCACCACGCGACCAACGTCCGGGTCTTCGGTTCGGTCGCCACCGGCTCCGACACTGACGCATCGGACTTGGATCTCATCGTCCACTTCGCAGCCGAGGCGAGCCTCTACGACCAGATCGCTCTCGCTGACGAACTGCGGGAGCTCCTCAGCGTCGAAGTCGACGTCATCTCCGATGGTGCTGCCGGGATTGAGAAGATCGCACCGGTCGTCGCGGTATGAGCGACCCGCTCGACGAACGCACTGCGCAGGCACTTCAGGACATCGTCGGCTTCGCCGCCGAGTTGCGTGGGTACGTCGTCACCCACGGCGAGGAGCACTTCCGCGCGGATCGTCCGACGCAGCTCGTTGCGGAGGCACTGCTGCACCGCGTCGGCGAGGCCGTCTCGCGATTGGCTGTCGAATTCACTGCCACGCATCCCGAGGTCGCGTGGCGTCAGATAAAGGGGATGCGCAACGTCGTCGCGCACCAATACGGCTTCATCGACTATCGAATCGTGTGGCGGGCGCTGACCGAGGACCTGCCGCGCGATGTTAAGCACATCCAGACTCTGTTGGGCCACTCTGTGTGACGCCCGAATACGTCTCTAGTCCGTGACCCGGGGCGATCATGCGGCATTTCACCTTTGGGGAGGACGCCCGATGCTCGGCCCCTACGGCTTCGTCCCACGTGTGGTGCTCGTCGGACAGCTGACGATCCCGTGCCCGCCACCAGTCCAATGGCCTCACCAGTCGGCGTCAGCACCCTCGAGAACTCCATTCCGCCCAGATTGACGCGTGCGAACAGGCATAGTTGAACAAACTACGAACACGCAGGGCACCGCTTCGCACCAGGCTTCGGTGACTGTTCGTTAACCGCGGCGTTCGCGACGATTGAGCTTGTCACCTTGCGGCGCGCGATCGCAGATCGTGCCACCTCGCTACATTCGGACTGTCCAAGCGGCACAGAGAGAGGTAATTGGCCCCGATCGTGAACTTGCTCGACCGCATCGACCAACGTCTAGACGACACCCGCTATCGCCTGCAGCAATCTGACTTCGAGGATTGCGCGGCCGCACTAATCGGGCACGATTACCCAGGTCTCGTTCCCGTCACAGGCGGAACCGATCACGGGCTTGACGCCGAGTTCGTCAGACCGAACGGTCAGGTCCTCGGCCTCATTATCACCTCATCCCGCACCTGGGAAGGCGCCAAGAAGAGCCTGCGCGGGAGCCTTGAGTCGGCCCGAGACCACAACAAGCGCGTCGATCAGGTCGTAGCTGCGAACCTTGCCGAGGTAAACCGGCAAAAGCGTATCCAGTTGACCGCCATCGCCCACGAGTTCAGGTGCGAGCTCATTCAGGTCTACGACCGCCCATGGTTCGCCAAAGCGTTCCGCGATGAACCCGACTGGCGCCGCAAGATTCTGCACATCGAAGGCGGCGCGTTCAGCCTTTCCCGCTCACCCCGCGGAGCACGCCCGGACGAGCACCAGCTCCCCACCGTCGGCCGCGACGAACTCCTCGACCGAGCCGAGAACTCCGGCCAGGATCTCATCCTCGGGGGCGTCCCGGGAGCCGGCAAGAGCCATGTCGCCGGACGGCTGCCCGGCGCACTGTTCCTCGAACCGAACACCGCACCCGGGCGACTGCTCGACGACCTCCTTACCGCAAAGCCAACGCTAGTTGTCGTGGACGACGCCGGCGGCCGAACCGACGACATGGGACACCTCCTACATGCTCGGCACGCAGAGAACCTCAAGTTTCGCGTCGCAGTCACCTGCTGGCCCCACGAGATGGAAAGCGTCGCCGATCACCTTCCGAATGCACTCGACCTTGAGGTAGACCTCGTTACCGTGGAGGAAATCGGGACCCTCCTTCGCGAAAGAGGCATCCCGCAGACCTCCTCGTCCAGCAAGGCGCCTGGCAAGCCGTATGGACCGGACAAGCGCTCAGGGACCAGATCCGGGCGTTCCTTCGCCGGTCCAAAGCACCATCTGAGGCCATCCAGCTGCTCGCAGCCATTGCCCTTGTCGGGGACGCCAACGAGGATCAAACCCGCTCCATCGCGAAGCTATTCGAACTCAGCCCCACGCAGTTCGAGGAGCTGATCCGCTCGGTCGCAATCGCCGGACTTGTGGATGTTCGCCGTAACCGACTGTGGAACTCCGCCGACGGGCGAACGTCCGAGAATTCCTACCGCGTGGTTCCCCGGACCATCGCAGCGAGCATCGTGGCCGATGTGTACTTCTCCGGCCGGGCGACCGCCGTACGTCTCAGCGACATCAAGGCCGCGTTGCCTGAACTTCTCCCAGGCATCCTGCAAATGCAGATCTACGCCGCGCTGCTTGGCGCTGAAGAGCCGATGGTGCCCCCCGCGGCCGAGCTTCTCGTCGTCCTGACCTACCTAGGATTAGGCCCTGAGGGTGACGAACTCCTGCGCACCTACGCTCTCATCAACCTTGAGTGCACACGTGTCGTCTTCGAGTACCTCAAGCAGGCAGTGCACGACGCCGCCGAAGGGGACAATGAACAAGCCGCCGTCACCGCCACCAAGATCCTCGCCGCCCGCGTCGCCGACTCACTTCAGGCAGAGAAGACCGAACACGTCGCCCTCTTCTTCGACTCACTGACCCAACTGGCCACACGCGGGTGGGACTACGTGACGCCCATCAAGACGGTGGTTGAGGACGTCCAGGACGCCACGACCGGAGATTTCCCCACTTCGACAGCCATCGTGCACCTCTGCACGGCAATGGCGTGCGACCAAGCCCAAGATCTGCCTGACCACGTCTGGCTCAAACTCGCATGTCATGTCCTCCAGCCGACCTTCGACGGCAACTACATGAGCCCCGAGAAGGTGAACTCGTTCGTCCTGCAATCCTTTACCTGGGTCGAAGGAGACATTGACGCCATGTTCGCCGCGCTTGAACCAGAGCTGGACAGGCGAATCGCCCTAACCTCGAACGAGGAGCTCGTCGACCTCATCGAAGCCATGAGCAAATGGGCTCACGTCGCTAGCGGCTACTCCTTGCCATTCGGCAGCGTCCTAAATTCAGGGCAAAGATCGCGGCACGACGGGTCGCAGTCTCGATCGCCAAAGCCATCGCCCCGCGAGTCGCCACCCCAGGGATGCGCGCGTTCTTCAACCGCGAAGCCTCCAGCCTCGGCATCAAGCTCGCCGAATCAGATGCGCTCTTCGTGGCACTGACCGCCGAGCGCGACTTCGCCCACGATTGGCAAGAGGACCGCCGTATCCGAGACGCGGAACTCGACCAAGCACTTGAGGCCTACATCGAGCAGCCGCCCAGCGTCATCATGACGTGGCTAGCAGGCCACGACGCCGACCTCGCCATGGTCAAGAACAGCTCAGCTGCCTGGATCATCATGAGCCGCCTCTCCACGCGCCCCAACCCCGAGCGTTGGCTGCGCGCCGCGCTGGACCATGGACTGGGTCGCGCGTGCGGCCCCCTCATCAGCAAGTGCATCGACACCGGCGCCATGACCGTTCCACTCGCCAAGGAAATCCTAGGCGACGCCGGCGGGAGAAGCTCCCTCGTCAGCGCGGTCATCAGCCAGTGCCAGGACGCCGAGCTCACGGACCTCGTCGTCAGCGCGCTCAAGGTCGAAGACGGGACTGCTGTACGGACAGGTGACATCTGATCTGCGCCGGTTGGAGCCGGCGCTGGAAGGATGTGCACCATGCCGAAGGCGTTCCCCAGGGAGTTCCGCGAGGACGTGATCAGGGTCTATCGGGACT
>NZ_JASGDD010000241.1:0-12021 GCF_047607365.1 Nocardioides sp. | reverse complement strand
GCGCGCCCAGGAGCGCCCCGCGGCAGAAGGCGTCGAGCGCCGCCCGGTCCTCCGCGCCGCGCTCGACCGCCTCCGCCAGCGCGTCGCGCGCCGCGGCCATGGTGAGCAGCATGTTGGTGCCCGTGTCGCCGTCCGGGACCGGGAAGACGTTGAGCGCGTCGATCTCCTCGCGCCACGCCGTGAGACCATCGGTCGCCAGGTCCGCGAACCGGACGACGGTCGCGAGGCTCACGGTCTGCACCCGGCCACCTTAGAGCGCGTTGGGGAACTCGGCGTCGAGCGCGCGCTCAGTGACCAGGTCAGTGACCGGGTACGACGATTTCCGCCCCGTGGCCGGGCTGCGTTACTCTCTTTCGGTTGTCCGGCCCCGGCACCCGCCGTACGGGCTGGACGTCCATCAGACCTAGAAGATCAACCCCAGGAGTTCACGGTGGCTGCCGTCTGCGACATCTGCGCCAAGAAGCCGGGCTTCGGCAACAACCGGCCGTGGTCCCGCAAGATCACGAAGCGTCGCTTCGACCCCAACATCCAGCGCGTGCGTGCCACCGTCAACGGCACCCCCAAGCGCCTCAACGTCTGCACCGGCTGCCTCAAGGCCGGCAAGGTCTCGCGCTGACCTGCGCACCCGAGTGAGAGAAGCCGCCTCCGGGCGGCTTTTTTCATGGCCCCGGACAGGTCGGCCGAGGCCGTCCGGAGCGCATCGGTGGTGTCTGCGCCCGATCCGGCGAGGCGGCGGCCGATTCGACCGACATGTCTATGGTCGGACCATGGCGACTGTTCTGGTGACGGGTGCGAGCGGCTTCGTCGGGCGCCACGTCGTCCCGGCCCTGATCGACGCGGGTCACCGCGTGCGGGCCATGACGCGACACCCCGAGGACTACGAGGGTCCGGGCGAGGCGGTCTTCGGCGACGTCCACGACCCCGACTCCCTCGGACCGGCGCTCGACGGCGCCGACATCGCGCTCTACCTCGTCCACTCCCTCGGCAGCGAGGACTTCGAGCGGCTCGACGCGGAGGCGGCAGAGGCCTTCGGCCGTACGGCGGCCCAGGCCGGTGTCTCGCAGATCGTCTATCTCGGCGGCCTCGGCAGCGACGACGAGGAGCTCTCGCCGCACCTGCGCTCGCGACGCGAGGTCGAGCGGATCCTGGGGATGGCCGGGGTGCCGGTGACGGTGCTGCGCGCCGCGGTCGTGATCGGGGACGGCGGGATCTCCTGGGAGATCACCCGCCAGCTCGTGCACAACCTGCCCGCCATGGTCGTGCCGGAGTGGACCTCCACGCGGAGCCAGCCGGTCGCGCTCGACGACGTCGTGCGCTACCTGGTCGGCGTGACCGGCCGCGAGGAGGCGATCGGCCGGGTGTTCGAGATCGGCGGGGCCGACGTCCTGACCTACCGGGAGATGCTGCAGCAGGCGGCCGAGGAGATGCGGGGCCACGGCGTCCCGATCGTGCCGGTGCCGGTCCTGACCCCACGGCTCTCCTCGCACTGGATCGGGCTGGTGACCGACGTCGACGTGCCGACGGCCAAGACGCTGATCGACTCGATGTCGACCGAGGTCGTCCAGACCGACACCTCGATCCGCGAGCTCGTCCCGGGCGAGCCGCTCAGCTATCGCCAGGCCGTGCGCCTCGCACTGGCGCAGCGGCTGTAGCCACGGCCTCCTGCGCCGGGCTCAGGAGAAGAGCGGCGGCAGCGCGTAGAGCATCGCCATGGCCCACACCGCGTGGGTCGCGGCCGAGGCGAGCACGCCGCCGGTGACCCGGCGCTCGACGGCCGTCACGAGCCCCAGGACGAGGGCGGCGAAGACGAGCATGACGTTGCCCGTCGCCGCCGTCACGACCGCGTAGACCGCCGTGCTGATGGCGACCGGGTGCCGCTCGAGGCAGCCGTAGAGGGCGCCGCGGAAGAACAGCTCCTCGGCGATGCCGCTGACGAGGGTCACGACGGTCACGAGCGGCAGGTTGCCGCGGTCGGCGTAGTCGAGCACCGACGCCACGTAGTCGTCGAGCCCGGGGATGAGCCGGACGATGAGCCCCCCGACGACGAACACCAGCCCGAGACCGGCGCCGACCGCGAGCCCGACGAGGGTCCACAGCGCCCGGCGCGGGCGCTCGGCCGCACGGTCGAGCCTGAGCTGCCCCGACGCCAGCGCGACGAGGGTCCACAGCGCGGCCAGCATCAGCGTCGCCGGATAGAACCAGTCGTTGCCCGGCGGGATGTGGAGCGAGACGCCCAGCGCGATCGTGCCCAGGATCAGGCCGAGGATCACGACGATCCGCGGCCGGCTCATCGAGTCGGCCATCGCGAGTCAGGAGAGCCTGCGGCCGTAGTCCGGCAGGTCGAAGGATCGCTCGACATAGCCGCCGCGGACGTCGCTCGGGAGGTTCCCCACCGAGGCGATGATCGTGTAGCCCCGAGCGACGAGCGACCTGCGGCAGCGCGTCTTGCTCGCGACCAGCCCCTCGCCGCTCCGTCGGCCGCAGATGCCGTCGACGGTGTAGCCGGCGCGCCGGAGGGTCGGCCGCTGCCGCTTCGCGTCGGCGGCGTACCGCCCCGTGACGAAGAAGACCGACACGTCGAGCTCGGCAGCGCGCCGGGCGAAGGCGAGCGTCTTGCGCACCGGGCGCGGCCACGCGTAGTGGGTCGCCAGCGCCGTGTTGTCGATGTCGAGTACGACGGCGAGCCGGTCTCCCCCGCGCGCGACCCGTCGCTGCAGAGAGGGGATCGCCGGCTTCATCGCGACCGCGACGTCGTGCAGCCAGACCTTCTTCGAGGGCAGCCCGTCTGTCCGCGCGGCCCGCGCGTGCGCCGGCGCGACCAGCATCGTGAGCGCGAGCAGGACACCGGCGAGCGCGGAGAGCCTGGGGAGGGAGCGCATGCGACTCACCCTAGGCGCTGGGTGGATCCGGGCTCATCTCCTGACCGGCCCTTCAGAAGTGCGTCCATCCCGCCGGGCCGTCCCAGGGCGCTCCGTCGACGGTCACGCGGGGGCCGTCGGCGCCGGGCTCGGCGACCGAGCCGATCACCGCCCAGCCCTCGGGCAGCGGCGTCCACTCGGGGAAGGTCGCGAGCAGGGCGTGGTCGTCGCCGCCGGTGAGCGCGAAGGTGACGGGGTCGACGTTGAGGGCCATCCCGACGGCCTGGAACGCCTCGGGCACCGCGAGCGCCGCGGGCCGCACGTCGATGGCGACGCCGGAGGCAGCGGCCAGATGTCCCGCCTCGGCCAGCAGGCCGTCGGAGACGTCGATCATCGAGGTCGCGCCAGCCTCGGCGGCCGCCCGCCCGGCGGCGTACGGCGGCTCGGGACGCTGATAGGCGGCGACGACCGCCCGGGGCGACCGGAACCCGCGCGCGAGGACGGCCAGCCCGGCGGCCGCCCAGCCCTGGCGTCCGGCCAGCGCCAGGACGTCCCCCGGCCTGGCGCCCGAGCGGAGCACGGGTGACTGCGCGACCGCGCCGATGACGGTCACCGCGATCACGATCTCGTCGGCGCGAGTGAGGTCGCCGCCGACGACCGAGGCCCCCACCAGCGAGCACTCCTCGGCGAAGCCGCTCGCCAGGTCCAGCACCCACTGGACGGGCAGGTCGGCCGGGGCGGCGAGGCTCAGCGTCAGCGAGTGCGCGACGCCGCCCATCGCGTTGAGGTCGGAGAGGTTCTGCGCGGCCGCGCGGTGGCCGATGTCCACGGCAGCCGCCCAGTCGCGGCGGAAGTGCCGGCCCTCGACCATGAGGTCGGAGGAGACCACGACGTGACCCTGGCGGATCCGCAGCAGCGCCGCGTCGTCGCCGGGGCCGACCAGCACATGTTCACCCTGGGGAAATCTGGCTGTGAGCTCCCCGATCACGCCGAACTCGCCCAGGTCGGCGAGGGTCCTGCCCCCGATGCTGCTCGCCACGGGGATATCCCACCATGTGCTGTAGGTTGCTTGAGTTATTTCACGCCTCAGCAGGGCTCAGCAGGCGCCTTCAGTCATCAGCAACCAGTCATCAGCAGGGAGTTCGCACATGGTCGTGCAGGCTTACATCCTCATCCAGACCGACGTCGGCAAGTCCGAGTCGGTGGCCGCGGCCGCGTCCGCGACCAAGGGGGTGACCCTCGCCGAGGGAGTGACCGGGCCCTACGACGTGATCGTCCGTGCCGAGGCCCGCAACATCGACGAGCTCGGCAAGATGGTGGTCGCCAAGGTGCAGGCGATCGAGGGCATCACCCGGACCCTGACCTGCCCGGTGGTGCACATCTGACATGACGGCCGCATCGATCGAAGCCCTCGGAGGGCCCATCGCCGTCATCGCCGGCGGTCTCTCGCACGAGCGCGACGTGTCGCTCGCGAGCGGGCGCAACCTGGTGCGCGAGCTGCGCGCGTCGGGCGTCGAGGTGACGTCGTACGACTTCGACCGGAACCTGCTCCACCAGTTGCAGCGCGACAAGGTCGTCGCCGCGGTCCCCACGCTGCACGGGCAGTTCGGCGAGGACGGCGAGATCCAGACGCTGCTCGAGCTCATCGACCTGCCGTACGTCGGCAGCGGCTCGCGCGCCTGCCGGGTGGCCTACGACAAGGGCACGTCGCGCGAGCTCCTCCGCCGCGCTGGCATCCCCGTCCCGGACTCCGTGGGCCTGTCGGCGCAGACCTTCCGCGACATCGGCGCGGTCGCGCTGATGGAGCACGTGATGGACCGGCTCGGCACCCGCGTGGTCGTGAAGCCGACCCGCGGCGGCTCCGCGCTCGGCGTCACCGGCGTCGACGGGTTGAGCGAGCTGCCGTCGGCGCTGGTGGGCACCTACGCCTACTACGACGAGGCGCTGATCGAGCGCTTCTATCCGGGCGTCAACGTGTCGGTCGTCGTGCGCGACACCGACTCCGGCCCCGCCCCGCTGGCGCCGATCGAGATCGACTTCGTCAAGGGCCACGAGTTCGACTTCTCCGCGCGCTACACGGCCGAGTACGTCGGCCTGCGCCGCCCCGACTTCTCTGCCGATGTGGTGACCGCGCTCGGCGACGCGGCCGTCGCCGTGCACGAGCTCCTCGGCCTGCGCGACCTCTCCCGCACGGACTTCATCGTCGAGCCCGACGGCTCGTTCGTGGTGCTGGAGGCCGCCATCACGCCCGGCGCGACCGAGACCTCGGTGATGCCGTTCGCCTGCGTCGAGTCCGGCACCACCCTCGGCACCGTGATGGTCGACCTCGTCGGCCGCGCCCTGTCGCGCTGACGGGGTGGAGTTACCGGTTAACCGGTAACTAGGGAACTTCTCGGGGGGCGTGCCGGCCGAGAAGTTCCCCTTTCGCCGGTTAACCGGTGACTCCACCCTCGGTCGCGAACCTCTCGCGCGGCACGCACCCAGGGCCCATGCTGGGAGCGTGACGCTCGCGCAACGCGGCCTGCTGGCCTTCGTGATCCTGAATCTCGGGTACGCCGTGTGGGGGCTGTTGGCCAACCCCGTCTTCGGGCCCTGCGCCGACGAGCCGCGAGTGCGGGTGCTCGGCGTCGACTTCAACGGCTGGCACGCACTGGCCGGCCTCCTGCTGTTCGGGCCGGGGCTACTGGCCGCACCGCTCCGAGCATGGGCGGTGCGCTGGTGTCTCCTCGCCGCCGGCGTCCTGATCGCCACCGCCGTCTGGACGGCCTTCGACACCACCCCGCTGGGACTGCTCTGCTTCCCGCACCCGGTCGCCGACAACGTCTTCCACCTCGGCTCGGCGGCGGTCCTGCTCGCCTGCGCGTGGTGGGTCAGGGTCAGCGCAGGCCGCGGGGGCGCTCCAGAGCGAGGGCGATCAGCTCGTCGATGAGCTCGGCGTACGACATGCCGGTGGCCTCCCACATCTTCGGGTACATCGAGATGGGGGTGAAGCCGGGCATGGTGTTGATCTCGTTGACCGTGATCTCGCCGTCGGGGGTCACGAAGACGTCGACGCGCGACAGCCCCTCGGCGCCGATCGCCTCGAACGCCTCGACGGCGATCTGCCGCACCCGCTCGGCGACCTCGGGCGGCAGGGAGGCGGGGGCCTCGGTGCGGGCCTGGGTGGCGGAGACGTACTTCGCCTCGAAGTCGTAGAAGTCGGCGCCCTCGGCCACCTCCACGACGATCTCCCCGGGCACCGACGCCCGCGGCGCGCCGCCGTCGCGGCCGCCCAGCACGGCGCACTCGATCTCCCGCCCGGCGAGCCCGGCCTCGATGAGCACCTTGGGATCGTGCCGCTGGGCCTCGGCGATCGCGGCCTCCAGGTCCTCGTAGGAGTCCACTCTCGTGACACCCAGCGACGACCCGGCGCGCGCGGGCTTCACGAACAGCGGCAGCGCCAGCTCCCGCGCCCTCGCGAGTACGACGTCGGGCGACTCGCGCCACTCGCGCGGTCGCGCGACGACGTACGGGCCGACGGGGAGGCCGCGGCCGGAGAAGACGAGCTTCATGAACTCCTTGTCCATGCCCACCGCGGAGGCGAGCACGCCGGCGCCGACGTAGGGCACGTCGGCGAGCTCGAGCAGCCCCTGGACCGTGCCGTCCTCGCCGTAGGGCCCGTGCAGCACGGGGAACACCACGTCGACCGAGCCCAGCACCTGCTCGGCGAGCACGACCTCGTGGCCGGTCGTCGTGACGGCGGGCAGGTTGCCGCCAGCCAGCTGCGGCCGGGCCAGGCTGTCGGCGGCGAGCACCCACTGACCGCTGGTCGCGATGCCGATCGGCACCACCTCGTAGCGGTCGGGATCCATCGCGCCGAGGACCCCCGCGGCGGTCGCGATCGAGACCGGGTGCTCACCGGACCGGCCGCCGAACAGCAGGGCTACGCGGATCTTCTGGCTCACCCACGCCAACCTACGCGAGCGCCTCGGCCACCTCGAAGAGGCGCGCCCCGTTGGACGCCTTGACCACCACCACGTCGCCCGCGGCGAGCTCGTCGCGGAGCCACGCGATGGCCGCGGGGTTGTCCGGCACGAAGGCCGCGCACTCCCCCGCGCCCGTCTCGATCGCCTGGGCCGCCTGGCCGACGACCAGCACCCGGTCGGCCCGCGCGGCGGCGTAGGCGCCGATGCCGGCGTGCTCGTGCTCGCTGTCCTCGCCGAGCTCGCGCATCTCGCCGAGGACCGCGACGCGACGCCCCGTCGTCTCGATCGCGGCCAGGGCGTCGAGCGCGGCGCGCATGGAGTCGGGGTTGGCGTTGTAGGCGTCGTTGAGCAGCGTCACGCCGCTGGCCAGCTCGTGCAGCTCCATCCGCCACTTCGACAGCGCCGCGTGGGCGAGCGCCTCACCGCTCGTCGACAGCGGTACGCCGGCGGCCAGCCCGGCCGCCGCGGCGGCTGCCGCGTTGAGCGCCTGATGCCGCCCGACGAGCGGGAGCGCGACGTCGACGGCCTCGCCCCGGGCGTGCAGGCGGAAGGACGGCCGGCCGAGCCGGTCGAGGGCGAGGCCGGTGACGCGGACGTCGGCGTGCTCGGCCTCACCGAAGGTGACGACCGGGCCATCGGTGAGGGCGCGCATCGCGATCACGCGGGGGTCGTCGGCGTTGAGCACGGCGGTCCCCCCGTCGACGATGCCCTGCACCAGCTCGCCCTTGGCGCGGGCGATCGCGTCGCGGGAGCCGAACTCGCCGAGGTGCGCCTGGCCGACGTTGAGCACGACGGCGACGTCGAGCGGAGCGAGCGCGGTGAGCTCGGCGATGTGTCCGATGCCGCGCGCGCCCATCTCGAGCGCGAGGTAGCGGGTCTTCTCGTCGGCCCGCAGGATGGTGAGCGGGACGCCGAGCTCGTTGTTGAACGAGCCGAGCGTCGCGACCGCGTCGCCTGCCGCCGCGAGGACCGTGCCGAGCAGGTCCTTGGTGCTGGTCTTGCCCTGCGAGCCGGTCAGCCCGACGACGGTGATCTCGCCGCCCTGCCGCAGCTCGGCGAGGACGTGCGACGCGAGCCGCTGCAGTGCGTCCTGGGTGTCGCCGACCACCACCGTCGGCAGCGTCGTCGGGCGGCTGCCGAGCACCGCGACGGCCCCCGCGTCGCCCGCCTGCGCGGCGAACTCGTGCCCGTCGGTGTGCTCGCCCACGAAGGCGACGAAGAGCCCGCCCGGCTCCGCCAGGCGGCTGTCGATCACGGCCGGCGCGGTCACCGTGACCGGCCCGCTCCCGCCGTCCGGGCCGCCGGCGATCTCGCCGCCGACGATGCGGGCGATGTCCTCGAGACTGAGCGGGATCACGTCAGCCCACCTTACGGGCCCTCGCTGGGTGGGTACGGGAGACTGGCCGCATGACCGACACCCCCGCGCTGAAGCCCGAGACCATCGCCGTCCAGGCGGGCCGCCCGGCGCACGAGCCGGACCAGCCGCTCAACGTCCCGATCACGATGGCGTCGACGTACGTCGGCGGCGGGGACAAGGAGTACGGCCGCTACGCCAACGACGCGTGGGCGGCCTTCGAGGAGGCGCTCGGCGCGCTCGAGGGCGGGCGGGCGCTCACCTTCTCCAGCGGGCAGGCAGCCACCGCCACGCTGCTGGACCTGGTCGACGACTCGACGGTCGTCTGCGGCCAGGCCTACCTCGGCACGACGGGACAGCTGGCCGATCTCGAGGCCCGCGGCCGGCTGCGGACCAAGCTGGTCGACATCGCCGACACGCCCGCCGTCATCGCGGCGCTGGACGACGACACGGCGCTGCTGTGGATCGAGTCGCCGACCAACCCGGAGATGGCGCTCGCCGACCTGCCGGCGCTCATCGCCGCGGCGCACGAGCGCGACATCCGGGTCGTCGTGGACAACACGCTCGCGACCCCGATCCTCCAGCAGCCGCTCGCGCTGGGCGCCGACATCGTGCTGCACTCGGTGACGAAGTACCTCGCGGGCCACTCGGACGTGAACCTCGGCGCGCTCGTGGTTCGCGATGAGGAGCTGTGGGCGGTGCTCAAGGGCCGCCGCGACCTGATCGGCGCCATCCCCGGACCGTTCGAGGTGTGGCTGGCGCTGCGCGGGCTGCGGACGCTGCCGCTGCGGGTCAGGGCGGCGTCGGCCAACGCCGCCGAGCTGGCCCGCCGGCTCGCGGAGCACCCCTCGGTCCACGAGGTGCGCTATCCCGGGAGCGGGGCGATGCTGGCCGTCGTGCTCGCCTCCGCGGAGGCGGCCGAGCTGGTCACCCACGCGACGCTGCTCTGGGTCCACGCCACCTCGCTCGGCGGGGTCGAGTCGACCTTCGAGCGCCGGCGCCGGTGGAAGGGCGAGTCCCAGGACGTCCCCGAGGGACTGGTGCGCCTCTCCGTCGGCATCGAGGACGTCGACGACCTCTGGGCCGATCTCCTCCGCGCACTCGACCGCGCACGCTGAGCGCGGCGTAGGTTGGCGCGGTGACCGACGACGAGGACACCGTGATCGAGTTCGTGCCGCCGCTCATCGCCCTCCTGCTGCACTCGGAGCGCGAGAAGGGCAGTGCTCTCACCGAGGACGAGGTGATCGCGGTGCGCGACGGCGCCACCTGCATCCGGTCGCCTCGCACGGTCGCCGAGGCAATGGCCGAGAGGCGCGGCTACGACGACCTCGACCCCGAGCGGGTCTGGGAGGAGTGGCAGGAGGTCCGCACGGTGCTCAACCCGGAGTGATCCGACCCCAGCGCCGACTCGGTGGCCCGACGCCAACCGTGCCGGTCGGGCCGGCCGCCGTGATCGCGGCACCGCGACGCCGTACGCCGTCGTCCGCGACGGCCGTGGCGGGCGAGGGCGAGTCGCACGAGGATGGCGACGCCCAGGCCGACCGCGCCGCGGCGGTCGGGGCCGCCCGCCGGCCGGAATTCGATGAGTCCGTCAGTCGGTGGAGCCGAGGACGGCCCGCAGGTCGAGCTCGACCGGGGACAGGCAATCACCCAGCACCGACAGGGCTGGGACATGTCTCTAGTCGAGCTCGGACTTCGTCGGACGCTCCAGCATCGCGTCCATCAGGTCGAGCGCGGTGAGGCGGCCGGCGACGACGTCGTCAACGGCGGCGACGAGGGGGTGGTCGACCTCGTGCCGGGTGGCCAGAGCCCGCAGCGACGCGCAGGACTTCGCTCCCTCGGCGACCTGGCGGGTCTCGGCGACGACGTCCTCGACGCTCATCCCCTTGCCGAGCTTCTCCCCGAAGGTGCGGTTGCGCGAGAGCGGCGAGGAGCAGGTGGCGACCAGGTCGCCGAGCCCGGCCAGGCCCATGAGGGTGATCGGGTTGGCGCCCATCCGCATGCCGAGGCGCGCGGTCTCGGCGAGCCCGCGGGTGATGACGGTGGCGACGGTGTTGTCGCCGAAGCCCAGCCCGACCGCCATGCCGGCGGCGAGCGCCACGACGTTCTTGTAGGCCCCGCCGAGCTCGCAGCCGACGACGTCGGTGGAGGTGTAGGGCCGGAAGGCCGGGCTGTGCACCCGCGCCTGGAGCCGCTGCACGACGTCCTCGTCGACGCACGCGACGACGCCGGCGGCCGGCTCACGGCGGGCGATCTCGGCCGACAGGTTGGGCCCGCTGACGACGGCGATCCGGTTGGGGCCGGCCCCGGTGACGTCGGCGATGACCTCGCTCATCCGGTCGAGGGTGCCGAGCTCGACGCCCTTCATCAGCGACACCAGCACCGCGTCCGTCGGCAGGAACGGCGCCCACGCGACGAGGTTGGACCGCAGCGCCTGCGACGGCGCCGCGAGGACGACGATGTCGGCTCCGTCGACGGCCCTCTCGACGTCGTGCGTGGCCGAGACCGTCGGCGGCAGCTCGATGCCCGGGTGGTACTCCCGGTTCTCGTGCTCCTCGGTGATCGTCCGCGCGACCTCCTCCCGGCGGGCCCACATGGTGACCTCGTTGCCGGCGTCGGCGAGCACGATCGAGAACGCCGTCCCCCACGAGCCCGCGCCGAGGACGGCGACCTTGCCGGCGCTCACACGGACCCCTCGCCGTGGGCGCTCCGGTCGGGGTTGCCGGTGTCGCGGACGCCGGCCTTGCGGGGGTCGAAGAGCTCGGCCGGCGGCTCCTCGCCGCGCAGGTCCGCGACCAGCCCGACGATGGCCCGCATGATCCGGTCGGTGGCGACGTCGAGGAGCTGCCGGTTGCGCGGCTGGGCCGCGAGGTCAGAGAGGTCGACCGGGTCGCCGACCTTCATCCGGACGCGCTTGCGCGGGATCGGGCGGAACTTCTTCTCGTAGCCGTTGAGGAGGTACTGCGCGCCCCACTGCCCGACCGGGATGACGGGGGCGCCGGTCTCCAGCGCGATCCGCGCGGCGCCGCTCTTGCCGACCATCGGCCAGCCCGCCGGGTCCTTGGTGATGGAGCCCTCGACGTAGACGACGATGAGGTTGCCCGCGTTGACGCTGTCGATGGCCTCACGCAGCGCCTCGATCCCTCCGGACGCGCGCTCGACCGGGATCTGGCCGGCAGCCCGCATGAAGCGGCCGAACTGCTTGTTCTTGAAGAGCGTCGACTTCGCCAGGTAGTGCGACTGACGCCCCCAGTCCCACGTCAGCCGCGCGGCCGTGAGCGGGTCGATGTGGGAGACGTGGTTGAGGGCGAGGATCACGCCGCCGGTCGCGGGGATCTTCTGGCCGTCGATCCACTCGGGTCTCGTCGTGGCCTTCAGGAAGCCCATGATGATCGGCTCCGCCGCCCGGTAGGTCCCGCTGATCGGCTGCTCCGGCTTCCTGAACTTGCCCACGATCCCGCAGGCTACCGCCTCGGGCGTGTCTCCTCGTCCGACCGGCGACCTGCAAGGATCGGCATCGATGACCAGCCCATCCCCGAGCCACGTCGCGACCCATGTCGTGATCCTGCCCGTGAAGCCTCCGGCGCGCGGCAAGTCACGGCTCGTGGGCGTCTCCGAGACCGTACGCCGGCGGCTGGCCGAGTCGTTCGCGCTGGACACGGCCGCCGCCTGTCTGGCGACGCCCGTCGTCGGCGCGGTGCTGGCGGTGACCGACGACGCCGACTTCTCCCGCGAGCTGATCGCCCTCGGCTGCGCCGCGATCCCCGACGGGGTCAGCGACGACCTCAACGGCTCGCTGGTGCAGGCGGCGCGCGAGGCGGCGCGCCGGTGGCCCGCGCTGCGG
>NZ_JASGDD010000240.1:0-32886 GCF_047607365.1 Nocardioides sp. | reverse complement strand
CGCTCAGCGCCGCGCTCGCAAGGCGCGGGCGCGAAGGCAGGCCGGCCGCCTGTCGAGCGTCCGCAACGCCGCGAGCGTGGATGCTGAGTGTCGCGCAGCGTGCGAGCCCTTGGAATATGTCATCTAGTCGCTCGACAGGCACCTGGGCCGCATCAGCGCGCCGCCGTCGTACCACCTCTCCCGAGTGCGGTACGACGGCGGCGCGTCGTGGTCTCCGCAGGCCTCACCCCGCGAGCAGCTGCGCGATCCCCTCCCGGTACGTCGTCACGTCGAAGTCCGGGAACCGCGCGGCGAACCTGGAGGAGTCGAAGATGTTGTCGACGCGGTAGCGCGGCAGCAGTTCGGAGGCCTCCTTCACCGTCGGGTTGACCAGCGAGCCGATCCGGAACACGGCCTCCGGCACGGTCCGGTAGGGGATCGGCCTGCCCGTGACCTCCGAGGCGACCTCGATCAGCTGGGCGTAGGTGAGCCGCGCCGGGTCGATGGGCAGATGCCAGGTCTGCCCGTAGGCGTCAGGGGTGTTGCCGATCAGGCCCATCGCCCGGCTGGCGTCCGGCGTCCAGATCAGGCTCCGGCGGGTGCGCGCGCTCACCGGGACCAGCGGGCGCCTGCCCTGCCTGATGCGGTCGAGCACGGCCGAGTTGGTGAGGCTCTGCGTCTTGCCCGGGCCGTAGAACTCCGGCGCCCGGCAGATGACGGCCTCGATGGTCCCCGCGCGCATCTCGGCGAGCAGCTGCTCCGCGATCTGCGCGCGGACCGCCGCCTTGCGCCCGTGGGGCTCGAACGCGGTGTCCTCGACCTGGGGAGCGGGGGTGCGCGGATACATGTAGGTGTTGTCGAAGAACACCAGCTTGACCCCGTGCTTCTGACACGCGGCGATCGTGTTCGCCATCATCGTGGGGAACTGCTGCTCCCACAGGCCTGCGTCCATGGGCAGGCCCACGGTGAGGTAGGCGATCTCGCTGCCCTCGACGGCGGCCGCGGTCGCGTCGGCGTCCATCAGGTTCGCCGCGAACAGCTCGTCGGTCTCGTGGACCTTCCGGGGGTTGCGACTGACCAGGCGGATGTCCTGGGTGACGTTGTCGTGGAGGTAGCGGGTGAGCTCCTCGGCGATCTGGCCGTTGGCTCCGAGGATGGTCTGCATGTGTCTGTGTCCTTCGAGCTCGTCGGGCTACTTCACGCCGGGAAGGTGCTTGGCCAGGCGCAGGGCACGGGTCGCGATCCTGGCGTAGGTCTTGGGGTTCAGGCCGTCCGGTGCGCCGACCGGGATGAGCCGCTCGACGGCGATGGTCTGGGACTCGGTGTACTTCAGGATCCCGTGCTCGCCGTGGCGCCGGCCGAGCCCGGACGCCTTCATGCCGCCCATCGGCGCGTCCATCGAGCCCCAGGCGGCGGCGTAGGCGTCGTTGACGTTGACGGTGCCCGCCTCGAGCCGGGCGGCCACGCGGCGGCCGCGCTCCTCGTCGGAGGTCCAGACGCTGAAGTTCAGGCCGTACTCGCTGTCGTTCGCCCGGGCGATGGCCTCCTCCTCGTCCGCGACGCGATACAGCGACACGAGCGGCCCGAAGGTCTCATGGGCGTACACCTCCATCGACTCGTCGACGTCGGTGAGGATGGTCGGCTCGTGGAAGAACGGGCCGAGGTCCGGCCGGGCGCGGCCACCGGCCAGCACGGTCGCTCCCTTGGCGACGGCGTCCTCGACATGGCGTACGACGGTGTCGAGCTGCTTCTGGGAGACCAGTGACCCCATGTCCCCGGAGTAGTCGATCGCCGCGGAGAGCCTCATGGCCTTCGTGGCAGTCGCGAGCTTCGACGTGAACTCGTCCCAGAGCGTGCCGGGGACGTAGATCCGCTCCATGGAGATGCAGAGCTGCCCGGTGTTGGAGAACGAGGCGCGCACGGACCCGGCGACGGCCTTGTCCACGTCGGCGTCGTCGAGCACCAGCAGGGCGTTCTTGCCGCCGAGCTCCATCGAGCAGTCGATGAGGTTCTCGCCCGCCTGGGCGGCGACCGTCCGGCCGACCGCCGTCGACCCGGTGAACATGAGGAAGTCCGAGCTCTCGATGATGGGCCTGCCCAGCTCGGCGCCGCTGCCGGTGACGACCTCCACGAGACCGACCGGCATGCCGGCCTCCTCCAGCAGGTCGACCGCCCAGAGCGCGGCGTACGGCGTCTGCGCGTCCGGCTTCGTGAGGACCGCGTTGCCGGCGACGAGGGCCGGCAGCGCGTCGCTGATGCCGAGGGTGAGCGGGTAGTTCCACGGCGAGATGACGCCGACGAGCCCCTTGGGGTGGTGCAGCTCCCACACCTTGGTCAGCGCCAGCTGCGCGCCCTGACGGCGCTTCGGGCGGAGATACTCCTGGGCGGTGTGGGCGTAGTAGCGCGCGTTCATGGTGACGTCGAGGATCTCCTCGAAGGCGTGCCGCCGGGCCTTGCCGTTCTCGAGCTGGATGAGGTCGAGCACCTCGTCCTGCCGGTCGAGCACGAGGTCGTGGAAGCGCAGCAGGACGGCGGCGCGCTCCTCGACCGGCCGGGCGGCCCAGGCCCTCTGCACGGCCCGGGCCCGCTTCGCCGCCGCGGCGACGTCGTCGGGCGCGCAGTGCGGGACCTGGCCGAGCACCTCGCCGGTCATGGCGTTGGTGACGTCCTGGAGGGCGTCGGGGTCGGCGGCCCGTACGCGCGCGGCGAGCGAGCGCAGCCGGGCCGCGTCGACGTGGGGCGCGATGGGGGTGGCGGTGGGGGTGGTGGCGGACATGGTCGCCGTCACCTGGCCGGGATGGAGACGGGCACGGGGATGTGCAGGGCGTTCTGGCTCTCGGTGGCGACGTCGAACCGCAGCGGCCTGATCGGCTCGAGCGAGCGCACGTCGTCGGACATCCGTCCCGAGCCCAGCTCGAGCGACAGTCCGCGCGGGAGGAGCCGGCTGCCCGCGGTGAGGAGGTTGGTCTGGCTCAGCGTCGCGTTCCAGCCGCCGTTCAGCTCGGTGTAGGACGTGAGGGTGGAGACGCTCGTGCCGGTGGGGATCCGCTTCTGCTTCGGTGTCGGGACGTCGATCGCGATGTCGGTGCCGCCCTGGTCGTTGGCCACCCACCCGCGGGTCCGGCGCTCGTCGATGTCGACGTCGATCTCGGTCACCCACTTCGGGAAGCCGTAGCCGTCGTGGCCGCGCACTTGGGCGATCTCGGTGTTGACCGGCAGGGAGAGCACGTAGGCGTGCATCGAGTCGTTGGCCAGCGACGACAGGAAGTCGGCGGTGCCGAGCGCCCCGTGGCGGGCGGGGCGGACGGCGATGCCCACCGTCGCCTCGGTGTAGAAGTCGATGTCGCACACGTCGTACCGGAAGAAGATGACCGAGAAGAGCCCGACGCCCGGTGCGATCTGGAGCGGGTCCAGCTCGCCGGGAAGCCGCGACCGCAGCGCCTTCGTCGGGGCGAGGTAGGTGATCTGCGCCCGCGACATCGCGTAGTAGAAGTTCGGCGTCCGGGTCGGGCCGATGGCGGACTGCACCTCGGTCTTCGGCAGGGTCCGGAAGAAGTCCACGCTCCTCACACGCGGGTCCTTCGCGACCTCGTCCAGGTCGGTGTCCATGCGGTAGCGGTCGAACAGCCCGCCCTGGGGCACGGTGACCGTGCGGCCTCCGAGATCGACCTCCACGGTGGCCGGGTCCGACGGAGTCTTCGACGTGGGCATGATGGTTCCCTCCAAGATGTATGCATTGCTCACATCGACCTTAGGTCATGATGTGAACATAGTCAACATCGTGGACGCTCCCGCGCCGCTCCGGTGGCACAGGTCTCACCAGGTCCTCAGGCGCCGTCCTCTCCTCGGGGAGCCGCAGCCGCCTGGGGGCCGGCCTCGTCGGAGGGAGGGCCCTGCTGGTGCCACCGGCTCGACAGCAGCGGCGAGCCACCCCACAGCAGGGCGAAGAAGCCCAGCGCGGCCACGAAGGCGACGGTCCCCGCGGTCGCGCCGACCACCACGTCGAAGACGAGGAAGAGCACGCCCGCACTGGTCACCGCCGTCATCACCAGGCCCGCCCGGGCGCACTGGTTGGCGGCCTCCACCAGCCAGTGCCGCGCGCGGTGGCGGAAGAGCACCCGGTGGAAGGCGACCGGCGCGACGACGAGCGCGGTGGTGGCGACCGAGCCCGACAGCACGACGAGGTAGAGGTCGCGCTGGAAGGCGGTGAGCTCCTCGAAGCGCTGGGCGAACGGCAGGGTGAGCAGGAACCCGGTGAGGATCTGCACGCCGGTCTCGATCACCCGGATCTCCTGGAGCAGCTCGTTCCAGTTCCGGGTGAGCGTCTCGGGGTCGACCTGCCGGCCGTGCGCGCTCATGCGCCCACTGTGGCAGGTCGGCCCCGAGACGGGGAGGCGCCTACGCGGCGAAGATCGCGTCCGCCCACTCCGGGTGGTCGACGAACGGGTTCCGGTTCTTCTGCCAGTCGGTGTAGACGAGCTGGTTGCGTGTGCCCTCCGCGGCGGTGGGCGGGAACTCGTCGTTCCACTGGAGCAGCAGCGAGAGCCGGCCGATGTAGGGGTTGGTGCCGTTGTTGACCGAGTCGTTGGGCTCGAGGTCCGCGAAGCCGTCGTCGCCCTCGTAGCGGATCGCCATGTAGAGGATGATCCGCGCCACCTCGCCCTTCGACGCGTCCGGCGGCTCGAAGGAGTCGGAGTCGTAGTAGCAGCCCGAGCACTGGGAGACCGCGTTGCCGCCGGCGTCGAAGTCGAGGTTGTTGCGGGTCGAGTTCACGGTCATGTCCTCGGGCCGCAGCATCTGCAGGTCGGTGCCCGGGCCCTTCACGGTGCCGAAGTCGCCGTGGCTCTTGGCCCACACGTGCTCGCGGTTCCAGTCGTCGACGCCGGTGCCGTGCTGGGTCTTCGGCAGCGAGAGGCGGCTGTAGATCGTGATGATGTTGCTGGAGTTGTTGGGGTCCTGGTCCAGCGCCTGCAGGGCGGTCCAGGCGTTGTCGTAGGTGAAGGTGGTCTGCGTCTTGATGATCGCGTGCAGCGAGGTGCGCAGCGCGGTCCCGGTCTTGCCGATGGCCGAGGCGTAGTAGGAGGAGTCGTACGCCGTCGAGCAGCCGCCGCACGTGGTGCTGGTGCCGCCGCCACTGGTCGAGCCGCTCGGGACGACGAACGCGGTCCCGCTGATGATCCCGGCATGGGAGAAGTAGGACGACAGGGTGCCCGTGACTGAAACAAGCGTGCCCATCTTCCCGGGGTTGGTCACCAGCCCCCAGGAGGAGCGGAAGGCGCTCGGCACCTGGACGTAGAGGATCTTCGACACGGTGGTCTCGCCGGCGGTGTCGGCGATGGCGATCGCGGTGTCCGCGGTGAAGCTGCTCGTCTTCACGGTCGAGGACGAGACCGGCTGGCCGACGATGTAGCCGGTGATGGTCGCGGTCGAGCCGTCCTGCGTCGCGAGCCCGGTCGCGACGTTCGTCGTGACGGTGGTGGTCGTCGTGGTCGAGGAGGACGTCAGCGCGAAGGCGGTGCCGTCCTTGATCCCCGCATGACTGAAGTAGGCCGTCAGCGTGCCGGTGACGGTGATCTGCGTGCCCATCAGGCTCGGATTCGTCTGCAGCCCGAAGGAGGAGCGGAAGCTGCTCGGGACCTGGACGTAGATGATCTTGGAGACGTCCGTCTGGCCGGCGGTGTCGGACAGCGCGATCGCGGTGTCGGCGGTGAACCCGCTGGTGTAGACCGTGCTCGACGAGACGGGCTGCCCGACGACGTACCCGGTCACGGTCTGGACGGTGGAGTCCTGCTGGGCCATCGCCTGGGTGACGGTCAGCGTGGTCGCCGCCTCCGAGGGTGGCGCGACGAGGACGGTGAGGCAGAGGACGAAGGAGGTGATGAGGCCGGCGAGGGGGGCCCGAGAGCGCGTCATGGGCGGAGACGCTATGAAACGAGTGTTTCCGCACGGAGACCTCAATTCGCGCATGTTGGTGACGTGTTGGTTAACGGGTCACCGCGTCCTTGCTGGTGAGGCGCGCAAGAATCGGGCGCATGACGGGTGAGACGCGGATTCCGGGTGCGGTCACGATCGAGCATCGGCTGACGGTGCCGCTGGTCCACGACGGGCTCGGCGGTGACGGCTCCGACGAGACGATCGAGGTCTTCGCCCGGGAGATCGCCGACCTCGACGGCCGCGACCGGCCGTTCCTCGTCTTCCTCCAGGGCGGCCCGGGCTTCGAGGCGCCCCGGCCCGGCGACGCGAGCAGCCCGGCCTGGCTGGGCCGGGCACTGCGGGACTACCGCGTGCTGATGCTCGACCAGCGCGGCACCGGCCTCTCCACGCCGTACGCCGGCCCCGGCCCGGACGCCGCCGCCGATGCCGCGCGCCTGACCCATTTCCGGGCCGACGCGATCGTCGCCGACGCGGAGGCGTTCCGGCAGCATCTCGGCGTCGAGCGGTGGAGCGTGCTCGGCCAGTCCTTCGGAGGGTTCTGCGCGCTGCGCTATCTCAGCGCCGCGCCCGACAGCCTGCGCGAGGCGTTCTTCACCGGTGGGCTGCCCCCGGTGGGCCGGCCGGCCGAGGAGGTCTACGCGACGACGTACGCGACGATGCGGCTGCTCGACGAGCGCTACCACCGGCGCTTCCCCGGCGACCGCGAGCGTCTCGAGCGGCTGCTCGGCCTGTGCGACGAGGGCGTGGTCCTCGACCCGCAGGGCGAGCCGATCTCGCGGCGCCTCCTGCGCACGATCGGCAACGTGCTCGGCAAGGACGGCGGCGCCGAGACGCTGCACTACCTGCTCGAGCTCGACCCGCGCTCGGCGGCGTTCCGGCACGACGTCCTCGGCTTCCTGCCGTTCGACGGCCGCAACCCGCTCTACTCGGTCGTGCACGAGAGCTGCTACGCCGACGGCGGCACGACCCGCTGGGCGGCCGACCGCGCGCTGCCGGACGACTTCGCCGGGGACTCGCTGCTGCTCACCGGCGAGCACCTCTATCCGTGGACGTTTGAGGAGACGCCCGGCCTGCGGCCCTATCGCGAGGTCGCGGGCATCCTCGCCGGGCAGGACTGGCCGCGGCTGTACGACGCCGGCGTGCTGTCCTCGATCGACCTCCCGTGCGCGGCGGCGGTCTACTACGACGACCCGTTCGTCGACCGCGTCCTCTCGCTGGAGACCGCCGAGCTGATCCCGACCATGCGGCCCTGGATCACCAGCGAGTACCTCCACAGCGGCCTGCGCGCGAGCGGGGAGCACGTCCTCGACCGCCTGATCGCCCTGGCCCGCGGCCGGGTCGAGCGATAGCTGCCGGCCGGGGCCACGGACGCCTGCTGCCGAGGGCGGATCTGCCGACGGGCGAATCGCTGGGCCCGCCGGCGTACGGCGGCAAGGCTGGTGCCATGACCCAGAACACCGTCGCCGGGCTGATCGACGACCAGCTCGCCGTGCGACTCCAGCACCAGCGCATCATCGTCCTCGGGCAGGAGGTCGACGACCCGATCGCCAACCGGATCTGCGCTCAGCTGCTCCTGCTCAGCGCCGAGGACCCCGTCCGCGACATCAGCCTCTACGTCAACTCGCCGGGCGGCTCCGTCACCGCCGGCATGGCGATCTACGACACCATGCGGCTCATCCCCAACGACGTCTCGACGCTCGCGATGGGGCTGGCGGCCAGCATGGGGCAGTTCCTGCTCACCGCGGGCGCGCCCGGCAAGCGCTTCGTGCTGCCGAGCGCCGAGGTGCTGCTGCACCAGGGCTCCGCCGGCTTCGGCGGCTCGGCCAGCGACATCGAGATCCAGGCCGCGCGGCTGGCGCGGATGAACGACCGGATGCTCACGATCACCGCCGCCGAGACCGGGCAGTCGGTCGAGCGGGTCCGCGAGGACTCGATGCGGGATCGGTGGTTCACGGCGGACGAGGCGGTCGCCTACGGGCTGGCCGACGCGGTGCTCACCGACGTCGCCTCGGTGACGCCGGTCGAGGACCGCCCGGCGTTCGGCCTGGCCGGCCATCCGGCGGGTGCGCGATGAGCAGCTACACCATCCCGTCGGTCGTCGAGAAGACCCGCCACGGCGAGCGCGCGGTCGACATCTTCAGCCGCCTGCTCACCGATCGCATCGTGTACGTCGGCACGCCCATCGACGACGGCGTCGCGAATGTCGTCGTCGCCCAGATGCTCCACCTGGAGTCGGAGAACCCGGATCTCGAGATCAACCTCTACCTCAACAGCCCGGGCGGCGACCCGACCGCGATGCTGGCGATCTACGACACCCTGCAGTTCATCCGCGCCCGGGTCGCGACCACCTGTGTCGGGCAGGCGGCGAGCACGGCGGCGGTGCTGCTGGCCGCGGGCGCGCCCGGGCGGCGCAGCGTCCTGCCGCACGCGCGGATCGTGCTCGACCAGCCCTCGGCCGGTCGCCGGGGGACCCTGCCCGACCTGCAGGTGGAGGCCGCCGAGGTGGCGCGGCAGCGTGCGGAGCTGGTCGGGCTGCTCGCCCAGCACACCGGACGGTCGGTCGCCGACGTGCGCGCCGACACCGAGCGCGACCTCGTCCTGGGCGCGGAGCAGGCCGTGGCCTACGGCGTCGTGGACCACGTCCTGGAGAGCAGGAAGGTCCCGGCCCTGGCCTGACCCGCCCCTTCCCGCCGAGTGGGGCCTTAGATCACGCGAATAGGGCCTTAGATCCGTCGAGTAGGGCCTCAGGTCGCGCGAATGGGGGCTTCGGGCGCGACGGTGTCCGCCGCAAGGCCCCACTCGATGGATCTAAGCCCCCACTCGGCGGGAGGTCGGGAGGTCGGAGCGTGGGAGGTCGGAAGGGTGGAGGTGGTCAGGCGGCGAGGGCGACCGGGCCGCGGGGCGCGCCGGCGCGGTGGGCCCGGAGCTGCTCGCTCACCCGCGTGGTGAGGTCGAGCAGGCCGAGCCCGAGCGCGCCGCCGACGGCCTCGACGACCTCCGAGCTCGGCTCCTTGCGGCCCCGCTCGACCTCCGAGAGGTACTGCGTCGAGACCCCCGCCTCACCCGCGACGTCGGCCAGCGTGCGCTCCTGTCGCAGCCGCTCGCCGCGCAGCTCGCGGCCGACCGCCTCCCGCCACAGCGGCGCGGGCCTCTCGTGCTCGATCGCCGGACGCTGCGGAAAGCGGATCACCTCACCCATGAGGAGACCGTAGGTCGTCGGCGCGCCGCGCGACAGCCCGGTTCGCCGCAGGCGAACGGCTCTCGCGGCCCGCCGACCGCGGGCACTCAGCGTCACCAGGTGACTCTCACGTCCCGCGGTTCCCGGAGGAGCCCCGCTGGACGGTCAGCGGGGCGCGAGCGCGACCTCGTGCCAGCCGTCCTCCGGCCCGCCCTGGGTGGGACCCCAGGTGCCCTGGTAATAGGGCGTCGGGCGGCTCTCGCCGTCGAGGATCGGCTCGACGATCCGCCACTCCTCGTCGATCGTGTCCTCACGGGCGAAGCGGTGCCGGCGGCCGTCGAGGGCGTCGTCCAGCAACCGCTCGTAGGCCTCCTGGCGGTGGCCGAGCGCGGTGGCGAAGTCGACCGACAGGTCCACCGGCTGGGTCACCGTCGCGCTGCCGGGGGCCTTCGCCTGGAGCGAGATGGTGACGCCGTCGTCGCGGCCGAGTCGCAGGCGGAGCAGGTTGGGGGTCGGCTCGGAGCCCCCGGGCGCGGTGAACAGCATCCGTGGTGGGCGACGGAACTCGATGACCGCCTCGGTGGCCGTGCCGGGCATCGCCTTGCCGGCGCGCAGATGGAACGGCACCCCGGCCCACCGCCACGAGTCGATGAAGAGGGTGGTGCCGACGTAGGTCTCCGTCGTGGAGTCGGCGGCGACGCCCGGCTCGTCGAGGTAGCCGACGTACTGCCCCAGCACGGTGCGCGACGGCTCCAGCGGCGCGATCTGGCGGAGCACCCGCACCTCCTCGTCGCGGTAGGCGTCGGCGTCCTCGGCGATCGGCGGCTCCATCGCGAGCAGCGCGACGATCTGGAGCAGGTGGTTCTGCAGCACGTCGCGGATCGCGCCGATGCCGTCGTAGAACCCCGCGCGGCCCTGGGTGCCGAAGCTCTCGGCGAGGGTGATCTGGATGGTGGCGATGTGGTTGCGGTTCCACAGCGGCTCCAGCAGCGCGTTGGCGAACCGGAAGACGAGCAGCCCCTCGACCGACTCCTTGCCGAGGTAGTGGTCGATCCGGTAGATGCTGCGCTGGTCGAAGGCCGCGCCGAGGCAGTCGTTGAGGCTGCGCGCGGACTCCCGGTCGCGGCCGAACGGCTTCTCGACGATGACCCGGCCGCGCTCGGCGAGCCCGGCGTCCGCGAGGCCGTCGGCGACCTTCGGGAAGATCGAGGGCGGGATCGCGAGGTAGAAGGCCGGTGTGGCGGCATCGACCAGCACCTCCGCGAGGCGCTCGTACGTCGTCGGGTCGGCGTACTCGCCCGACACCATCGTCAGCCGACCGGTCAGGTCGTCGAGGGCAGCCGGGTCGACGTCGGCGCCGGAGGCCTCGACGGACTTGCGTGCCTGGGCCGCGAGCTGCGCGTCGTCCCAGTCCGACCGCGCCACCCCGACGACCCGCTCCGGCAGCCGCCCGGCGCGGGCGAGCTCGTAGAGGGCCGGGAAGAGCTTCTTGAACGCCAGGTCACCGGTGGCCCCGAACAGCACGAGTGCGTCTGAACGCTCCGACACGTCTCTCCCTCTCGATCGATGGACGTGCCTCCAGCCTAGGCAGAGGAGGTCGAGGCCGCGACGGCCGCCGGACGGCGTACGGCCTCCATGACGAGCGCGGCGAGGCCGGCGGCGAAGGAGGCGGCGGCGAGGAAGAGCCACACGTGCTGGAAGCGGGCCAGGGAGGGGAGTCCGGTGCCGAGGATGCCGACCATGATCGAGGTGCCCAGCACCAGGCCCACCTGGCGGCCCATGGTGACGACTCCGGAGCCGGTCGCGGTCTGGTGCGGCGGCAGCGACGAGGTGGCCGCGGCCATCAGCTGGGGGAGCGCGAAGCCGACGCCGATGCCGCCCAGGATCCAGGGGCCGAGCATCTCGGCGACGTACGCCGGCGCCTCCCCGGTCACCGCCGCCTGCCACACGCCCGAGACGGCGAAGAGGGTCGTGCCGATCGCGATGAGGACGCCGGGGGCGGCTCGAGGCAGCAGCCGGGTGACGAGGATCGAGGTGATCGGCACCATCGTCGGGCCGAGGGCGACGGCGAGCCCGGTGCGCAGCGCCGAGTAGTCCCAGTGCTCCTGCATCCAGAGGATCCGGCTGAGCAGCCCCACGCCGAAGGCGATGTTGAAGACCAGCTGCGCGACGTTGGCCCAGGCGAACGCCGGGACGCGCAGGAGGGCGGGGTCGATCACCGGCGCCCGGTGGTGGGTGACGAGCCAGCCGAAGAGTCCCGCGCCGAGCGCGGCGAGGACCCACGCGCCGAGCACCCGTGCCGAGGTCCAGCCCCACTCGTTGCCCTCGACGATCCCGAGCACGAGCGCCGCGATGGCCACCGCGAGCACGAGCCCGCCCAGCAGGTCGGGACGAGGCGCGTCCTGGTTGTGGCGTACGTCGGGCACGACTCGGATCGCCGCGGCGATCAGCACGACGCCGAGCGGCACGTTGATCCAGAAGGCGGCCTGCCACGAGAGCTGGACCAGTCCGCCGCCGACCGCGGGACCGAAGGCGGCCGCGACCGCGCCGATGATCGCGAAGAGCCGCGCGCCGCCGGCCCGGCGCTCCGGCGGGAGCGAGGCGAGGAGGAGGCCGAGGCTGGCCGGCGTCATCGTGGCCGCGCCGACCGCCTGCACGATCCGGGCGCCGACCAGCCACCACACGCCCGGCGCGAAGCCGCACGCCAGGCTCGCGGCGGTGAAGACCGCCATGCCGAGGACGAAGCCCGGCTTGCGGCCGTAGCGATCGGTGAGGCGTCCCATGGGGACGAGCAGGGCGGCGTAGACGACGGCGTACGCGTTGAGGATCCAGGAGAGGCGGCCGAGCGACGCGGTGCCGAAGTCGCGGCCGATCTCGTCGAAGGCGACGTTGACGATGAACAGGTCGAGGCTGGCCAGGAAGGCCGCGCCGGTGAGCACGGCGACCGCACTCCGCTGACTCACTGCGTGCTGACTTCTGAAATCCATAGTCAGAGACCTTAAAGACCTGGCTATGGAAAAGACAAGTTAGAATCGTCGGCATGACCATGCAGCTCGCCGGCGCGCTCGCCGAGCGGTCCGGCCCCCTGGGCGACCACTGCCCGATCGACCGTGCCATGCAGGCGATCGGCAACCGGACGTCGATGCTGCTGCTGCGCGAGGCGTTCTACGGCGCCCGTCGCTTCGACGACCTCGTCCGCCGGGTCGGGGTCACCGAGGCCGTCGCCTCGCAGCGGCTGCGCGAGCTGGTCGAGGTCGGGGTGCTCGCCAAGCGGCCCTATCGCGACCCCGGCCAGCGGACCCGTCACGAGTACGTCCTCACCGAGGCCGGCCACGAAGTGCTCCCGCTCGTCCTCGCCCTCGCCCGCTGGGGCGCCAGTCACCTCCCGGGCGGCGGTCCGACCCTGACGCACGCGGACTGCGGCGAGGCCGTCACGCTCGTCCCGCGCTGTGCAGCCGGCCACGACGTACCCGAGGACGAGATCGTCGTGACCGGCCGCCGCCGCTAGCCTGGCCAGCCCGCCACGATCGTGCATTTGATCGTGCATTTGTGTGACGACACCCCGACGGGTGTCGCGACACGCCGTACAGGATCGTGCATTTGCGGGGATCGGTCGGGCGCGCCGACGAGACCAGCCCCGCCGTCGCCGCCCTCGTCGCGGCGCTCGAGACCGCCCGGGACCCCCGCAGCCGGCGCCCTCCGGGTCGACCGCCGGGTCGACCGCCGGTGAGACCGCGCGAGGCGGCCCCGACAGGACCCTTCGGCAGCAGTCAGGCCGGGGTCGAGGCGCCGACGACCATCGCCAGCTCCAGACGGCTCGCGTCCTCGCTGCCGGGGACGGCGGTGTAGATGACGATCTTCAGGTCCGTCTGGGTGTCGACCAGGATGTCGCAGTCCACCGTGATCTCGCCGACGACGGGGTGGTGGATGGTCTTGCGGTCCTCGGCATGGCCGGCGACACCGCCCTCGTGCCAGAGCTCGGCGAACCGCGGGCTGGCATCGAGCATCTCGTGCACCAGGCTCGCCAGCCGCGGATCGTCGGGATAGCGCCCCGAGGCGCGCCGGAGGTCGGCGACCACGGCCCGGTCGGTGCGCTCGGGCTGCGTCGAGATCACCGGCCAGCCCGCCAACGGCTGGCACTCCGAGCCGATGAGGAACCGCGAGCGTACGAGATTGCGCTCCGTGTGCCCTCGCGTGGCGGGATCGCCGAGCAGGGCGCGCCAGCCGTCGTTCCAGGTCACCAGCTGCCAGTCGGCGGCGAACACCGCGGCCGGGGCGTCGCCGAGACGCGCCAGGATGCGCTGCAGCCCCGGCGGCACGTGGTCGCTGACGATGCCGTCGCTGGGCGGCTGCAGCCCGGCCAGCCGGTAGAGGTGGTCCCGCTCGTCGCCGGAGAGCTGCAGCGCGCGGGCCAGTGCCCCGGCGACCTGCGCCGACGGCCGCGTCGCGCGACCCTGCTCCAGGCGCACGACGTAGTCCACGGAGAGCCCGGCCAGGTCCGCGAGGTCCTCGCGCCTCAGCCCCGGCGTACGACGGTCGCGACCGCCCTGCCTCCCCACCGCCTCGGGGGCGAGCCGGTCGCGCCACGCGCGGAGGGCGGCGCCCAGGCTCAGCTTGTCGGTGCTCATTCCTCCAGTGTGCCCGTGACGAGTCGGCAGGACAGGTCCCCCGGGTGGTACTGCGAGTCCGACCGTCGCGACGTCTCTGGTCCCGTCCCCGGGCGCGCGGCACCGTGGAGGGCATGACCATCACCTTCATCACCGGAGCCAACAAGGGCCTCGGTCACGAGACCGCCCGCCGCCTCGTCGCCGCCGGCCACACCGTCCTGATCGGCGCCCGCGACCCGGAGCTCGGCCGCGCGGCCGCCGAGGAGCTCGGCGCCCGGTTCGTGCCGATCGACGTCACCAGCGACGCGTCGGTGGCCGCTGCCGCCGAGGACGTCCGCGCCCACGAGGGGCACGTCGACGTCCTCATCAACAACGCCGGCATCGTCGGGCGGCAGGCCGAGAGCATCGACCAACTCACCGGCCCCGACGCCCTCGCGGTCTTCGACACCAACGCCGTCTCGATCGTCCGCGTCACCCACGCCTTCCTGCCGCTGCTCCGCGAGGGCACCGACCCGCGGGTGGTCAACGTGACCAGCGGGCTCGGCTCGCAGACCCTCACCCACGACCCCGCACGTGTCGAGTCGCACGTGATCTCGCCGCTCTACAACGGCTCCAAGGCGGCCGTCACGATGATCACGACGCAGTACGCCAAGGGCATCGCGGACGTGCGGTTCAACGCCGTCGACCCCGGCTACACCGCCACCGACCTCAACGGCCACAGCGGCACCCAGACGATCACCGAGGGCACCGACGCCATCGTCGCCCTCGCCACCGAGGCGGACGGGGCCGGCACGGGCCGGGTGATCGACCGCCACGGCGTGCTGCCGTGGTGAGCGTTCGTCCGGGGCGGGCTCACGCCAGCCCGCTGACCGCCTCGTCGATGCTCGCCCGCTCGGTGCGGAAGGCGTTGGCGGGATGGTCGAGGTCGGGGTAGCCGTAGGAGACGGCGCAGACCACGTCGCGATCGGCGGGGACGCCGAGGTGCTCGTGCACGACGTCGGCGTACATCGCCACCGCGGCCTGGGCGATCGTGGCGACGCCGAGGCTCTGGGCGGCCGTGAGCAGGGTGGACACGTAGGCGCCGCAGTCGACGGCGCCGTACACGCCCAGCGCGCGGGGGGTGCTGATCACCGCGACGTGCGGGGCGCCGAAGAAGCGGAAGTTCTCCAGCATCTGCCGCAGCCGGCCGTCGGCGTCGTCACGCGCGATGCCCAGCGCGCCGTAGAGCCCGAAGCCGGAGGCGCGGCGGCGGTCGCGATACACGCCCTCGTACGACGCCGGCCCGGCGAGGTCGGGCGCCTCCGGTCCCGCGAGCACCCGCGCCAGCAGGGCCTCGGAGAACGCCTCGGTCGAGGGCGCGACGTGGACCTGCCAGGCTTGGGAGTTGCACCACGAGGCGGTGCGCTGGGCGAGGGCGAACATCCGCCGCTGGGTGGCGGCCGGCACCGTGCCGGGAAGGAAGGCGCGGCAGCTGAACCGCTCAGCCAGCACCGTCTCGATCACCTCGTCGGGAGTCATGCCTCACACCCTAGGTGTGTCCCCCGGCGACACCCCGGTGAGGGCAAAACCTGGGCGGACGACGAGCACGCCGGACCCCGCCCGGGTAGCGTGGACCCGATCTCCTGCCGATCCTCCGGCGGGGGTCGGCGGGAGGTGCTCGTGGACGCCAGACGCACAGCGGCTGCGGTGACGCGTCTCGACGCCCTGACGGGCCGGCCCCAGGACGAGATGTTCCGGGCGCTCATCCAGGCGACGGGCGAGGCCGTCTGGGACTGGGACATGGAGGGCCGGCTCGAGTGGCACCACTCGGCCTACGCGAGGACGCTCGGCATCGACGCGATGATGCGCGCGGGCGAGATCGCCGCATGGGAGGAGCGGGTCCACCCCGACGATCGCCAGCGGGTCGTCGCCGGCCTGGACGCGGCGGCGCGGACGGAGGCGAGCTGGCGCGACGAGTACCGGCTGCGGCGCGACGACGGCAGCTACGCCATCGTCGTGGACCGGGGCACGGTGGTGCGCGACGAGAGCGGCCGCGCGGTCCGCATGGTCGGCACGATCCGCGACGTCAGCGAGTCCCGTCGCGGACAGCACGACCTGCGCGAGGCCGTGGAGCGGCTGCGTCACCAGGCGACCCACGACTCGCTGACCGGCCTCGCCAACCGCGACCTGCTCTACGAGCGCCTCGCCGACGCGATCGTGGACGCCGAGCGGGAGGGCCACCAGGTCGCCGTCCTCCACCTCGACCTGGACCGCTTCAAGGTCGTCAACGACGGCTTCGGCCATCCCTTCGGCGACCTGGTGCTGCGCGAGGTGGGCGAGCGACTCAGGACCCAGGTCTGGGCCGCCGACACCGTCGCCCGGCTCGGCGGCGACGAGTTCGCCGTCGTGGCGCCGGTGGTCGTCCGCGTCGGCCACATGACGGCCTGGGCGGGGCGCATCCTCCAGTCCTTCGCCGAGCCGTTCGAGGTCGAGGGCCGCTGCGTCCACCTCGGCGCGAGCATCGGCGTCAGCCTCTACCCCGACCACGGCTCGACGCCCGCCCAGCTCGTCGACAACGCCGACACGGCGATGTACTACGCCAAGGACGCCGGACGCAACGCGTTCCGGGTGTTCACGCCGCTCATGGCCCAGGAGACGCAGCGCCGGATCGACCTCGAGACCAAGCTCCGGGCCGCCGCCGAGGAGGGTCAGCTGTCGCTGGCGTACCAGCCGAAGGTGGAGGTCCGCAGCGGCGCGGTCGTCGGCTGCGAGGCCCTGCTGCGCTGGGAGCATCCCGAGCTGGGCTCGGTCGACCCGTCCGACTTCATCCCGATCGCCGAGGACTCCGGCCTGATCCTCCCGATCGGCGAGTGGGCGCTGCGCGAGGCGTGCCGTCAGGGCCGGGCATGGATCGACGCCGGCCTGCCGCGGCTCAGCGTCGCGGTGAACCTCTCGACCGTCCAGCTGCGCCAGGGCCGCCCCGCGGCGTGGGTGGGGCGGATCCTCGAGGAGACGGGCTTCCCGGCGGAGCTGCTCGAGCTCGAGCTGACCGAGAGCCAGCTCGCCGAGGACGCCGACACCACCGTGGGAGCGGTGCGCGGACTGCGCGAGCTCGGGGTCTCGGTGGCGATCGACGACTTCGGCACCGGCTACTCCAGCCTGGACTACCTGCGCCGCTTCGACGTCACCGCACTCAAGATCGACCAGTCGTTCGTGCACCGGATGCTGGGCGAGTCCGGCGACGCCGCGATCGTCCGCGCCGCCGTCGCGCTCGGCCACGCCCTCGGCCTCACCGTCATCGCCGAGGGTGTCGAGGTGGCCGACGAGCTCGCCCTGCTCCGCCTGCTCCAGTGCGATCAGGTCCAGGGCTACCTCCTGGGCCGGCCCGTGCCCGCCGCCGAGTTCGAGGCGCTCCTCCCCGGCCAGAACGCCTAGGGCACATCTCCTACGCCGTCACGTGGTGCACGTAGCACCAGCGCCAGTCCTCGTCCGGCTCGGCGGACTCCATCACCGGATGCCCGGTCTCGTGGAAGTGCCGGGTGGCGTGCTGGCGCTCGGAGGAGTCGCAGCAGCCGACGTTGCCGCACTCCAGGCACTGCCGCAGCGCCACCCAGTGACTGCCCTCCTCGACGCATGCGGCGCAGACCGCGTCCTCGGTCGTCTCGACGACCGGATAGCGCTCGAGGTCGTCGCACACGCTCCCGGCGGGCCGGCGCCGCCGGTTGGCCTCGCCCACCCGCTCGGACTCCTCCCGGCCGATGTCGAGCATCGACTCCTCGACGTCCAGCATCGCCAGGACGTCGGCCACCACGTCGGAGGGCACCGTGCCAGCCGAGCGGATCTCCAGCACCCGCGCCCGCTCGGCCGCGATCATCGTCGACCGCACCCGGGAGTAGAGCTCGCTCGGCGCCTCCTCGCCGACGGTCGTGCTCAGCCGCTCCCAGGCGGCGAAGTTCCGCTGGTCCACCCGCTGCCGGACCAGCTGCTCGACGCCGTGCGGGTCGGCGTACTCGATCCGCTCGAGGGCCGCGAAGCCCGCCTTGGAGGCCTGCTGCAGCAGGGTCGCGCGGGCCAGCGCGTCGTCGACGGGGTCGGGGGAGGGGATGTCGAGCCACCGCGCGAGCAGCGGCAGCGTGGTGCCCTGGAGGAAGAGCGTCCCCGCCACGACGGAGAACGCGATCAGCAGCAGGATCTCGTGGTGCTCGGTCTCGGCCGGGATGAGATAGGCGGCCGCGAGCGTGACGACGCCGCGCATGCCCGCCCAGCCGAGCACGAACGTGTAGGTCCACGGCGGGGTCGCGCCGAGGTCGGGGTCCGGCGTGGGCCGAACCAGCAGGTAGCGCGTCACGAAGACCCACGTCATCCGGATCGCGATCACCGAGCCCAGCGTCGCCAGGCAGATGCCGGCGATGCGGGTCCACGGCAGGTCGCTGTGGCCGACGTCCGCGAGCAGGTCGCGGGCCTGCAGGCCGATGAGGAGGAAGACCGCGTTCTCCAGCAGGTAGGCGATGGTCCGCCAGTTCATCCGCTCCGCGATCCGCGACTGCGCGGACTGCAGCACCGGCGCGCGATGGCCCAGCAGGAGACCGGTGATGACGACCGCGATCACGCCCGACGCCTCGATCGACTCCGCGACGACGTACGCCGTGAACGGCACCACCAGGGAGAGGCCGGTGTCGAACACCGGATCGGTGATGTGCTTGCGCAGCCACGCGACGATCACGTAGCCCACCACCCCCACCAGGACGCCGCCGCCCGCGGCCCGGACGAAGTCGAGCCCGACGTGCCAGGCCTCGACGCCGCCGGCCAGTGCGAGGATCGCGGTGCGGAGCGAGACCAGGGCGGTGGCGTCGTTGAGCAGCGACTCGCCCTCGAGGATGGTGATGATCCGGCGCGGCAGGCCGATGGTGCGGCCGACGGCCGTCGTGGCGACCGCGTCGGGCGGCGCGACGACGGCGCCGATCGCGAAGGCGGCCGCCCAGCTGAGGCCCGGCAGCAGCGCGTGGACCACTACCCCGACGCCGGCGACCGTCGCCACCACCAGCCCGATCGACAGCAGCAGGATCACCCGCCGGTTGGCGTTGAAGTCGACCAGCGACGTCGAGATCGCGGTGGCGTAGAGCAGCGGCGGCAGCAGGCCGTAGAGCACGACCTCCGGCTCCAGCTCGACGCTCGGCACGCCCGGGACGAACGAGACGCCGATCCCGGCCACGATCAGCAGCAGCGGCGCCGGCACGCGCAGGCGGTCCGAGAGGGCCGTGACGGCGAGCACGCCTGCCGCCAGGGCCACCAGGACGAGCGCGATCTCCATGGCGACAGTCTGCCGTTCGGCCGGGCGATGACCGACAGGTGACATGGTCGAGCAGATCGATCGACACATGGTTGTATCGGGAGCATGACCGCCGTGCGGCACGCGACGCTGTTCACCGAGCGCGATCCTCTCGTGCTCGCGAGCGGCGCGACGCTCGGCCCGGTCGAGGTCGCCTTCGCGACGTACGGCGAGCTCTCGCCCGCCCGGGACAACGCGGTGTTCGTCGCGCACGCGCTCACCGGGGACGCCCTCGCCCACGAGTGGTGGGCGTCCATGGTGGGGCCCGGCGGGCCGGTCGACACCGACCGCTTCTTCGTCGTCTGCCCCAACCTGCTCGGCGGCTGCCGGGGGACGACCGGCCCGTCCTCGGTCGACCCCGCGACCGGCGAGCCCTACGGTCTGGACTTCCCCCTGATCTCCGTCGCGGACCTCGTGGCCGTCCACCGTGCGCTGCTGGCCCACCTCGGCATCGAGCGGCTCTTCGCCGGCGTCGGCGGCTCGCTGGGCGGGATGCAGCTGCTGCAGTGGGCGGCCGACGCCCCCGGGCAGCTCGGGCGCGCCGTCCTCGTCGCCGCGAGCGCCCGCCTGACCCCGCAGAACATCGCCCTCTCCCACGTGGCACGGCGGGCCATCCGGCAGGACCCGGCCGGTGGCCTGGCCCTGGCGCGGATGCTCGCGCACATCACCTACGTCTCCGACGCCGGCCTGGAGGCGAAGTTCGGCCGGGCGCGACGGGGAGCGCCCGGAGAGCCCGGCAAGGAGGAGACGCTGGAGACCGACTTCGAGGTGGAGAGCTACCTCGACCACCAGGGCGAGGTGTTCGTCGACCGCTTCGACCCGCTGTCGTACCTCTACCTGACCCGGCTGCTCGACTACTTCGAGCCGTTCGCGGACCCCGGCTTCGCCGCCCGCGCCGCCGGCACGCGGTTCCGGCTGATCTCCTTCGACTCCGACTGGCGCTTCGGCACCGCCCACTCCGAGCTGATCGAGCGGAACCTGCGTGCCGCCGGCGCCGAGGTCGACCGGCACGAGGTGCCCTCGCCGTGGGGTCACGACTCGTTCCTGCTCGACCCGCCGGGCTACCTCGACCTCGTCCGCACCTTCCTGAGCCAGGAGTGACTCCGTGACCGACACCGCCGACCACGTCTACGGCTTCAGCACCCGCGCCATCCACGCGGGCAACATCCCCGACGCCGTGAGCGGCGCGCGGGCGCTGCCGATCTACCAGTCGGCGGCCTTCGTCTTCGACGACACCGCCGACGCGGCCGCCCGCTTCGCCCTGCAGAAGTACGGCAACATCTACACCCGCGTCGGCAACCCGACCGTCGCCTCCTTCGAGGAGCGGATCGCCTCGCTCGAGGGCGGCATCGGCGCCGTCGCCACCGCGAGCGGCCTCGGTGCCGAGTTCGTCACCTTCGCCTCGCTCGCCGGCGCGGGGGACCACATCGTCGCCTCGGCCCAGCTCTACGGCGGCTCGGTGACCCAGCTCGACGTCACCCTGCGGCGCTTCGGCGTCGAGACGACGTTCGTCGCCTCCACCGATCCCGACGCGTACGCCGCCGCGATCCGCCCGACGACCAAGCTGCTCTTCGCCGAGACGGTCGCCAACCCGTCGGGCGAGATCGCCGACCTCGAGGGGCTCGCGGACGTCGCCCACGCGCACGGCGTGCCGCTGGTGGTCGACTCCACCATCCCCACGCCGTACCTCAACCGCCCCGTCGAGTGGGGCGCCGACATCGTCGTCCACTCCGCGACGAAGTTCCTGGGTGGGCACGGCACGACGCTGGGCGGCGTGGTCGTGGAGTCCGGGCGCTTCGCCTACGGCGCCGAGCGGTTCCCGCTCTTCCACGAGCCGGTGGAGCACTACGGAGGGCTGTCGTGGTGGGGCAACTTCGGGGAGTACGCCTTCCTCACCCGGCTCCGCGCCGAGCACCTGCGCAACGTCGGCGCCACCCTGAGCCCGCAGTCGGCCTGGCAGCTCGCGCTCGGCGTCGAGACGCTGCCACTGCGGATGCAGCGCCACGTCGAGAACGCCCGCGTGGTGGCCGAGTGGCTCGCCGCCGACGAGCGGATCGAGTTCGTCAACTGGGCCGGGCTGCCCGGCCATCCGCATCACGAGCGGGCCGCGCGCTATCTGCCGCTGGGCCCGGGGAGTGTCTTCTCCTTCGGCATCCGCGGCGGACGCGCGGCGGGCGAGGCCTTCATCGAGTCGGTCGAGCTGGCCAGCCACCTCGCCAACATCGGCGACGCCAAGACGCTCGTCATCCACCCGGCCTCCACCACCCACCGGCAGCTCAGCGAGTCGCGCCTCGAGGAGGCCGGCGTCTCCGCCGGCCTGGTGCGGATCAGCGTGGGCATCGAGGACGTCGACGACATCCTCTACGACCTCGACCGGGCGCTGGAGGCGCAGCGATGAGCGCCGGGGAGAGCGCCCGGGAGCGGCTGCGCATCCTCCGCGCCGCGCACTCCATCGCCATCGTCGGCTTCTCGCCCACCACGGCGCGGTCGAGCTACTACGTGGCGACCTACCTCGTGCAGGACACCGACTACCGGCTCTCCTTCGTCAACCCGCGCGCCGCCGGGCAGACCGTCCTCGGGCACACGATCCATGCGTCGCTGGCCGACCTGCCGGAGGTCCCGGACATCGTCGACGTCTTCCGGCGGGCCGAGGACCTGCCGGGCGTCGTCGACGAGGTCATCGCCCTCGACGCCCCCACCGAGGGGCGGACGGTGTGGTTCCAGCTCGGGCTGGTCAACGAGTCGGCGGCCGAGACCGCTCGTGCCGCCGGCCTCGGTGTCGTGCAGAACCGCTGCCTCAAGATCGAGCACGCCCGGTTCCACGGCGGCCTGCACCTCGCCGGGTTCGACACCGGGGTGATCAGCTCGCGCAAGGGCGCCCGATGAGCCCCGATGAGCCCCGTTGAGCACGCCGGGATCTCGGCGGTCTCAGGGCGTGGACAGACCTTTAGTCGAGTTAGTCACATGACTAACGTCAGAACCGCTCCCACCGCTCCCATCCATCCGCACACGAGGAGATCTCGATGACCACCACCGCCACGCCCGTCGACAACGGCGTCAACGTCGAGGCACTGCTCGGCGCTCGCGCCGCGCTGCAGGACGCGCCCGAGGCCGCCCAGTTCACCTGGCGCGCCACCAACACCTGGATCAGGGGCACCCACTCCGAGAGCACCGTCACCGGCTTCTTCGGCCTCGGCGCCGAGCAGGAGGCCGACCGCTCGTTCACGACCTCGGGCGACCACCCGCCGCAGTTCGCCGCGGAGAACAACGGCCCGACCCCCGTGGAGACCCTGCTGACCGCGCTCGGCGGCTGCCTGACGGCCGGTGTCGCCGCCGTCGCCCAGCAGCGGGGCATCCAGCTCAACTCCGTGACCGCGAGCATCGAGGGCGACCACGACATCCGCGGCATCCTCGGCGGGGACCCCGACGTCCGCAACGGCTTCAACGAGATCCGGGTGACCTACGCGATCGACGCCGACGCCAGCCCCGAGGACATCCAGGCGCTCGTCGCCCAGTCGCAGAAGCGCTCGGCGGTCTTCGACGCGCTCACCAACCCGACCGCGGTCACCGTCTCGGTCGCGTGACCCGCCGATGACGCGCGCCCGCTCCGCCACCACCGTCGTGGTGGGCGCCGGGCACAGCGGGCTCGCGACCAGCCGTCACCTGACCGCGCAGGGGATCGACCACGTCGTCCTCGAGCGCGGTCAGGTGGCGCACTCGTGGGCGACGCAGCGCTGGGACTCCCTGCGCCTGCTCACGCCCAACTGGATGACCCGCCTGCCGGGCGCCGACTACGCCGGGCCGGACCCCGACGGGTTCATGGAGGCGGCCGAGGTCGCCGCGCTGCTGGTCCGCTACGCGACCGAGTCGCGGGCACCGGTCCAGCCCGAGACCGTCGTACGCCGGGTGGCGCGGTCCGGTGACGGGTTCACCGTCGAGACCGACCGGGGGCCGTGGTCGGCGCGGTCGGTCGTCCTGGCCTCGGGCTCGGTGCGGGGCGTCGCGCCCGCCCTCGCCGACGCTCTCCCGGACGGGGTCGTGTCGCTGCACGCGATCGACTACCGCAACCCCTCCCAGCTCCCTGGCGGCGGCGCCCTGGTCGTCGGCGCCGCCGCCAGTGGTGTCCAGATCGCCGCCGAGCTGGCCGCGTCGGGACGCGAGGTCACGCTCGCGGTCGGCGAGCACGTGCGCGCTCCGCGGCGCTATCGCGGCCGCGACCTCTTCTCCTGGATCGACGAGGCGGGCATCCTCGACGAGCGCTGGGACGAGGTCGACGACATCACGCGGGTACGCCGGCTGCCCTCCTTCCAGCTGGCCGGCGGCACCGCCGACCTCGACCTCAACGCCCTGCAGGCGCTGGGCGTGCGGCTGGTGGGCAGGCTCGCCGCCATCCGCGACGGCGAGGCGCTCTTCTCCGGCTCCCTGGCCAACGTCGCCGCGCTCGCCGACCTCAAGCTCAACCGGCTGCTGGCCTCGATCGACGCGGCCGCCGGCCTCGAGGCGGGCGGCGAGCGGCCCGAGCCGACCCGCGTGCCCGCGCCGCTGCTCTCGCTGCGGCTGGACTCGGGCGAGATCCGCTCGGTGGTCTGGGCGACCGGGATCAAGCCGGACCACGGCTATGTCGACCTCGACGTCTTCGACGCGAAGGGCGCCCTGCGCCACGATGGCGGCGTCACGCCGGCCCCGGGGCTCTACGTGACCGGGTTGCCGGCGCTGCGCCGACGCCGGTCGACCTACATCGACGGCGCCCGTGCCGACGCCGACGAGCTGACCAAGCACCTCGCCGCCGCGCTCTGATCGCCTTCCCGCCTACATTCCCATGTAGCGCCCGGGCCGGTGGTTGAACGCGAGCACCAGGTTGAGCATCACCGCGCCCAGGGCCGACCACAGCACGATCACCGGGTCGCGGACGAGGAACGCGGCGAGCAGCACCAGGGCGTCGAGCGACATCATCACGTAGCCGGCGCGCATCCCGGCCCTCTCCTGGAGGATCACGGCGACGATGCTGAAGCCGCCGATCGAGGAGTTGTGCCGCACCAGGGCCAGGACGCCCATGCCGGTGAGGATGGCACCGGCCAGGACGCCGTACGGGCGGCTGACGTGATCGAGGTCGAGCACCCGGGACTGCCAGGTGGTCGCGAGCGAGACCGCGACGACGCAGAGCGCCGAGCGGGCCGCGAACCCCACGCCCTTCTGGAAGAGCGCGAGCACCGTGAAGGGCAGGTTGATCAGCGCGAACACCCAGGAGAACCCCCAGCCGGTGGCGTAGGCGATCACCAGCGCCAGCCCCGCCGTCCCGCCCGTGACCGCGCCGGCCAGGTGGATGAGGAAGAGGCCCAGCGAGCAGAGGTAGACGCCGATCGTCAGCCCGAGCACGTCGTCGAGCAGGCTGTGCGGCGGCGCCTCGGGCGTCTCGATGCTCACCCCTCGGCTCCGCGCTCAGCTCTCGGTGGCCAGCCGGACGCCGAACCCGACCAGCACCAGCCCGGTCAGCGCGTCGAGGCGGCGGCGGATCCGCGGCGTCTGCATCCAGGTCGTGATCGTGGCCGAGACCGCGATGAGCGCGACGAAGTAGAGCGCGGTCAGCACCACGAAGATCGCGCCGAACGCGATGCTGGTCAGCCCCACCGATGCGCCGTCGGGCACGAAGCCGGGCAGGAAGCTGACGAAGAAGACGCCGACCTTCGGGTTGAGGATGTCGGTGAGCAGCCCGCCGAGGAAGCCCGAGCGCCCGCGCAGCTCCACCGCCGCCGGCGCGGTCGGACCGTCACCGTGGAGCGCGACCTCCTCCGCCGGTCGACGGATCGAGCGCAGCGACTGCACGCCGATCCAGACGAGGTACGCCGCCCCCGCGATCTTCAGCGCCTCGTAGCCCGTCTCGCTCGCCTTCAGCAGTGCCGCCAGCCCGAGCGCCGCGGCGGCGACCCAGCAGCACAGCCCGGCCAGCACGCCCAGCGCCGTGAGCCCCGCACCCCGGCGCCCGCCCCGCACCATCCCCCGGACGACGACCAGCGTGTCCGGCCCCGGCAGCAGCACGATCAGCACCGCCGCCACGGTGAACGTCCCGAACGCGATCAGCATGAGCCTAGCCTTTCACAGTCCGAACGGGACTCTCCGGCCCTCTTCGCCGGGCCGGAGGGGCCGGAACGTCCCGTGGGCGGAGTGCTTCCGGGGCAGGAGGGTCACGTCGTCGGCTGCTCGACCCCGTCGTACGCCCCCAGCTCCGGCAGCCGACTCGGCAGCAGGGCGAGGCCGAGGCCGATCACGATCCACGCCACGGCCCCCCACACCGCCCAGCCGAACGGCGCGACCACCGCCCACCTGAAGACCGCGGAGCCCGAGAAGAGCGCGTCGAGGTCGAACGCCTGGGCGTAGAGGGGTGCGAGGAAGGCGACGAAGCCGAGCGCCGGCACCAGGATGTGCAGCCACCAGCGCCGCTCCGCGGGGTGCCGCTGGAACCAGACGATGCAGGCGACGCAGAGGATCATGTAGACGAGGATCGCGAGGATCGTGAACGTCGTCCCGACGATCGCGTAGCCGGTTGCCGCCCCGAACTTCAGCCCCGTGACGAGGGAGATCAGCGCCGCGGCGACGAGGGAGGCGACCACGGCGACGTACGGCGTGTGGTACTTCGGGTGCACGGCGCCCAGTGCCTTGGGCAGCGTGCCGGCGCGGCCCATGGCGAAGAGCACCCGCGCGCAGCTGTTCATGGCCGCGGCGCCCGCCGCGATGATCGAGTTCAGCAGGGCCAGGAAGACGATCCAGCCCCCGACGTCGCCCCACTTCTCCTGGGCGAAGACCGGCCAGTCGTTCCCCGCGGTGCGCTCGTGGAACCCGACGATGTCCAGTCCGGCGCCGATGTTCCAGGCGTAGGTGAGGAAGAGGTAGTAGAGCCCGACGCCCGCGGAGGCCGCCACGACCGCGATGGGCACGGCCCTCCGCGGGTTGCGGGCCTCCTCGCCGAAGGACGACGCCGCCTCGAAGCCGATGAAGGCGAGGATCGCGAAGACCGCGCCCTGGGCGATGCCGGACCAGCCGTTCTCGGCATGCGAGGGCTGGAACGGCGCGAGGGAGTTGTCGCCCGTGAGCACCAGCGTGAGCCCGAGCGCCAGGCAGACGACGATCTCCAGGGCGCCCAGCGTCATGGCGGTGCGGACGGAGAGCTTCACGTCGAAGAAGGTCAGCCCGAAGATCACCGCGAGGTAGAGGATCACGAAGGGCGTGGGACCCGGCGAGGCGATGCCTCGCTCGGTGAGGAACGAGTCGACGAACCAGCCCTCCTGGAGCGCGAAGAACGGCGGCAGCAGGATGGCGAACGCGACGTAGTACCAGCCGACGGTGAAGCCGGTGCGCCGCCCGATCGCCCGGGCGGCGTAGGTGTAGAGGCCTCCCGCGCTGGGCAGGCGAGCGGCGAGCTGGCCGATCGCGAGCGCGGTCAGGGTGCAGGCGATCAGCGCGACCAGCAGCGACAGCGGCAGCGCGGTGCCGGCGAGGGGGACGCCGATGCCGATCGCGAAGGCGATCCCGATGCCGGGCGCCATGAACGCCACGGACTGGAAGAGCACCTCGGCGAGGCTGACGGAGCCGTCGCGCAGGGTGGGCCCGGTCGTGACCGGCCTGTCGGCGGACGGGGTGGTGGGTGCGGACATGGTGGACTCCTTGGTCTCGCGCGGTGATCTCGGGTCAGGTCACTGGACCGTCATGCCGCCGTCGGCGACGACGACGGAGCCGGTCATGAGCGACGCCTCGTCGCTGGCGAGGAAGACGGCGACGCTGGCGATCTCCTCTGGCCTTCCCGGCCGTCCGATGGGTTGGAAGGACTCGATCGAGTCGTAGACCGCGTCGAGGCCGCCGAGGAGCCTCGCGTGGGCGTGGTTGAACGGCGTGTCCACCCACCCGGGGCAGATCACGTTGGCCCGGAGACCGGCGCCGGCATAGTCCAGTGCCATCCCGCGGGTGAGCATCACGAGTGCCGCCTTGGACATCGCGTAGATCGACAGGAACGGCTCGGCCACCATCGCGTTGACGCTGGAGATGGTGACGATCGCGCCGGATCCCCGGGCGAGCATGTGCGGAACGACGAGCTGCGAGGCGTGCACCGCGCCGAGGATGTTGACCTCGACGGTCCGCGCGATGTCGGCCTGCGAGGCCTCGTGGAAGAGGCCGGGCAGGTTCACGGCGGCGTTGTTGACGAGTACGTCGACGCGACCGTGCTCGGCGACCAGTCCGGCCACGGCCTCCGCCAGCTGGTCCCGCCGGCTGACGTCGGCCACGAACGGCCGGATCGCGTGGTCGAGCTCGGCGGTCGCCTTGGCCGCCTCGGCGTCGACGTCGAGCGCCAGGACGTGGCCGCCCTCGGCGGCCATCGCGAGCGCCGTCGCCCTGCCGATGCCGTTGCCCGCCCCGGTGACCAGGCAGACGCGGCCGTCCAGTCGGCCCCTCGCGGTGTTCGTCATGGCGGGACGGTAGGCGCGGGCAGGCGCCCCGTGCCGTGTCCGGTCGGACACATCTCGGCGACGCGGGCCGTCCGCTCGGACACTCCGACGCGGCCTCAGGGGTCGCGGCGTAACAAGGCGAGCTGAACGACCGTGATGGCGAGCGTGTCGATGTCGGTGGGGGCGCTCGGGTCGAGGCCGGTGAGCTCGTGGATCCGGCGCATCCGCTGCCGGAACGTGTTCGGGTGGACGTGCAGGCTCTCGGCCGCGGCCCGGACGTCCGCGCCGGCGCGGTAGTGCGCCTCGAGGGTGCCCACGAGGTCGGTGTGGTTCGCTTGGTCGTGGCGCGCCAGGGCCGGGACCGCCCCGGAGGCGGCGAGCTCGGCCGCCATCGGCAGTCCCTGGAGACGCTGGAGGAAGGAGCGGGTCCAGACCTCGGCGTAGCGGCGTACGCCGCCGCCGTCCGCGGTGGCGACGGCGAGCGCCAGCTCGGCCTCCTGCCGTCCGCGCGGTACCTCGCCGGACGGGCAGGGGCGGCCGATGCCGGCGTAGAGCCGCACGGGGCCTGGGCTGGTGAGCAGCGGCGAGAGCCAGGCGCCCATCGGTGCGGTGCCGCCCTCCGAGGGCGAGCCGAGGAGATAGATCGTGCCGTTGAACTCGGTCACGAAGAGTCGCCCGAGATAGCGGTCGCCGACCGCGACGAGCCGGGCCAGGAGGCGGTTGCGGGTGTCCACCGCCGTGCTGAGGTCGTCGGCCTCGACGGTGACGATGCCGACCTCGACCAGCGCCTCCTCCATGCGGAGCCGGCGCGCGGCCGCCGGGGCGCCGGCACCGCCGTAGAGGAGCGCGGCCAGCGCGTCGTTCTCGATGGCCGAGCGGATCGTCGGCGCGCGGCCGACGGAGGTGAGGGTGCCCGCGGCCAGCCGGACGCAGGCCGCATAGGCCCGGAGGGTGGCCTCGTCGGGCGGCCCCGGCACGATGGCCCATGCCGCGCCGACCAGGTTGCCGCCCGCGCGGATCGGCGCCACGGCCCGGCGTGCGAGGCCGTCCACCGGGGGAAGCGCGATCGCCTGCTCGGCGGAGCTGATCAACCGCATCACCCCGGCCGCCCGGAGGCTCTCGGTCACCTGGTCGGGGACCCTGCGACCGAGGATCGAGGCGATCCGGGCCTCGTCGGCGAGCTGGTGGTCCCCCGCGTAGGCGAGCACCCGCCCCTCCAGGTCCTCGATGGTCACCGGACCGCCGACGATGTCGGCGGCGGCTGCCGCGACGGCGTACGCGTCCGAGCCTCCCGGTGCGGTCGGCGATCCGGTGAGCAGGCCGCTCACCCGGCCGACGACCTCGATCCAGTCGGCGGCGGGATCGACGGCGATCAGGGTGGTGCCCTCGCGCATGGCGATCGCCTGCAACGGGCCGGCCGCGGCGGCCTTCACCGCGACGCCCGTCCGTCGGTCGGCGTGGCTCGCCATGGCCTGCTCGGCGCTCATCCCGATGGCGAGGCAGAGTGCCTGACCCGCGCGCTCGTCGTCGCCCCCGACGTGGTGGTCGGCGTGGATGGCCACCCGCTCCACCACGGCGTCGGGGTGGGCGAGGGCATGGCTGACGACGACGTCGCCCAGCTCCTCGACGAGCCGTCGCCACGTCGTGCGACCGGTCCTCGCACCCCCGGTCACGGCGGTCTCACAGCCCCGCCGTGAGACCGCCGTCGACCGTGACCTCGGCGCCCGTGATGAAGCTGCTCTCGCTGCCGGCGAGGAAGGTGACGACTGCGGAGATCTCGGCGGCGCGGCCGTCGCGGGCGAGTGGCTGGCGGTCGGCGAGCGTACGGCGTACGACGTCGGCGCCGCCGAGACGCTCGGCGTGGGCGCGGTTGATCGGGGTGTCGACGTAGCCGGGGCACACGATGTTGCAGCGGACGTTGTCGATCGCGTGGTCGACCGCCACCGACTTGGTCAGCATCAGCAGGGCGCCCTTGGTGGTGCAGTAGGCGAGAAGTTGGCGCTCGGCGGTCATCGAGTTGATCGATCCGACGTTGACGATCGATCCCCCGCCCGCGCGCCGCAGCGCGGGCAGGGCGTGCTTGATGAGCTGGAAGGGAGCGCGCACGTTGACGGCGTACGAGAGATCGAAGGCCGCCAGCGAGGTGTGGTCGACGTCGCCGGGCAGGGAGACGGCCGCGTTGTTGACCACGACGGTCAGCCGTCCGAACCTCTCCTCGGCCGTCCGGACGGCCAGTGCCGCGGTCGACTCCTCGGCCACGTCGGCGACGAGCGGCACGAAGAGGTCCGGGTCGGACAGCGCGGCGGCCGTCGTCTCGAGGCCGGTGACGTCGAGGTCCACCCCGACCACCCTGGCGCCCAGCTGGACGAGGTCGGTCACGACGGCGCGACCGATCCCGCTGGCCGCCCCGGTGACGACGGCGACCGCTCTCTCCAGGCTGCTGGTGCCCGCCATGGCGGCGGAATCTACACCGCGATCGTGAGGGCCTGTCCGGAATTTACGTGGAGTTTCGCGGCGCCGTGGCACGCACTGGCAGCGTTGTCGGGCACTCGACGCACCTGGCGGCCGCCTTCGGCCCTCCGCCTTGGCCAGCACACACCACGACACCGCGCAACACCCCACGTAAATCCCGGACAGGCCCTTACCGTGGCGCTGCGTCGGACCGCCCGCTCACCTGCGCGGGGCTAGGGCATGTCTCCTTACTCGGCCGGCGCCTCCGCGGCGCCGCATCCCGACCGGCTTCGTTGGAGGCGCTCGGCGCAGCACGCTGCGCTCTCGCACCTCCGCCTCGCCGGACCGGGCGCGGACACCACGGAATGCGCTTCGCCCGAGTAAGGAGACATGCCCTAGGCGCGGGAGATGCGGATCATCTCGTCGCGGGGGACGACCTTGATCCGCTCGCGGCCCTCGGCGCCGCCGAGGGCGATCTCGTGGGCCTCGAGCAGTCCCCAGCCCTCCTCGGTGGTGAACTCGACGCCACGGGCGGTGAGGTGCTCCACGAACGCGGCCGGGTCGCCGAGCTCGGGCGCCGACACGCGACCGGCCTCGAGGTCCGTCAGGAGGTGGTCGACCGTCTCCTTCGCGTCGGACTTGGTGTGCCCGATGAGGCCGACCGGTCCGCGCTTGATCCAGCCGGTGACGTAGACGCCGGGGATCTGCTCGCCGCCCTGGTCGGCGGGCTCGGACAGCACGCGGCCGCCGTCGTTGGGGATGACGCCGGCGGACTCGTCGAACGGGACGTCGGCGAGCGGGGACGAGAGGTAGCCGATCGCGCGGTAGACGGCCTGGACCGGCGTGTCGACGAACTCGCCGGTGCCGTGGACGTTGCCGCTGCCGTCGTACTCCGTGCGCTCGGTCCTGATGGCCACCACGCGGCCGTCCTCGCCGAGCAGCTCGACGGGGTTCTGCATCATGTGGATGACGATCTTGTGGGGCGCTCCGGTGGGCTCGGCCTCGAGGTACTTCAGCAGGGTGTCGACGACGAGGCGGGTGGCCTTGTGCCTGCCGATCTCCTCCTGGCCGGCGTCGTCGATCTGGAAGCCCTCCTCCTCGACGACCACGTCGACCGAGGGGGAGTGGGAGAGCTCGCGGAGCTCCATCGGGGAGAACTTGATGTGCGCCGGGCCGCGGCGGGCGAACACGTGGACCTCGGTGGCCTGGTTGGCCTTGAGGCCCCGGTAGACGTTCTCCGCGATCTCGGTGGTGAGCTGCTCGTCGGCGGGCTTGGCCAGCATGCGGGCGACGTCGAGGCCGACGTTGCCGGCGCCGAGGACGGCGACGGAGGTTGCGGTGAGCGGCCAGTCCCGGGGTACGTCGGGGTGGCCGGCGTACCACGACACGAAGTCGGCCGCGCCGTAGTTGCCCTCGAGCTCGGCGCCGGGGATGTCCAGCGCGCGGTCGGCCATCGCGCCGGTGGAGAAGATCACCGCGTCGTAGAACCGCTTGAGGTCGTCGAGCTTGAGGTCGGTGCCGAAGTCGACGTTGCCGAAGAAGCGGATGCGATCGTTGTCGAGCACCCGGCGCAGCGCCTTGATGATCTCCTTGATCCGCGGGTGGTCCGGTGCCACGCCGTAGCGGACCAGGCCGTAGGGCGCGGGGAGGCGCTCGATGACGTCGACCGACGCCTCGGGGTGCTCGCGGGTCAGGATGTCGGCGGCATAGATGCCGGCGGGACCACCGCCGACGACGGCAACACGGATCGGGCGCACCACTTCAACTCCTCCAGGGATTCGTAGCGCCCAGGGTAATAAGTCACGCCGGTGTTCCCGAAATGCCGACGATCGGTGAGACGGTTGTCCGCGTGGTGGGCAGGAGGGCCGGCGTCGAGCGGGTGGTGATCGTCGGCGGGGGCGTCGGCGGGCTGGCGTGCGCGCAGGCCCTCCGCGCCCACGGGTACGCCGGCGGGCTGGTGATCCTCGACCCGGCGCCGTTCCCCTACGACCGGCCTCCGCTCAGCAAGGACTACCTCGCCGGCTCGGTGAGCCTCGAGGGGATCGCGCTGGCGACGTCCGCGGGGCTGGCGGAGCAGGGGATCGACTGGCAGCGGGCGACGGTGACGGCCCTGCGGGCGGAGAGCCCGGAGGTCGACCTGGCGGACGGCCGGACCCTCGCCGCGGACCGGATCGTGCTGGCGCTCGGGGGCGACGCGATCCGTCCCCCGATCCCGGGCGCGGACTCGGCCCGCGTCCACGTGGTGCGCGACGTCGCCGACGCCGACCGGCTCCGCGAGGCCCTCGGGCATGCCGGCGAGGGGGCGCGGGTCCTGGTCGTGGGGGCCGGGCTGATCGGCGCCGAGACCGCCTCCACCCTGAACGGCCTCGGCGCGAGCGTGACCCTGGTCGACCCGGTGCCGACGCCGCTCGCCGGTGCGGTCGGTCCCGAGCTGGCGACGTGGCTGCACGCGCGGCATCGAGCCTACGGCGTGGAGACGATCGTGGGCACGGTCCAGGCCCTGCAGGAGACGTCCGCCGGCCTCGCGGCGCAGCTGAGCGGCGAGCCCGACTCGCGCGCGTTCGACGTCGCCGTGATCGGGGTGGGGATGAGCCCTCGCGTCGCGCTGGCCGAGCAGGCGGGGATCGAGGTCGACCGCGGCATCCTCGTCGACCGCACCCGGACCACGTCCCGGCCAGCCGTCCTGGCGATCGGCGACTGCGCCCGGCTCCGGGACCACGCCCGCGCCGAGCACTGGGAGGCGGCCCAGCACGACGGGCAGCGCGCCGCGGCGGCGATCCTGGGTGTCGACCCGCCCGCGACGGTCGACGGGGCGCCGTGGTTCTGGACCGACCGCTACGGGCTCCACGTCGAGGCGGTCGGCGAGATGCGCGCCGCGGACGCCACCCACGACACCGTCGTGCGCGGCGTGACCGGCGCGCCGCCGTACTCCGTCTGGACGCTGCGCGGCGGCCGGGTGGTCGGCGCGGCCGCCGTGGACGACGGCCCCGCCGT
>NZ_JASGDD010000239.1:0-20238 GCF_047607365.1 Nocardioides sp. | reverse complement strand
GCGGCAGGACGCTGCGGGTCGCCCGGCAGGCGGCGCGCGCCGTCCGGGGCACGGCCGGCCTGCTGCGCAGCGGTGGCTTCAACCAGCTGCTCAACTCCTCGATGGAGGAGCTCAATCGCTGGATCGACGCGGAACGGCCCGAGATCGAGGAGTACGCAGGCCCCGAGGGCCTCGTGACCGTCGTCTTCTCCGACATCGAGGGCTCGACGGCGCTCAACGAGGAGCTCGGCGACGAGGCGTGGCTGCGGCTGCTCCGCGCACACGGCGCCCTCGTGCGAGGGGAGGTCGAGCGCCGGGGCGGCCACATCGTGAAGAACCAGGGCGACGGCTACATGGTCGTCTTCGGCGACCCGTCCTCGGCGGTCGAGGCGGCGATCGCGGTCCAGCGTCGCCTCGCCCGGGGACGCGGCCGCCTGCGCCGGGCGGGACTGCGGGTCCGGATGGGCCTGCACGCCGGCCAGGTGGTTTCGCACGAGGGCGACTACTTCGGCCGCAACGTCGCCCTCGCCGCCCGCGTCGCCGCCCAGGCGGAGGGCGGCGAGATCCTCGTCACCGACGAGGTCAAGGCGGTCGTCTCGGGCACCGCGTCCACTCCCGTGTCCTTCGTCGCCCGCGAGCTGACCGAGCTGAAGGGGCTGTCGGGCCGGTTCCAGCTGTGGCGCGTCGACTGGGCCGCCTGACCCTCGACTCTCCCGAGACCTCACCTGCCGGGGACGTCCCGGCCCGTGCGGCCGGCGCGAGTGGGCCGGAACGTCCCGGCGGGAGTGGGAAGACGGGCGGGGGACGGTCAGAGGTCGAGGAAGCGGACCTCGTCGTCGGTGACGAGCGCGACCCGGCCGTCCGGGAGGCCGATCGTCCGGATCCCGGACGCGTCTCCCTCGGCGACCTCGACGGTGCGCTCGGTCAGCGTCGTGTCCCCGACGGATATGACGGCGACGTAGTCGACCCCGCGCCGCTCGATCACCGTCAGCGCGGTCCGGCGCTCGGGCAGCCAGGTGAACGCCTTCGGCTCCTCGTTGACGATCGCGGAGGTGCCGCGCTCGAACCGCACGACGTCCAGCGACCGGACATGGCCGAGGTCGCTCACGTCGAAGAGCGTCGCCTTAGCCCGGTGGAGGATGCCGGTGACGCCGACGCCGAGGATCCGCCCGGAGTCGAGCGGGTGGAGGTACGTCGAGTAGCCGAGTGCCTTGAGCGACGACAGCTCGGTCGGGCTGGCGGGGTCGGTGAGGTCGATCGCGAAGAGCGGGTCGGTCTCGCGGTAGGTCACCAGCAGTGCGAGGTCGTCGAACCAGCGGACCGCTTGGATGTCCTCGCCCGGCCCGATCCCGGTCAGCCGTCCGATCCGGGTGAGCTCGTGCCCGTCGACCTCGAGCGTCACGACCGAGTTGGCCTGCCGCGTCTGCGAGCTCGGCCCGAGCGCCAGTCGCAGCGTGTCGCCGACCGCGTCCATCGACCAGCGGTCCTTCAGGTAGCCGTCGACCTCGCCCGAGGCGATGTGCGTGGCCGAGATGCCGTCGAGGGCGAAGGCGTAGAGCCGGGTCGTGCCGTCCGTCGCCGACGGGGCGTAGTAGTCGCAGGTCGCGCAGCCCCAGCCCCAGCCTCCGCCGTCGGCGAGGTAGAGCCGGTCGCTGCTCTCGTAGGTGGTCGAGGTCGCGGCGGCGATCCCGACGCTCGACAGGTCGGTCGGATCGTCGGCGGTGAAGCCCGTGACGGCGACCGTGTCCACCGGCAGGTCGTCGTCCGGCACGGCCACCGCGTCGCAGTCCAGCAGCTGCCGGGAGCCCGAGCCGTCGTCGTACGCCGGGAGCCAGTCCTCGATGGTCGAGTCCCGCACCACCTGGCGGTTGTGCTCGAGAGCCGTCTTCTGGCCCCACTCGCTGCCCGGCTCGACGAAGTCGAGGTCCGGCAGGCCGGTCGAGAGCACGAGCCGGATCACGTCGTCGTGCTGCCGGGCGTCGACCTCGCCGGCGCCGTAGGTGACAGTGTGGGTGACGACCGGCGTGGCCGGGTCGGCGATCGAGACGGTGAGGACCCGCGTGCCGGCGCGCTCGGCCGAGGTGGTGTCGGTGCCGATCGCCACGACGGTCGTGCCGCTGAGCAGCAGCCGGGCGTCGCTCATCCGGGGCAGAGTCAGCGTCGCGGTCCTCCTCACGACGGCGCCGGTGACGTCGTACACCTCCAGCGCCGTACGCCGCACGCGGACCAGCACGCTCCCGTCGGACTTGACGGTGTCGGGCTCGTCGACGCCCTCCTCCTGGACGTTGGTCCCGGTCTCCGAGGCCGTCACGCCATCGACGGGCGCGGCTCCCTGGGCGCTGGAGGCGCTCGCCAGGGGTGCCCTCTCGGTGGAGGCGGCCGAGCCGTGGGTGACGCCGCTGTCGTAGGCGAACATGCCACCGCCCCAGCCCCAGGCGGTCACCGACCCGAGCGCCCGCTCCTGGTAGGACGCCAGCAGCGCGTCGCAGTCGTCCTCGGCGTGGAGGCCCTGGACGAACGCGACCGGGGACGCGTCGGATCCGGCCGCCGTGCCGCCGGGCGTGCCTGGGGAGGCGACCTGGCCCGACGGCGAGGCGACGAGCGTCCCGGCGACGAACGCCCCGACCAGGGCGGCCACGCCGCCGCCGAACGCCAGCGGGCGGGTGAGCAGCCGGCGACGGCCGGTCGCCGCGGCCAGCCTGGCCTCACGCACGATCGTCGCGGTGGCGGGCGGATCGACGGGGTAGTCGTCCCACAGGCGTTCCAGGTCGGTCATGGCATGCCTCCTGTGCGGTCGGATGGGCGGTCGGACGTGCGCTCGGACGTGCGGCCGGCCGCACGGTCGGGCGCGAGGTCGAGGATGTGCCGGTCGGCCGACAGCCGGGCGAGCGAGCGGGAGAGCCGGCTCTTGACCGTGCCGGGGGAGATCCCGAGGGTGGCAGCGGTCTGGGCCTCGGTGAGCTGGACGAAGTAGCGCAGCACCACCACGTCGCGCTGGGCCGAGCTGAGCCCGCCGAGCGCCCGATGCACGGCGTCCGCGAGGCCGACCCGCTCGCTGGCGTCGCCGACGCTCACGGCGTGGTCGAGGTGGTGCTCGGCCGGCGCCGGCGCCCGCAGCCGCCACCAGGCGGTGCGCTGCTGGTCGCGCAGGCAGTTGAGCAGCATCCGGTAGACGTAGGCGTCGCGGTTGTCGGCGCCGGTCACCTTCGCCCAGCCGGCGTAGCACCGGATGAGGGCCGCCTGCGCGACGTCCTCGGCGTCGGCCGGGCGGGCCCCGAGGAAGACGGCGGCGCGGACCATCGAGCGCCAGTTGGCGTCGACGAACGCGGAGTACGCCGCCTCGTCCTGCTGCTCCATGCCCCTATGACGTCGCTGGTTCACCGATCGGTTCCACGATTCACAGTTTCGCCCGAAGGCGTCCTATAGTTGACCTATGCAACAAACTTCTCCCGCCCCCATGTCTCACAAGGAGATCCTCGAGGCCCTCTCCGGACTTCTCGTCGCGATGTTCGTGGCGATCCTCTCCAGCACCGTCGTCACCAACGCGCTCCCGCGCATCGTGTCCGACCTCCACGGCACCCAGACCGGCTACACCTGGGTCCTCGTCGCGACCATGCTCGCCATGACCGCCACCACCCCGATCTGGGGCAAGCTCGCCGACCTGTTCAGCAAGAAGCTGCTCATCCAGGTCGCCCTCGTCGTGTACGTGAGCGGGTCGGCCCTCGCGGGTCTCGCCCAGTCCATGTCGTGGCTGATCGGGGCGCGAGTGATCACCGGTGTCGGCGTCGGCGGCGTGATGGCGCTCATCCAGATCATCATCGGCTCGATGGTGAGCCCGCGCGAGCGCGGCCGCTACTCGGGCTACATCGGCGCGTCCTTCGGCCTCGCCACGCTGCTCGGCCCGCTGGTCGGCGGCCTGATCGTCGACTCGGCCCTCGGCTGGCGCGGCTGCTTCTACGTCGGCCTGCCGTTCGCGATCGTGTCGATCGCCATCCTGCAGGCCAAGCTCCACCTGCCGACCGTGAGGCGTCCGGTCAGGATCGACTACCTCGGCTCGGTGCTCATCATGGGCGGGGTCAGCCTGCTCCTCGTCTGGGTCTCGCTCGCGGGCAGTCAGTTCGCGTGGTGGAGTGCCACGACGGCGTACCTCGTCATCGGCGGGCTGGTCGCGCTGGCCGCCGCCGTCTACGTCGAGGCCAAGGTCGCGGCCGAGCCGATCATCCCGCTGGAGCTCTTCAAGGACCGCACGATCGCCCTCGCGACGATCTCCGCGATCTTCGTCGGCGTCGTGCTGCTCAGCGGGACGACCTTCCTCTCGGAGTACTTCCAGAGCTCGCGCGGCATGAGCCCCACGCACGCCGGCCTGATGAGCCTCGCGATGGTCGCCGGCCTCATGGGCACCTCGATCGTCTCCGGCCGCCTGATCTCCACCACGGGTCGCTGGAAGGTCTGGCTGGTCGGCGGGATGGCCGCCATCGTCGTCGGCTCGGCGCTGCTCGGCACGATCGACGGCGAGACCTCGCTGGTGCTCGTCGGCGTCTTCATGTTCGTGCTCGGCATGGGCCTCGGCGCCACCCAGCAGAACCTCATCCTCTCGGTGCAGAACAACGTCGACCAGGCCAACATCGGTGCTGCCTCGTCGGTGGTCGCGTTCTTCCGGACCATGGGCGGAGCGATCGGCGTCAGCGCCCTCGGCGCCGTGCTGAGCCACCGCGTCTCGGTGCACGTGACCGACGGCGTGACCGCGCTCGTCCAGGGCGGCCAGATCACCGCCGACCAGGCGAAGGCCCTCGGCGACGGCACCAGCGTGCCCGACATCTCGGCCCTCCCGGCCGCGCTCGCGAACGTCTTCGAGAGCGCCTTCGGTACGGCGACGGGGCAGATCTTCCTCTTCGCGGTCCCGTGTGCTGTGCTTGCCCTCCTCGCTGTCTCGTTCATCAAGGAGACCCGCTTGCGCACCACGCTGGACTCTCTGGAGTCTCCCGAGCTGGCCATCGACGTGGCTGCCGAGCTCGAGGTGGGCGGCCGGCGATGACCACCCGCGGGGAGGGACTGCGGGCGGTGGAGACCGAGATCAGCTCGCTGGTGCGCCGCGTGCGGCGCGTCATCGGCGAGCGCGCGAACGCGGTGCACCCCGACCTGCAGGGCCTGTCCTACCTGCTGCTCGGCTGGCTGGGGGGGCAGGGCCCGGCACGGGCGTCGGCGATGGTCGAGGCCTTCAGGATCGACAAGGGCGCCCTCTCGCGGCAGCTGCAGCACCTCGAGGAGCTCGGGCTCGTGACCCGCTCCCCGGACCCCGCCGACGGTCGGGCCAGCCTGGTCGACCTCACCGACGACGCCCGGCTGCGGCTCTCGCAGGTCGACACGGAGTTCCGCAAGATCACCGACGAGCGCCTCGCCGACTGGACCGTCGCCGAACTGGACGACCTCGCCGCCCGACTGCGCCGCTACAACGACTCGCTCAACTGACGACTGGGGCCTCCCCTCCGCCGAATGGGGCCTCCCCTCACCGCGAGTGGGGCTTCCGCTCACCGCGAGTGGGGCCTCCGCTCACCACGAGTGGGGCTGAGCCTCAGCCCTACTCGACGTGAGGAAAGCCCCTACTCGGGATGAGGAAAGCCCCTACTCGACGTGAGGAAAGCCCCTACTCGGCGGAGGGGGCTCAGCCGACGCGCAGCCAGACCGATGTGTTGGGCGCGAGCGTGCCGCTGAGCGGGGCGCTCGTGAGGAGGATGTCCCCCGGAGGGAGAGGGACGTCCTCCTCGCCGGCGTTCAGGGCGACGACGACGTCGCCACGGCGCACCATCACCACGCCGGGCGGCGCGTCGAGGAGGTCGACGGTGTCCCCGGAGAGCGAGCGGCGGGCGGCGAGCGCGGCGCGGTAGAGCGCGAGCGTGGACGCCGGGTCGGCGCTCTGGGCCTCGACCGTCAGCGGCGCCCAGTCGGCCGGCTGGGGCAGCCACGGCGTCGAGCCCTCCGGCCCGAACCCGAACGGCGGCGTCTCGCCGCTCCAGGGGAGCGGGACACGGCAGCCGTCGCGCGGGGCCTCCTTCCGCGGGTCCTGGCGCAGGGCCTCCGGAACCTCGGCCTGCGGCAGGCCGAGCTCCTCGCCCTGATAGAGGTACGCCGACCCCGGGAGCGCCAGCATCAGCAGTGTGGCCGCTCGCGCCCGGGCCAGTCCGACCGCGCCGCCGCCGTACCGCGTGACATGACGAGGCTGGTCGTGGTTGTCGAGCACCCAGGTGGGTGGCGAGCCGATCAGCTCGAGCGCCGCCATCGTCGTCCGGATGACCTCGGCGAACTCGCCCGCGTCCCACGAGGCCCACTGGAAGGCGAAGTTGAAGGTCTGCTGGAACTCGTCGGCGCGGACGTAGCGGGCCATCCCCTCGGCCGTCAGCGGCATCGCCTCGGCGACCATCATCCGCTCCCCGGGATAGGAGTCGAGGATCGTGCGCCAGCGCCGGTAGATCTCGTGCACGCCCGGCTGGTCCCACATCGGTGCCTCGGTGATCCCGCGCGCGACCAGCTCCGACGGCTCGGTGGTCTGCGGTCCGCCGTCGGGCATCACCTGGTCGGGCAGCCCGTCGGCCTTCACCAGGCCGTGCGCCACGTCGACCCGGAAGCCGTCCACGCCGCGGTCGAGCCAGAACCGCAGCACGTCCTCGAACATCGCGGCCACCTGGGGATCGTGCCAGTCCAGGTCGGGTTGGGAGGCGTCGAAGAGGTGGAGGTACCACTCGGCGTACGGGTCGTCGGGATGCTGGGCCCACGCCGGGCCGCCGAAGACCGAGAGCCAGTTGTTGGGCATGCAGTCGTCGGGATCCACGGGACGGAAGAGGTAGCGGGCTCGCTCGGGGGAGCCCGGCGGGGAGGCGAGCGCGGCCCGGAACCAGGGGTGGTCGCTGGAGGTGTGGTTGGGCACGAGGTCGACGATCACCCGCAGTCCGAGCTCGTGCGCGCGGGCGATCAGGGCGTCGGCGTCGGCCAGCGTGCCGAACAGGGGATCGACGTCGGTGTAGTCGGAGACGTCGTACCCGGCATCGTGCTGGGGGGAGCGGAAGAAGGGCGAGAGCCAGATCGCGTCGGCGCCCAGATCCGCCACATGACGCAGGCGCGAGGCGATGCCGGGGAGGTCCCCCATGCCGTCTCCGTCGGAGTCGGCGAAGCTCCGGGGATAGACCTGGTAGACCACCGCGTTGCGCCACCAGGGGCGCGACCCCGGCGGCACGTCGATCTCGCTCACGTCCTCACCCTAGAATGGACACGTGAGCGACCTCATCGACACCACCGAGATGTATCTGCGGACCATCTACGAGCTGGTCGAGGAGGGCATCGTCCCGCTTCGCGCGCGGATCGCCGAGCGGTTGCACCAGTCCGGCCCGACCGTCAGCCAGACCGTCGCCCGGATGGAGCGCGACGGCCTGCTCACCGTCGAGGGCGACCGTCACCTCGAGCTGACCGACGAGGGCTATCGGCTGGCCACGCGCGTGATGCGCAAGCACCGCCTCGCCGAGCGGCTCCTCACCGACGTCATCGGCCTCGAGTGGGAGCTGGTGCACGAGGAGGCGTGCCGCTGGGAGCACGTCATGAGCGAGACGGTGGAGAAGCGGCTGATCGAGCTGCTCGGCAACCCCACCGAGTCGCCGTACGGCAACCCGATCCCCGGGCTGGACGAGCTCGGCTCCGAGACGCCGACCGAGAGCTTCATGGACGGCGTCGAGCCGCTGTCGCGCGCCGCCGGACGCGACAAGGGCACGGTGCTGGTCCGCCGCATCTCCGAGGAGATGCAGAAGGACGAGGTGCTGATGAGCGCCCTGCGTCGCGTCGGGGCCTTGCCGGACCAGACCGTGACCGTGGTCGCGACGTCCGAGGGCGTCCTCGTCGGCGCCGGCGGCGAGGCCGCCGAGATCATTCCCGAGGCCGCCGATCACATCTTCGTCCGGAAGCTGTGACGCGAGGTCGTGACGCTCGGCCGGCCCACGTGAGGCCGTTGGTCCGCGATCCCGACACCGATCTCGAGGTCGTGCCGCTACGCGACGACGTCCGGATGCGTCAGGGCCACTGATCCCCGCGTCGTCGCACGTGCCTCGGCGAGGTCGCCGAGGAACTCGCTCGTCCCCGTGTCGACGATCCGGGTGGCGAGCTCGTCGCCGCGCGTCGCTCCCCGGTTGACGATGACGACCGGCACCCCGGCCTTGGCGGCTCGGCGGACGAACCGCAGGCCGCTCATCACCGTCAGGCTGGATCCGGCCACGAGCAGGGCGCCCTCCCGCTGCGGCAGCGCCAGGGCGTCGACAGCCGCGAAGCACTCCGCCACGTCGCCGCGGTCCGCGGACTCGCCGAAGAAGACCACGTGCGGCTTCAGGTCGCCGTCGCAGCGCGGGCACGGCGGTACGACGAAGTCGTCGGTCTCCTCCAGGGCGACGTCGCCGTCGGGGAGCGACGCGATCCACCGGTGCCGCTCGGCCCAGCCGGGGTTGAGCGCCTCCAGCCACTCCTGGACGAGGGCGCGGTCGGTGATCGTGCGGCAGCCGAGGCAGATCACCTCCGAGACGTGGCCGTGCAGCGCGACGACGCGGCGGCTGCCGGCCGCCTCGTGCAGGCCGTCGACGTTCTGCGTGATGAGCAGCTCGGGGTCGATCCGCGCCAGCGCGCGGTGGCCCGCATTGGGCAGCGCGGTCCCCATGCGCGTCCAGCCGAGGTGGCTCCGGGCCCAGTAGCGCCGGCGGTTGCGTACGCCGGCCTCCCCGGCCGCGACGAACTCGCCGTAGGTCATCGGGGCGCGGTTCACCGATCCCGGGCCGCGGTAGTCCGGGATACCGGAGTCGGTGGAGAGCCCCGCTCCGGTGAGGACGACGAGGGGCCGGCCGGTGAGGAGCGCCAGCGCGTCGTCGTACGCGGTCATGGGAGGGGCCCGCTCAGCGGGCGTAGCGGACCGCCGCGCGGGCACGCGCCTTGGCCGCCTCCTCCTCGCGGTTCTTGGGGGGAGCGGTGGTGACGAGATCCTCGAGCAGGTGCTCGGTGACATGCGCGATCTCGGCGACCGCCCGGTCGAAGGCGGCCTGGTTGGCGGCCGACGGCTTGGTGGTGCCGGCCACCTTGCGGACGTACTGCAGCGCCGCAGCGGTCACCTCGTCCGAGGTCGCCGGCGGCTCGAAGTTGTTGAGCGGGCGGATGTTGCGGCACATGCCCACCAATCTACGTGCTGCTACGGGTTCCAGTGGATGGCGCCGACGACGATCATCCGGAGCTGGCGGCGTGCGACCTCGGTGAGGGCGCCGACCTGCTCGGGGCGCGCGGCGATGAGCTCCTCGGCGGTCGTCACCATCATCGCGACAATGAGGCCCGAGAGCGCGCGCAGGTCGTCGTTGCTCCATGACTGCGGACCGGGGATGCGGGCCAGGTCGGCGGCCAGCTCCAGCTCGCAGAGGTCGATCTCGTGCCGGATCGCGTCGCGGACCGGGCCCGGGGAGGAGGCCCGCTCCCGGGCGATGAAGGCGAAGTGCCGGCGATGGGCGGCGACGTGCTCGGCGAGGATGCGCACCGACCGGTCGGCCATCTCGATGACACCGGCCGGGTCCCCCTCCGGCCGCCGGACCTCCCGGAGCATGGCGCGCAGGGTCACGAACGACTCGTCGACGAGGGTGAGGCCGAGATCCTCCATGGTCGCGAAGTGGCGGTAGAACGCCGTGGGGACGATGCCGACGGCCTTCGCGATCTGGCGCAGCGAGACCGCCGCGAGGGGGAGACCGTCGGTGAGCTCGAGGGTGGCGTCGAGGATCGCTCGGCGCGTGCGCTCCTTCCCCTCGGCGCGACTGCCACCGAGGGACGGATCGGTCCCCTCGCTCACGAGGAAGAAGGATAGTGCACAGATGTGCACTGTTGCACGGATCACTGTTGACCGTGACTTGTGCCGTCTGTCATCGTTTCAGTGAACGGTTGTTAACTGAAACAGTCCGATCTCCTCGATCTTCACTCCGAGCCCTCTTCGAAAGGAGCGACCATGCCCCTCGCCATGGCGGATCTCGCCGGCCGGGTCCTGCGCTCACGCACCGTCGCCGCTCTCACCACTCCGCACTCGGTGGACCACTACCTGACCCACGTGAACCCGATGTGGGTCGCCCACGAGGTCCGTGCCCGGGTCGTCGACCGCTCGGTCGAGACCGCGGTCGCCGGATCGGCGCCGGTGGTCACCCTCACCCTCCAGCCCACCTCGACCTGGCAGGGGCACCTCCCCGGCCAGCACGTCAGCGTCGGCGTGGAGCTGCCGGGCGCGCGCCGCACGACGCGGGTGTTCACGATCTCCAGCCACTCGTCCCGCCCGGGCGAGCGCTTCCAGCTCACCATCCGCGCCAACGACACGTCGCAGAACGACCGGAGCGTGTCGCAGTTCCTCACCGGCCCCGGCGCGCTCGGCGCGATCGTGCACCTCTCCCAGGCCGAGGGCGACTTCACCCTCCCGGCCCGCGTGCCCGAGCACATCGTGCTCATCTCCGGCGGCTCCGGCATCACCCCGGTGATGGCGATGCTCCGCTCGCTGCAGCTGCGCACCCACCGCGGCCGGATCGACTTCATCCACTTCGCCCACACGCCCGAGCACCAGATCTTCGCCGAGGAGCTCGAGCTCGCGGCGCATTCCGGCAACGGCCTGCGGGTGCACCGGCTCTACCCCGGCCAGGGCGACCCCTACCTCTCGCCCGCTCTGCTGGAGCGGATGGTCCCCGGCTTCGCCGACATCCCGACCTGGGCCTGCGGCCCGGCGGCCCTCATCGAGGCCGTCCAGGGCGCGTACGACGGCAGCGACTCGCTCGCGGTGGAGTACTTCCACCCGCCCACGTCCAGCGGTGTGGCCGGCGGGACCCTGACGTTCGCCCGCAGCGCCGCGACGACCGAGAACGACGGCTCCACGCTCCTCGACCAGGCCGAGGCGGCGGGCCTGCGCCCGCAGACCGGCTGCCGGATGGGCATCTGCTTCTCCTGCGTCGCCACGAAGAAGGAGGGCACCGTCCGCAACGTCCTCACCGGCGAGACCTCCTCCCTGCCCGACGAGGAGATCCGCATCTGCGTGAGCTCCGCCGACGGCGACTGCACCCTCGACCTCTGAGACCTCTGAAAGGACCATCATGACCTCCCCGACCACCCCCCAGCTCACCCCCGAGCAGCTCACCGCCCTGGGCGAGGAGCTCGACGCCATCCGCGCCCGCGTCATCGCCGACCTCGGCGAGAAAGACCTCGACTACCTCCGCAAGGTGGTCAAGTGGCAGCGCGGCCTCGAGGTCGCCGGCCGCGCGATGTTCTACGTCCCGCCCGCCTGGCCGCTCGCCGTCGCGTCGCTCAGCCTGTCGAAGATCCTCGACAACATGGAGATCGGCCACAACGTCATGCACGGCCAGTACGACTGGGCCGGCGACCCGCAGTTCAACTCCCGGATGTTCGACTGGGACACCATGGCGCCCGGCGACAACTGGAAGCACGGCCACAACTACCTGCACCACACCTTCACCAACATCCTCGGCAAGGACCGCGACATCGGCTACGGCATCCTGCGGATGGACGAGGAGCAGGAGTGGCGCCCCTACTACCTCGGCAACCCGGTCTACGCGTTCCTGCTGATGACGTTCTTCGAGTGGGGCGTCGCGCTGCACGACCTCGAGGTCGACGAGCTCTTCGCCGGTCGTCGTACGTGGGCGCAGAACAAGGACATCGCGCACCGGATCGTGAAGAAGATGCGGCGGCAGATCACCAAGGACTACCTGCTGTTCCCGGCGCTGACCGGCCCGCTCTTCCCGCTCACGCTCGCGGGGAACGCGACGGCCAACATCGTCCGCAACATCTGGGCCTTCAACATCATCTTCTGCGGCCACTTCCCGACCGGCGTCGCCACGTTCACGATCGAGGAGTGCGAGGACGAGAACGGCGTGGAGTCGCGCGGCCACTGGTACTACCGCCAGGTCCTCGGCTCGGCCAACATCACCGGCGGCCGTCTCTTCCACGTGATGAGCGGCAACCTGTCGCACCAGATCGAGCACCACCTCTTCCCCGACCTGCCCGCGCGGCGCTACCCGGAGATCGCCGCGGAGATCCGCGAGATCTGCGAGCGCTACGGCCTGCCCTACAACACCGGCCCCCTGCACAAGCAGCTCGGCAGCGTCTTCGGCAAGATCGCCAAGCTGGCCCTGCCCTCGCGTCCGGGCCGCCGTCGTACGACGTCGGAGCAGCCGGCCGAGCAGCGGGACTCCCTCGCGGCCTGACTGGCCGCGAGCATCGTGGTGAGGGAGACTGGCCGAGTGCCCGAACCCCGTCTGAGCCGTGCCGAGATCCGCAAGGACACGCTGCAGAGCGCCGTCGTCGCCTTCGCCGACATGGTCGGCGAGGTGACGGGCATCGTCACCCATGCGGTGAAGGACGTCGCCGGGTCGGTGGGCGGGCTCGCGACCGAGCTCTTCGAGCTCCGCGAGTCCGCCAAGCGGGCCTCCGAGGACGCCGGGCTCGACGACTGATCCGGGCCGGGCACGGGTCTCGGCGCCGCGGGGCGCCGACGGCGTGCAAGCCCGCGTGGCTCCAGGAGGTCGTCGACGGATCGCACAGACGCGGGTCGACCCTGAGGGAACGCCGCGGAGGAAGTCCGTCAGCCGGATCGACGGGACCTTGTTCGCTGGGCCTTGACCAATCATGTGACCTAATACACTATCTGTAAGGATTGTATCTCGATCCGCGCGTGATAGTGCGTCTCTCGCGCGGACCGGGCTGTGACGAGACGACAGAGCGGAGCGGCACCCCATGACACGGCGGTTCGAGGGCAAGGTCGTGCTGGTGACCGGTGCGGCGCGCGGGCAGGGCAAGAGCCACAGCGTCAGGTTCGCCGAAGAGGGCGCCACGGTCATCGCCGTCGACATCCTCGAGCAGATCGAGACGGTCCGCTACGCGATGGGCTCGGAGGACGACCTCGCCGACACCGTCGCCCAGGTCACCGCTGTCGGCGGCACGATCCGCGCCACGAAGGCCGACGTCCGTGTGCGTGACCAGCTCGAGGCAGTGGTCGCCGGGGCACTCGAGGAGTTCGGCCGTCTCGACGTCGTCGTCGCCAACGCCGGCATCCTTCCGCTGAAGACGCCGACCTCGGTGCAGTCCTTCATCGACGCGCTCGACGTCGACCTCATCGGCGTGCTGAACACCGTTGCGGTCACCGTCCCCCACCTGACCGAGGGATCCGCGATCGTCATCACCGGCTCGACGGCCGGGCTGATGCCGGGATCGGTCGACAATCCCGCGCTCGGACCCGGCGGGGTCGGCTACGGGATGGCGAAGCGATTCCTCGTCGGCTACACCGAGACGCTCGCGATGCAGCTCGCTCCGAGCTCGGTCCGCGTCAACGCGATCCACCCGACCAACGTGAACACCAACCTGCTCCACAACGACGACCTCTACCGCGTCTTCCGGCCCGATGTCGCGCAGCCGACCGTCGACGACGTACGGGTGTCGTTCACGGCGTACCACGCTCTGCCCGTTCCCTACGTGGAACCCCGTGATGTCAGCGAGGCCGTGCTCTGGCTGGCCTCCGACGATGCCCGGACCGTGACCGGGGTCAATCTTCGAATCGATGCCGGCTCCCTCCTCAAGTCCGGCTCACTCTCACAGCAGGCGAGGTAGCGATGACGGCCATGAAGTTCATCCCCGAGACCCGGATGCTGGTCGACGGCAAGCTCATCGACGCGGACGACGGCCGCACGTTCGACAACGTCAATCCTGCGACGGAGGAGGTGTTGGGCCAGGTCGCCGACGCGTCCACGGCAGAGATGCAGCGCGCGATCCGGGCTGCCCGGGAGGCGTTCGACCACACCGACTGGCGGTGGAACCGGGCGCTGCGTCGTCGTGTCCTCGAGCAGCTGCACGCGGCGATCGCCGACGACCTCGAGGAGGTCCGTGAGGAGCTCATCGCCGAGGTCGGCGCGCCCCGCGCGGTCACGCACACCGCCCAGCTCGACGCCCCGCTGGAGGACGGTCTGCTGTGGCCGGCCCGGATGATCGACGAGTTCGAGTGGGAACGGGACATGGGCGACAGTCACGCCTTCGGCGTGCACAACCGCCGGATGGTGTGGAAGGAGCCGATCGGGGTGGTGGGGGTGATCACGCCGTGGAACTATCCCTTCGAGATCATCGTGAACAAGATCGGGCAGGTGCTCGCCACCGGCAACACGATGGTGCTGAAGCCCGCGCCGGACACGCCCTGGAGCGCGACCCGCTTCGGGCGGCTCCTGGCCGAGAAGACCGACATCCCCCCGGGTGTCGTCAACATCGTCACCTCCTCGGACCACCTCGTCGGCGAGGAGCTCACCCTGTCCCCGCTGGTCGACATGATCGCGTTCGTCGGCTCGACCGCGACGGGGAAGCGGATCATGGAGAAGGGCGCGCAGACACTGAAACGGGTCTTCCTCGAGCTCGGTGGCAAGTCGGCCTCGATCGTGCTCGACGACGCGGACTTCGGCACGGTCGTGCCGGCGGCAGCGGGGATGTGCATGCACGCAGGACAAGGGTGCGCGATGCGGACCAGGCTCCTGCTGCCCCGATCGCGCTACGCGGAGGGTGTCGAGCTGATCACCGCCGCGATGCGGGGGGTCTCCTACGGCGACCCTCAGGACCCCGCCCACCTGATGGGTCCGGTGATCAGCAGGCGCCAGCACGAGCGCGTCCTGGGCTATGTCGCCACGGGGGTCGAGGAGGGTGCCACCCTCGCGGTCGGAGGGCGACGACCTCCCCACCTCGAGAAGGGCTGGTTCGTCGAGCCGACCCTGTTCGTCGATGTCGACAACTCGATGACGATCGCGCGGGAGGAGATCTTCGGGCCGGTCCTGGTCGTGATCCCCTTCGAGGACGACGCCGACGCCATCCGGATCGCCAACGACAGCCCGTACGGACTCTCGGGGGCGATCGCCTCGGGGGACCTCGCCCGCGCCACCGCGGTGGCACGCCAGATCCGCACGGGCGCCCTGGGGATCAACGGCGGCACCTACTACGGCGCCGACATGCCGTACGGCGGCTTCGGGGAGAGCGGCATCGGCAGGCAGAACGGCATCGAGGGATTCGAGCAGCTCCTCGAGACCCGTTCGGTCGCGTGGAGGGCGTCATGAGACTCGACGTCGTCGGAACGCACACGAAGCCCGTGGCCGTGATCACGGGAGCGGGGGGCGGCGTCGGCCAGGCCACGGCCCGGCGGCTCGGCCTGCGCTATCGCCTGGTCATCGCCGCGCGACGCGCCGAGCAGATCGCGTCGCTGCACGAGTCTCTGGTCGCCGAGGGGTACGACGTCGCCCTCGCGACCACGACCGACGTCACGGATCCGGCCAGCCTGATCGGCCTTGCCACCTCGGCGGCCGCCGTCGGGCCGATCGGAGCCGTGGTCCACACCGCAGGCGTCTCGCCCGCGATCGCGGACTGGCGCTCGATCCTCGACGTCAACCTGCGCGGCACCGCCTACCTGCTCGACGCCTTCCTTCCCGAGGCCCGGGCCGGCACCGTGCTCGTCGCGGTCTCGTCCTCGGCCGCTCACACCCTCGCCACCACGCCGGAGGTCGACGCGATCCTGGCCGACCCATACCCCGACGAGCTCGGCGACCGGCTGGAGCCGCTCCTGCGTGAGCTCGACCCGCTCAAGACCGAGCAGTCGTTCACGACCCGGGTCTACGGGGCGTCCAAGCGGGGGGTGAACCGACTGGTCGAGTGCAGGGTCGGTCCGTGGGCGGCGAAGGGCGCGCGCATCGTGACCATCTCGCCGGGGACCGTGGTGACGCCGATGATCCACAAGGAGATCGAGTTCAACCCCCTCGCGGTGCGAGCCGCCGAGTTCACCCCGATGCGGCGATTCGGCTCACCGGTCGACATGGCGGCGGCCATCGACTTCCTGACCTCCGACCAAGCCGGCTACATCACCGGCTGCGATCTGAGGGTCGACGGGGGCATGGTCGCCGCCCGCCTCCACGCCTGATCCCCGATCCGCCACCCCTACCACCATCACAGGAGCTCCCTTGGCCACCACCGTCCCCGCCGCAGCGATCCCGGACCGACCGATCGCCCGGCGGTTCGAGAACAAGGTCGTCTTCATCACCGGTGCCGCCCGCGGTCAGGGCAGGGCCGAGGCCGTCCGGTTCGCCGCCGAGGGGGCCGACGTGATCATGGTCGACATCTGCGCCGACCTGCCGACCTGCGTCTACCCCGGACCGACCGAGGAGGACTTGGCGACCACGGCCCGCCTGGTGGAGAAGGAGGGCCGACGGGCACATGCCGGGGTTGCCGACGTTCGCGACTTCGACTCGCTCAAGGGCATCCTCCTGGAGGGGGTCGAGCAGTTCGGGCGGCTCGACGTCGTCGTCTCCAACGCCGGGATGACGACGGCGGCTCCGGCCTGGGAGATCGACCAGGCCCACTGGGACGCGACGATCGGGATCAACCTCACCGGTGCCTTCAACGCGGCGAAGGCCGCCATCCCCACGATGATCGAGCAGGGAACGGGAGGAGCGATCGTCTTCACCAGCTCCGTCGCCGGCCTCCGCGGCCTGCCCCTGCTCGCCGACTACGTCGCTGCGAAGCACGGCGTCACGGGCCTGGCCAAGACACTGGCCAACGAGCTCGCGCCGCATCGCATCCGGGTCAACTCGGTGCATCCGCACGGGGTGAACACCGACCTCAAGCCCGGCGTGCGGGAGTGGCTGGATGGCGACCAGAGCTACGGCCTGCTCTACCTCGGGGCCCTCCCCGACCCTGTGAGCGAGCCGGAGGACATCGCCGCGGCGGTCGCGTGGATCGCCTCCGACGAGGCCCGCCATGTCACCGGCATCCAGCTTCCCATCGATCTCGGTCGCACGAATCGCTGATTCTCTGGCCGACCATGACCGCGCTACCTAGGATATAATTGAATAAGTTTACTTTTTGAACTTGAGACTTCACGTAGGGAGGGTCTGATGACGTACGTCATCACGGAGACGTGCATCGGCCACGTCGACCGGTCGTGCGTGAGGGAATGCCCGGTGGACTGCATTTACGAGGGCGAGCAGCAGCTGTTCATCAACCCGCACGAGTGCATCGACTGCGGTGCCTGCGAGGTCGCCTGTCCCTATGAGGCGATCTCCTACGAGTCCGAGCTCGCGGAGGAGCACGCCGGTGCCATGGAACGGCAGGAGCTCGTCTTCGCCGAGCTGGGCCGGCTCGGCGGGGCCCGCAGGTACGGGCCGCTGCCTCCGCGCCATGGAGGAACATCCGAGCACGCCGAGACGCGTGGCCTACCGAAGGGAAACGAGAGTTGAAAGCGCTGATCGACATGACGAAGTGCTCGGGCCACGCCCGGTGCTTCGACATCGACTCCGATCTGTTCCAGATCGATGACAGTGGCTACGCGTTGCGGGAGGAGTTCGACGTCCCGTCCGACCGCGAGGCGGCCGCCCGCGACGGTGCCGCGGCCTGTCCGGAGCGCGCGATCACCCTGCGATGACCGCGCACCAGGCATCAGGAGCCGCCCCGGTGGACCGCCCCCTCCGGGTGGCCGTCGTCGGCGCGGGCCCCTCCGGGCTCTATGTCGCCGATGCCCTGACCTTCGACCCGCCCGCGCTGGTCGAGGTCGACCTCCTCGAGCGCCTCCCGGTCCCCTTCGGCCTGCTGCGCTACGGCGTGGCCCCGGACCATCCGACGATCAAGAGCGCGGCGAACGCGTTCCAGGAGGTCGTCGAACGTCCCCAGGTGAACCTCTACTGCCAGGTCGCCGTCGGCTCCGACGTCTCCGTCGAGGAGCTGCGCGCGCAGTACGACGCCGTGGTCTACGCCACCGGCGCCGACGCCGACCGCTCCCTCGGGATCCCGGGCGAGGACCTCCCGATCAGCACCTCCGCTACGGCCTTCGTCCAGTGGTACAACGCGCATCCCGAGGCCCGGCGGTTCGACCTCTCCGAGGTCCGCAGCGTCGTCCTCGTCGGGGCCGGCAACGTGGCCATCGACGTCGCGCGGATGCTGGTCAAGGATCCGAGGGAGCTGTATGCGACCGACGTCCCGATGCACGTCCTCGACGCCTTCGAGCGTTCTGCCGTGACCGACGTGCACCTGCTGGTGCGACGCGGTCCGGAGCACATCAAGTTCAGCACCAAGCCGCTCCACGAGCTCGGCGGACTGCCCGGAGTGGACGTGCTGGTCGACCCGGCGTCGCTCCCCGCGGCGGACCCCGAGGGGATCACCGCGATCGCCCGCCGGAACCTCGCGATCCTCCGGGAGTGGTCGACCCGTGAGCCGCGTGGCGCCCGCAGGGTGCACCTGCACTTCAACACCTCCCCGGCGGCGATCGTCGTCGACGGCTCCTCGGGTCGCGTGGTCACCCGCAGCGCCGGCGACGCCGGCCCGGGAGCCGAGATCGCGGCCGACCTGGTGCTCCGCGCAGTGGGCTACCGGTCGCGCCCCATTCCCGGCGTCCCCTTCGACGTCGACCGGCTGACGGTGCCGCACCTCGACCACCGCGTCCAGCGCGACGGCCGGCCCCAGGTCGGCGAGTACGTCGTCGGCTGGGTCAAACGCGGTCCGGTCGGCGTCCTCGGCACGAACCGGGCCGATGCCGAGCAGACCGCGGCCGCCATCTTCGCCGACCGGGGCGAGCTGCTCGCCGCCCGCCGTACGCCTCCGACCGGGATCGAGCCCGTGCTGCTGGCGCGGCGGCTCAACTTCCTGGACGTGGCGGACTGGAACGCGATCACGGCCCGCGAACGACGCCTGGGCGAGCTGCTCGGGCGGCCGCAGGTCAAGATCCACTCGTGGGACGCCCTCGTCGCCTCGCGTGCCAGAGCAGATGCGATGTGAAACCGAACCACTACCGACCAGGAGCACGAGATGAGCACTGATGCCGACACGACCGGTTGCCCGGTACTGACCTACTCGCCCCACGATCGCCGCCCGATCGGCGAGTGGAGCGACTTCTTCGACTCCCTCCGCGAGGAGGCGCCCGTCGTCAAGAACACCTTCGGGAAGGGCTACTACGTCTTCACGCGCTACGAGGACATCCTCGCCGCGTATCAGGACCCGGAGACGTTCTCGACCGATGCCGTCACGGTGCTCGAGCCGGATCCGTCGTACCTGTGGATCCCGCACATGCTCGGGGGCGAGGACCACATGCAGTGGCGACGCCAGCTCGGACCCTATTTCTCGCCGAAGGCCGTGCGCGAGCTGACGGACAAGATCCGGGCCCGCGCGATCGAGTTGATCGACGGGATCAAGGACCGCGGCTCGTGTGACGTCATGGCCGACTTCGCCTTCCAGTTCCCGACCAGCATCTTCCTCGAGCTCATGGGTCTCCCGGTCGATCACCTGGAGCAGTTCATGGAGTGGGAGTCCGCCATCCTGCACTCGCGCGGAGCCACGCCCGAGGAGGTTCTGGCCAACCGGATGGCGGGCATGGCCTCGGTACGGGACTACTTCCGCGGGGTGATCGCCGAGCGACGGGTCGCGCCGCAGGAGGATCTGATCTCCCAGGCGATCGCCTTCGAGTTCGACGGTCGACCGGTCTCGGAGGAGGAGCTGCTCTCCTACTGTCAGTTCATGTTCATGGCCGGCCTCGACACTGTGGCGGCGGCCATCGGGTACTCGATCTATCACCTCGCGGCGAATCCCGGGGCGCGGAGCCGGATCGTCGAGGAGCCGACGGCGATCCCGGCCGCGATCGAGGAGATCCTGCGGGCGTACGCCTTCACGATCCCGGCCCGCAAGGTCACCAAGGACATCGAGGTCGCCGGCTGTCCGATCGCCAAGGGCTCGATGGTCCAGCTGCCGATCAGGTCGGCGACCCGCGACGCGACCGCCTTCGAGGATCCGTACGAGGTGGACTTCGACCGCCGGCCGAACAACCACATCGGCTTCGGCGCGGGACCCCACCGCTGCCTGGGATCCCATCTGGCGCGTCTGGAGTGGCGGATCGCCCTCGAGGAATGGCATCAGCGCATCCCGGAGTATCGGCTGGCCGACGACGCCGACATCCGCGAGCTGGGCCGGAGCTCCGGACTGGACTCGGTTCGGATCGTCTGGTCCCGGTAGGCGTGCGAACGTGGCGCCCCGGACCGGCGCGTGCGGGCTGGGCGCCTCGGGGCTCGATATAGTTTACTGATATGACTCTCAAGATCGGCTATAAGGCCTCTGCTGAGCAGTTCGGCCCCCGGGACCTCCTCGAGTTCGGTGTCTTGGCCGAGGAGGTCGGTCTGGACAGCGTCTGGGTGAGCGACCACTTCCAGCCCTGGCGTC
>NZ_JASGDD010000238.1:0-2544 GCF_047607365.1 Nocardioides sp. | reverse complement strand
GTGGTGTACAGGCCGACGAGGAAGGATGGTGGGAAGAGGCTGTCGGTGCGGGTGACCGCGACCCGTGTGGGCTATCCGACGACGGTTGCCACCAGCTCTGCCGTGAAGGTGAAGAGGTGAGCGAGGCACCCGTGCGCATGCTCTCGCGCGCCCTCGTCCGGCGCGGCCTGATGGCCCTCGCCGCCGGATCCGTCGCCGCCGCCGGCCTCGCGGTCGTCACCGTCGCGCCGGGCGAGGCCGCGCTCGCCAGCCACCTCGTGATCAACGAGGTCTACGGCGGCGGTGGCGCGTCGAGTGGCTCGCCCTACTCGAAGGCCGACTTCGTCGAGCTCTACAACCCGACGGGCGCCGACATCTCGCTCAGCGGGCTGTCCCTGCAATATCGGTCGAGCACCGGCACCGGCACGTTCACCAGCATCGCGTCGCTCGCCTCGGCCGGCACCGTGCTGGCACACGGCCACTACCTGGTCCAGACGTCCGCGGGCAGCTACGGCTCCGACCTCAGCCCCGCCGCCGACTTCACGACGACCACCACGCTCAGCATGTCGGCGAGCTCGGGACAGGTCGCGCTCGCGCAGGGCACCACCGGCGTCTCCGGCTCGGGCACGTCGATGCAGTCGGCCGGCAACGTCATCGACTTCGTGGGGTACGGCGCCGCCACCTCCTCCGAGGGCGCGGCCGCGCCGGGCACCGCCCTCGACAGCACCAAGTCCGTGGCGCGCACCACCGCGGGCGACGACACCGACAACAACAAGGCCGACTTCCAGGTCCTGACCACGCCGACGCCCGAGAGCTCCGTCTCCGACAACCCCGACGCACTGCGGATCACCGCGCCGTCGCTGGGCAGCGCCGAGCTCGACGAGGCCTACAGCTACACCTTCGCCTCGAGCGGAGGGACCGACCCCACGAGCTGGGCTCTCGCGTCGGGCGCGCTGCCCGACGGTCTCACGCTCAGCTCCGCCGGCGTGCTGTCCGGATCCCCGACCGCGGTCGGCACCTTCACCTTCGCCGTCACGGTCACCGACGCGGCCGCCGCGACCGCGACCAGCGGCTCCCTGTCCCTGACGGTCACCGACGGTGCGTCCGGCACCGGGTCGGGTGGCACCGGGACCGGCACGAGCTCGAGCTCCTGCCCGAGCGCTGCGGCCGCCATGACGACGTACGACGCTCCGAGCGGCTACTACGACTCCGCCAACCTCCTCACCGGGTCGGCGCTCGAGGCCGCGCTGCACAAGACCGTCGGGCCGCACACGATGTTCTCCTACGACTGCCTCTGGACGGCGCTCGCCGTCACCGACGCCGACCCCGACAAGGCGGGCAACGTCATCGAGCAGTACTCCGGATTCTCCATCTCGGCGACCCAGCACGGATCGAGCTGCACCTCCGGCACCGCCCAGGCGGACTGCGTCTGGAACCGCGAGCACACCTGGGCCAAGAGCCACGGCGACTTCGACACCTACAACGGCCCCGGCACCGACCTGTTCCACATGCGCCCGGAGGACGCGACCACCAACTCCACGCGCAGCAACCTCGACTTCGACGACGGTGGCACCGCCAACGTCGCGCACTGCTCGCAGTGCAAGAAGGACAGCGACTCCTTCGAGCCGCGCGCCGAGATCAAGGGCGACATCGCCCGCGGCCTGATGTACATGGCCGTCGCCTACGACGGCAGCGACGCCTACTCGTCGTGCACCACCGTCTGCCCGGACCTGCAGCTGGTCGACAACACCTCGAACAGCGGCTCGAAGAACCCCTACATCGGCAAGCTCTCGACGCTGCTCGCGTGGTCGTCGCAGGACCCGGTGGACGACACCGAGCGCAAGCGCAACGAGATCATCTACAAGACCTATCAGGGCAACCGGAACCCGTTCATCGACCATCCCGAGTTCGCCGAGGCGCTGTGGAACGGCGGGGCGGGCGTTCAGACGGTCACCTCCACCCCGACGCCCACCCCGACGCCCACCCCGACGCCCACGGCGACCGCGACGGCCACGCCGACCGCGACGGCCACGCCGAGCGAGTCGGAGACGAGTACGCCGACGCCGAGTGAGTCGGCGACGACCACGCCGACGCCGAGTGAGTCGGCGACGACCACGCCGACGCCGAGCGAGTCGGCGACGACCACCCCGACTGCCACCCCGGCCCTCGAGGCGACGGCGCCCACGACCCTGTCCGGCACCGGCAAGGTCGACACCGTGCTCACCGCCCAGCCGCCCACGTGGAGCACTGACGGCGTCACGGTGACCTATGCCTGGTCCCGGACGCGCACCGTCGACGGCCAGCAGGTCACCGAGGCGATCACCGGCGACGGCGCCTCCTACACCGTGCTCCCGGGCGACGTCGGCTCGACGATCGCCGCGACCGCGACCGGCTCCAAGACCGGCTACGGCGACGGCTCGAGCACCTCGGACCCGGTGCTCGTGACGAAGGGCGCCGCGCTCACCGGGACCGCGGTCGCCGCGCCGGCGACCGCGGTCCAGGTGGGGGACGTCCTCACCGCGCCCGCCGCGCCGACCTGGTCGCACGAGCCCGACTCCGTCAGCG
>NZ_JASGDD010000237.1:0-23435 GCF_047607365.1 Nocardioides sp. | reverse complement strand
GGCGTGGGAGCCGGTGCCTTCGCGGCGGGCTTCGCGGGCGCCGGAGCGGCCGGAGCGGGCTTCGCGGCGGGAGGCGCGGCCGGGGTCGTGGAGGCCGTGGTGCCGTTGCTGCTGCCGTTGGAGGTCCCGTTGCCGTTCTTGAAGAACGTCGCCCAGGCGGCGTCCACGCTCGCGGGGTCCTTCTGGTACTGCTCGTACATCTCCTCGACGAGCCACTCGTTGGCTCCGAACTCCTCGGGCACGGCGCTGGCCTGGGCACTCTTTTCCACGAGACTCAAGGCTAGACCCACCGTGGGCGAAATGCCCGACCCGGGGCGGCCTTTCGGGCAGGGTGTCTCCTAGCCCACACGAACAGGGGACTCAGGACCTATGACCAATGGCACGCATCGGCTTCTGGCGTGCGGAATCGCGCTCACCGCCGGACTCGCGCTCACCTCGTGCAGCCTCGGGGACGCCGCCAAGAAGGTGACCGGCCAGGGCTCGGCGAGCCCGTCCGCCGCCCCGGTGACCACGCAGACCTCCATCGCGGCCGTGACCGGCAGGCTCGATCAGGCCGGACGCGACGAGCTGTCGGCCGCGATCGGGGAGGTGATCGACGACTACCTCGACGCCGCCTACCTCGGCGACTTCCCGCGCACCGACTTCAGCGCGGCCTTCGCCGACTTCACCGACGGGGCGAGGGAGCAGGCCCAGGACGACCTCGACCTGCTCACGAGCACGGCCCTGTCGGGGAGCATCGACGAGGCCGACGCCACCCAGCGCACGGTCGCCCTCGACATCCTCGCGCCGAAGAACACCCCCGCCGGCGTCACCGCCACCTGGGACCTCACCTTCGACACGACGGGGACGGTCGACTCGACCCAGCACGTGACCGGGCGCTTCGACCTCACCCCGATCGACGGCGCCTGGAAGGTGTTCGGCTACACCGTCAAGGCGGGCCCCGCGGCGGCCACCGCCTCGACCACCAGTCCGACCCCCACCCCGACCCCCACCCCGACCATGGAGGTCTCCCCGTGAAGCGCCTGCTCAAGCGCCGCGGCCCGCGCCGGCTGCTGACCACCATGGCTCTCGGAGCCGTCCTCGCCACGACGCTCTTCCTCGTGCCGGACTCGACCTCGGCCCCCGAGGACGCCGTGCTCGTCTCGATGCCGTCGGCGAGCAAGGTCGACATCGGCACGGACATGCTCTACGTCCTGGCCGTCGGCACCGACGCCCGGCCGGGGGAGGAGCTCACCCACGCGCGCGGGGACGCGATCCAGATGGTCTCGATCAACACGAAGACGGGAGCGGCCGCGATCATCGGCGTCCCGCGCGACTCGTGGGTCAACATCCCGGGTTACGGCTACGAGAAGATCAACGCGGCGCTCTACTTCGGCGGCCCGAAGCTCTTCGGCCAGGTGGTGGGCGACCTCGTCGGGATCCAGCCCGACTACGTTTTCCTCACCCGCTTCGAGGGCATCCAGCACCTCGTCGGCGGCATCGGCGGCGTCGACATCGTCAACCCGTTCTACTTCGACGACGAGAACCTCAAGGCCAAGGGCTTCCAGGCGGGGAAGATCCACCTCACCGGCTACGAGGCGATGGCCTACTCCCGGATCCGGCACGCGCTGATCCGCGGCGACTTCGACCGATCGCGCCATCAGGAGGTCGTGATGCGGGCGATCCAGAAGAAGGTCGCGCGCAAGCGCGGCAAGGTCGGGTTCGTCGCCGAGGGCGTCGCCTCGGTGATGAAGTACCTCCACACCGACCTCTCGCCGAAGAAGCTCTTCCAGCTCGGCCACCTGCTCGCCGACATCGACCCGAAGAAGGTCACCAACTGCGTCGTGCAGGGCGGGATCGGCGTGAGCTCGGGCGGCGCGAGCATCGTGGAGCCCTACGTCGAGCAGGCCCGCTCGATGGGCGCGGACGCCAAGAAGGACGGCGTGCTCAGCAAGTGCGAGTCGCCGTTCGCCGTGCCGGACCCGGCGTCGGGGGCGGCGCACTAGGCCCCGCTCCCGGTCGCGCCGGCGCGGGGAGTGCTCGCCAAATCGTGACCATTTCGAGTCCGCTTCCCCCGGACCGGGCGGTCACGGCCGTACTAGCGTCCCGCCCATCATGATCGCCTATCTCGGGCGACGCATCGCCAACCACGTGGTCCTCACGCTGGTGGCCTCGTGTCTCGCCTACGTCCTCGCGAGCCTGACGCTCAACCCGGCCGCGCCGATGGAGGGCAGGCACCCGCGACCGCCGCAGAGCACCATCGACCTCTACCTCGACGGCATGGGCGTCAACCCGGACGTGTCGCTCCTCAGCCGGACGCTGCACTGGCTGGGCGGTGTGCTCCACGGGGACTTCGGTCTGAGCGTCAACAACCACTCCGTCGCCCACGAGATGTGGGTCCGGATGGGCATCTCGCTCGAGATGCTGCTCGTGGGCTCGGTGATCGGCACCCTGCTCGGGATCGTGCTCGGGGTCTGGGGCGCGATCAAGCAGCACCGCCTCTCCGACGAGGTCGTGACGCTGGCGTCGTACGTCGTCTTCGCCGCCCCGACCTTCGTCATGGGCATCATCGCGATGATCCTCGCCACCAAGTTCAACCAGGCGATCGGGCACACGCTCATCACCTTCTCCGGGCCGCGCTCGGCGATCGTGGAAGGCGGGCTCTGGCCGCACGTGTGGGACCGGATCTCCCACCTGCTGCTGCCCAGCATCGTGCTCATCCTGACGGTCGCGGCCAGCTTCAGCCGCTACCAGCGGGCGTCGATGCTCGACGTGCTCGACTCCGACTTCATCCGCACCGCCCGGGCGAAGGGCCTCAGCCGGGGCAGGGCCATGCGACGCCACGGGGTCCGGGTCGCGCTCATCCCGATGGCGGTCTTCTTCGCCTACAGCGTCGGCCTGCTGGTGACCGGCTCGCTCTTCCTCGAGGTCATCTTCGGCTGGGACGGGATGGGGCAGTACAGCATCCGGGCGATCACCTCCTCCGACATCAACGCCATCGCCGGCACCACCTGCTACATCGCCGTGCTCACGCTGATCAGCTCGACGCTGTCGGAGATCGCGTTCGTCACCCTCGACCCGCGAGCGAGGCTCTGACGTGGCGCAGCTGGAGACCGAGGCCAACGCCCTCAACGACGCGATCTCCCGCAAGGTCGCCCGTACGCGCTCGGCGATCGTCTGGGCACGGCTGCGGCGCAACCCGAGGTTCTGGGTCGGCACGGTCGCGCTCGGCCTGCTCGTGCTCTGGGCGCTCCTCGGGCCGTTCCTCTACCAGTGGGACGCGGTCGAGCAGGACGCCTACAACCTGAACTGGCCGCCGACGTCGCTGCACTGGTTCGGCACCAACCAGCTCGGCCAGGACATCTACGCCCAGACGATGCAGGGTCTCCGGAAGTCGCTGGTCATCGGGTTCGTCGGCGGCCTGGTGAGCACCGTGCTGTCGGCCCTCATCGGCGCCTTCGCCGGATACGGCGGCCGCAGGACCGACGCGGTGATCTCGTGGCTGATCAACCTGATGCTGGTGCTGCCCGTGATCTTCGTGCTGATCATCCTCTACCCGCTGACGAAGGGCAGCTGGATCGTGCTGACGGGCTTCATCGCCGTGACCGGCTGGATGATCATGGCCCAGACGATCCGGCTGCAGACCCGGTCGCTGCGCGAGCGCGAGTTCGTCAAGGCGGCCCGCTACATGGGCTTCGGCCCGTGGCACGTGATCCGCACCCACGTGCTGCCCAACGTGATGTCGATCCTCCTCATCGACGCCACGCTCAGCATCGGCGACACGATCCTGACCGAGACGGCGCTCTCCTTCATCGGGTTCGGCGTGCAGCCGCCGGACGTCTCCCTCGGCACTCTCCTGGACGGTGGCTGGACCGCGGCCACCACCCGGCCCTGGCTCTTCCTCTACCCCTCCGGCGTGCTCGTGGTGCTGCTCCTGGCGATCAACGTCGTCGGCGACGCGCTGCGCGACGCCCTCGACCCGCGCTCGGAGGGTCCCCGTGGCTAGCGCGCGTCGCGGTGGCGCCCCGCTGCTCCAGGTCCGCGACCTGCACGTCACCTTCCCGGCCGAGGGCGGCGACGTCCACGCCGTCCGCGGCCTCAGCCTGGACATCCACGAGGGCGAGTCGCTCGGTATCGTGGGCGAGTCGGGGTCGGGCAAGTCGGTCACCTCGCTGGCGGTCATGGGCCTGCTGCCCGGCCACGCGCGGGTGAGCGGCGAGATCCTCTTCGAGGGCCGCAACCTGCTCGCGCTCTCCGACCGCGAGCTGTCGAAGGTCCGCGGCCGCGAGATCGCGATGGTCTTCCAGGACCCGCTCTCGGCCCTCACCCCGGTGCACCGGATCGGCGACCAGATCGTCGAGGGGCTGCGGATCCACGATCGCCGGCTCAGCCGTGCCGCTGCCGCCGTACGCGCGGTCGAGCTGCTGCGCGTCGTCGGCATCCCCGACCCCGAGGTCCGCGCGCTCGCCTTCCCGCACGAGTTCTCCGGCGGCATGCGGCAGCGCGCGATGATCGCCATGGCGATCGCCAACGACCCGCGGCTCATCGTGGCCGACGAGCCCACGACGGCGCTCGACGTCACCATCCAGGCCCAGATCCTCGAGGTCCTCGAGGAGGCCCGCCGCATCACGGGCGCCGCCGTCGCGCTGATCACCCACGACCTCGGGGTGGTGGCCGGCCACACCGACCGCGTCGCCGTCATGTACGCCGGCCGGCAGGTCGAGACCGGCGACGTCGACCAGGTCTTCGCCCGGCCCAGGATGCCCTACACGATCGGCCTCCTCCGCTCGGTGCCCAACATCCTCACCGCGGGCACCCAGCGTCTCGTCCCGCTCGAGGGGCGGCCTCCCGCGCTGGACGACCTGCCCCCGGGGTGCCCCTTCGCGCCCCGCTGCCCCGCGGTCGTCGACGCCTGTCGCACCACCGAGCCTCCGCTGGCGGGCTCCGCCGACGGCTCCGCGGCCGCCTGCCTCCGCGCGCCGGAGATCGCCGCCGGGACGCTGCCGGCCGACGCGATCTTCCCGCCGCCGGAGGAGCTGCCCCTGCCCGCTCCCGTGGACCAGGGGGCGGCGAGCGTCCTCGAGGTGCGCGACCTGGTCAGGCACTTCCCGCTGCTCAAGGGCGTGATGCGCCGCCAGGTCGGCACCGTCCGGGCGGTCGACGGGGTGAGCTTCGAGGTCAAGGCCGGCCGCACGATGGCGCTCGTGGGGGAGTCGGGCTGCGGCAAGACCACGACCGCCCTGGAGGTCCTCGAGCTGACCGCGCCGCAGGGCGGCTCGATCACCGTCGCCGGCACCGACATCGCGACCCTCACCAAGCGCACCCGCCGCGCCCTGCGCACCGACGTCCAGATCGTCTTCCAGGACTCCGGGGCCGCCCTCGACCCGCGGCTGCCGATCGGGGAGTCGATCGGCGAGCCGCTGCTGCTCGTCGAGGACGACCGCGCCGCGCGCGAGGCCAGAGTCGACGAGCTGCTCGAGCTGGTCGGCCTGGACACCACGATGGCCGGCCGCTTCCCCCACCAGCTCTCCGGCGGGCAGCGCCAGCGGGTCGGCATCGCCCGGGCGCTGGCGACCAGCCCGACGCTGCTCGTCCTCGACGAGCCGGTCTCGGCGCTCGACGTGTCGATCCAGGCGGGCATCGTCAACCTGCTCCAGGACCTCAAGGAGACGCTGGGGATCTCGCTGCTCTTCGTCGCGCACGACCTCGGCGTCGTACGCCAGATCGCGGACGACGTCTGCGTGATGTATCTCGGCAAGGTGGTCGAGGCCGGCCCGATCGCCGAGGTCTTCGCCTCGCCGCGCCATCCCTACACGCGGGCGCTGATCTCGGCAGCGCCGGTCCCGGACCCGGCGATCGAGCGCGCGCGGACGAGGATCCTGCTCGACGGGGACCTGCCCAGCCCGGCGCAGGAGATCGCCGGGTGCAAGTTCAAGACCCGCTGTCCGCTCCTGCGGCAGCTCGGCCGGCAGACCGGCGAGGCGGAGGCCGTCGCGCTGTGTCAGACCCACGAACCACCACTGGCGGGCCCCGGCGCCGTCTCAGTGGCCTGCCATCACGCCGACCGCGTCGAGCGCATCGAGCTCGTCGACCACGGCCGGCTGACGGCACACCCAACATCGAGGAAGGGAAGAGAATGAATCGCACCATCACCAAGGCGGGGATCCCGCTGGCGGCGCTGGGCCTCGCGACCATGGCGCTGGCGGGCTGCTCGAAGGCCAACACGGCCGACTCCACGAAGTCCGACGCGCCGAAGACCGAGGTGCCGCTGGTCGGCTGGACGCCGGTCGACTACGACAAGCTCGCCGACGGCGGGACGCTCAACCTCGCGGTCAGCGGAGACCCGACCAGCAACGGCAACTGGAACCTCAACACCTCGCTCGGGGCGAACGACGAGACCTCCCAGGTCCTCGCGCCGACCACGTGCGGGCCGGTCAAGATCGAGGACGACGGCTCCTGGGCCACCGACAAGAACTACGCGGAGTCCGTCGAGGTGGTCAGCGAGGATCCGCAGGTGATCGAGGTCAAGCTCAACCCCGACGCGGTGTGGGAGGACGGCACGCCGATCACCGCCGCCGACTACGAGGCCACGTTCACCGCGCTGTCCGGCAAGGACGAGAAGTACGACCTGGCCTCCTCGGCGGGCTACGACAAGGTCTCCGCCTTCGACGTCGTCAGCGACACGGACTTCAAGGTCACCTTCGCGAGCACCTACGCGGACTGGCCGGCGATGTTCACCGCGGGCGAGGTGCTCCCGAAGGCGATCGCGTCCGACGCCAAGGCGTGGAGCAAGGGGTACGTCGAGAAGCCCCTGCCCACCTGCGGCCCCTACGTCTTCACCTCGATCGACAACACCAACCACGTCCTCACCCTCGGCAAGAACCCGAAGTGGTGGGGCCAGGACCCCAAGCTCGACACCATCACCTGGAAGGTGATGGACCAGGCCACGCAGGCCCAGGCGTTCACCAACTCCGAGCTCAGCGCGGTCGAGGTCGACATGGACGCGGACGGCTACACGATGGCCAAGGGCAAGACCGGCGCGGTCGTCGAGCGCTCCGGCGGCCTCACCTGGACGCAGGTGACCCTCAACGGCCTCAAGATCGACGACGTGGCGGTCCGCAAGGCCATCGGCATGGCGATCAACCGCGAGCTCATGGCCAAGTCGGCCAACGAGCCGGTCGGCGCCGAGGCGGTGACGCAGGGCTCCTACATCTTCATGCCGGGCCAGGCGGGCTACCACGACAACGTCGGCGACGCGCTGCCCTACGACCCCGACGGCGCCAAGAAGGTGCTCACCGACGCCGGCTACACCGACACCGACGGCAGCTGGACCAAGGACGGCAAGACGCTGAAGTACTCCGTGATCGTGCCCTCGGGCGTGGACACCAACAAGGCGCGCGCGGTGCAGATCCAGAGCTCGCTCGCCGCGATCGACATCCCGGTCGAGATCCAGACCGTGCCCAGCGACGACTACTTCACCAAGATCAACGACGGCGACTTCGAGATGGCGACCTTCTCGTGGGTGGGCACGCCGTTCCCGATCTCGAGCTCGGAGTCGCTCTTCTCCCCGGCGGGCGAGCCCGGCGGCGACGGCCAGAACTTCTCGTTCGTCACCGACCCGCAGCTGGAGACGCTGTGGAAGCAGGCCAACGCCGAGCTCGACGAGGACAAGCGCGCCGAGATCGCCAACGAGATCGACAAGGCGATCGCGCAGCTGGTGCCGATGGTGCCCTTCGCGCCCGCCCCGCAGGTCTTCGTCGTCGACGGCAACCTCGCCAACTACGGACCGGCGGAGTTCCAGGACATCGACTGGACCGAGGTCGGCTTCACCGAGTAGCGGCCGTTCGTCCCCGACTGACAGCGGGGACACAGCCTCCTGACACCCGACTGCGTTACACCGGCGTGAATTCCGCTCACGCCGGTGTAGCGCTTTCGGGCGCCGGCCGTTGGTCCGGGCATGAGTCGGCTCTCGCTCCCGTCCGTCGCCCCCGTCGCCGTGGCGACCTCCCTCGTCTCGCTCGTCGCGGGCCTCCTCGTGGGGGTGGACCCCGCCAGGGCGGCCGACCTCCCCAGCGGCGACGACTGGTACACCCAGATCGGCGCGACGTGGAGCGAGCAGTACATCACCGAGGCCGACGGCACGAAGCTGCACGCCGACGTCCTGCGGCCGGCCGGGCTCCCGGCCACGACGAGGACACCCGTCATCCTCTCCATCGGGCCCTACTTCGGCCACTCCGGCCAGACCGGCGCGACCGGCTACATCGAGGGCACGGACTACACCCCCGTCGGCTCGGCGGCGGCGCCGTCGACCCGGTTCGAGGACTTCCTCGTCGGCGGCCAGGTGTTCGCCAAGGGCTACACCTACGTCATGGTCGACCTGCCGGGCTACGGCGGCTCCAGCGGCACCCCCGACTGGGTCGGCCCCGCCGAGCAGCAAGCGGTCGTCGACGCCGTGCAGTGGGCCGCCGGACAGTCCTGGTCGACCGGATCGGTGGGCATGTACGGGAAGTCGTACGACGGCGAGACCGGCCTGGTCGGCGTCGCCAAGCGACCGGCGGGCCTCAAGGCGGTCGTCTCGCAGGAGCCGGTCTACGACGGCTACCGCTACCTCTACTCCGGTGGGGTCCGCTACTCGAACTCGCTGCTCACGCCGGCGCTCTACGACACGATCTCGGCCAGCCCCTGCGTGCTGGGCGGGGACACCTCGACGTACTGCGTCAACGGTCTCGACAACCCGGTCGGCCTGATCGAGAACTGGGCTCAGCAGGCGGTGCTCAACACCGACCACGACTCGGACTACTGGAAGGCGCGGAACCTGATCACCCAGGCGAAGGGCAGCACGGTCCCGCTGCTCCTGACCCAGGGCTACCTCGAGAACAACACCAAGCCCGACGGCGTCTGGGACTTCTACAACGAGCTCGCCGGGCCGAAGCGCGCCTGGTTCGGGATGTGGGACCACATCCGCGGCAACGACGTCGGCGAGGGCGACGACGCCGCCCCGACCCCCTGGTTCACCGAGGTGATGGCCTGGTACGACCAGTACCTCAAGGGCGCTCCCGCGGCCGACCTCCCCGCGATCCGGGTCCAGACCAGCGACGCCACCTGGCGCACCGAGACGGCGTGGCCGCCGGCGGACAGCAGGCCCGCCACCACCACGCTGCTGACCGGCAGCTACACCGACACCGCCGTCACCGGCTCCAACGACGTCGGCTCCGGGCTGGAGTCCGTGGTCGCGCAGGAGACGGGCACCGGCGTCTGGACCATCTCCCCGCCCCTCGCCTCCGCGGCCCACCTCGCCGGCGTCCCGCACGTCGACCTCACCGCGACCGTCTCCGTCCCGGGCGCGCCCGCGACCATGAGCGTCGACTACTACGACATCGACGCGAGCAACAAGGCCACCATCCTCGGCCGCAGCGCCACGATCGTCCCCTCCAGCGGCAAGGTCTCCCTCGACCTCTACGGCAACGACTGGAAGATCCCCGCCGGGCACCGGGTCGGCGTGCGGATCGGGCCGGCCGACGCCGAGTGGTGGCTGCCGACCTACACCCAGTCCACCGTCACGATCACGGGCGGCTCGGTCAGCCTGCCGTTCCTGACGTACGCGCGGGCCGCCGGCGCCGTCGTCAAGCCGAACGCGCCCCGCTACGCCGACTTCGTCGCGAACGCGCCGTTCACGATCCCGGGGGACACCGTCACCGGCTCCACCTCGCCCAGCTTCGCGCTCCCCGCGCCGCTCGCGGCGGCCGTGCCGGTGTCGGCTCCGCAGAAGGCCATCGGCTCGCTGCGGATGGTGTTCCGTCGCATCCACCACGGCCACCGCCGCCACCGCGGCCCGGAGCACTACCGGGCGACGGTCACCGGGACGGTGCCGTCCGGCTCCGTCGTCACGCTGAAGCTCTACCGGGGCAAGAAGCTGGTCCGGACGCTGAGGACGACCGCGGCCGGCAGCTTCTCGCTGACCACGAAGATCACCAGGCGCGGGCGCTACACCGCCCGGATCACGGCGACCAAGGGCAGCACGGTGCTGCGCGCCACGGTGGTCAAGCGCCTGAGGTAGCGCCGTCGGCCCGGCCGGCGTCGCCGGTCAGCGCGCGCACGCTGGCGGGCACCTCGATCCCGGGCCGGAGATCCGGGTGGGGGAGCGGCGCGCCGTGCCGCTGCGGTGCGAGAGGCACGACGCCCGCCCAGGCGTCGCCCGCGACGTCGGAGTCCGGGTCCTCGCTGAAGTCGTCGCTCACCTTGAGCGACCACTCGGCGATCGGCAGCGCGAGCACCATCGTGGCCGCCAGCTCGCGCCGCGTGCTCGGCCGCACCTCGCCCGTGCGGCCGGGGATGAGGCCGTCGGTGAGCAGGTCGAGCGCCCGCTCCTTGTCCGCGCCCTCCAGCCGGGTGCAGGTGCCGAAGAGCACCGCGCTGCGGTAGTGGATCGAGGACTCGAAGGCGCTGCGCGCCACGACGACGCCGTCGACCGCGGTGACCGCGACCGAGACCGGAGCGCCGCCGGCGACCGTCCGCATCCACGGCGACCCGGTCGAGCCGTGCAGCAGCAGCCGGTCGCCGTCGCGGACGACCGCGGTCGGGATGACCACCGGCCAGCCGTCCTCGCGGACCAGCGCGACGTGGCCCAGCCAGGTCGCGTCGAGCAGCGTGTCGAGCTCGGCGCGCTCGGTACGCCCCTTCTCGGCGATCCGGCTGATGTCGGTGCGGGACACGTGGACGCTCAGCCGAGGGCGCGGGTGAGGTCGCCGAGCAGGTCCTCGACGTCCTCGATGCCGACGCTGAGCCGGACCAGGTCGTCGGGGACCTCCAGCAGCGATCCGGCCGTCGAGGCATGGGTCATCGCCGCCGGGAGCTCGACCAGGGACTCCACCCCGCCGAGGCTCTCCGCGAGAGTGAAGATCTCGAGCTTCTTGCACAGGTCGAGCGCGGCCTCGCGACCTCCGGCCAGCCGGATCGAGACCATGCCGGCGTACCCGGGATAGAGCACCTCGGAGACCCCCGGGTGCCCGCGCAGCAGCTCGACCACGGCCCGTGCGTTGGCGGTGTGCCGCTCCATCCGCACCGCGAGCGTCTTGAGCCCGCGCAGGGTGAGGAAGACATCGAACGGGCCCGGCACCCCGCCGGCGCCGTTCTGCAGGAAGCCGAACGCCGCGTCGAGCTCGGCGTCGTCGGTGACGAGCGCGCCGCCGATGACGTCGGAGTGGCCGCCGAGGTACTTCGTCGTCGAGTGGAGTACGACGTCGGCTCCGAGCGCCAGCGGCCGCTGGTAGAACGGCGTGGCGAAGGTGTTGTCCACCACGAGCCGGGCTCCGGCCGCGTGGGTCGCCGTCGCCACGGCGGCGATGTCGGCGACGTTGAGCAGCGGGTTGGTCGGGGACTCGATCCAGACCAGCTTCGTCTCGGGCCGGATCGCGGCGGCGATCGCCTCGGTGTCGCCGACGGGCGCGACGGAGTAGTCGATGCCCCAGTGGACCAGCACCTTGTCGATCAGGCGGAAGGTGCCGCCGTACGCGTCGTTGGGGATGACGAGGTGGTCCCCGGGCCGGAGCATGGCGCGCAGCGCGGCGTCGGTCGCGGCCATGCCGGAGGAGAACGCACGACCGTGGGCGCCGCCCTCGAGCGCGGCCAGCGCGGTCTCCAGCGCGGCGCGGGTGGGGTTCCCGGTGCGGGCGTACTCGAAGCCCTCGCGCAATCCGCCGACGCCGTCCTGGGCGAAGGTCGAGGTGGCGTAGATCGGCACGTTGACCGCGCCGGTGCGCGGGTCGGGCTCCTGGCCGGCGTGGATCGCGCGGGTCGCGAACCCCTGGCGGTCGCTGCTGTCGTGGTGGGTCATACCTGCATCCCGAGGAGGTCGTGGCGGGTGAGCACCCCGAGCGGCTTGCCGTCGTCGACGACCATCAGCGCGTCGGAGTCGGTGAGGAGGACGTGCGCCTCGGAGACGAGCTGGCCGGCGCCGACGAGGGGGAGCGCGGGCTCCATGTGGTCGCCGACCGCGTCGGTGAGGTGCGCCTTGCCGGTGAAGACGAGGTCGAGCAGGTGCCGCTCGCTCACCGAGCCGGCGACCTCGCCCATGACGATCGGAGGCTCGGCGCCGACGACCGGCATCTGGGAGACGTTGTACTCCCGCAGGATCTCGATCGCGTCGCGCACCGTCTCGCTCGGGTGGGTGTGCACCAGGGCGGGCATGTCGCCGGTCTTCGACTTCGTGCGCAGCACCTCCGCGACCGTCGGGTCGCTCGGCGTCGCGCCCTCGAGCGTGGTGCGGAGGAAGCCGTAGGAGCGCATCCAGTCGTCGTTGAACACCTTCGACAGGTAGCCCCGGCCGCCGTCGGGCAGCAGCACGACGATGACGGCGTCGGGGCCGGCGGTCTCGGCGACCTTCGCCGCCGCGACGACCGCCATGCCGCACGAGCCGCCCACGAGCAGGCCCTCCTCGCGGGCGAGGCGGCGGGTCATCTCGAACGCGTCCGCGTCGGAGACCGCGATGATCTCGTCGGCGATCTCGGGGTCGTAGGCACTCGGCCAGAAGTCCTCGCCCACGCCCTCGACGAGGTAGGGGCGGCCGGTGCCGCCGGAGTAGACCGAGCCCTCGGGGTCGACGCCGATCACCCTGACCGCGCCGTCGCTGACCTCCTTGAGGTAGCGGCCGGTGCCCGTGATCGTGCCGCCGGTGCCGACGCCGGCCACGAAGTGGGTGACCCGGCCGTCGGTGTCGCGCCAGATCTCCGGACCGGTCGTCTCGTAGTGCGAGCGCGGGCCGGCCGGGTTGGAGTACTGATCCGGCTTCCAGGCGCCGGGCTCGGCCGCCAGGCGGTCGCTGACGTTGTAGTAGCTGTCGGGGTGCTCCGGGGGCACGGCCGTCGGGCAGACGACCACCTCGGCGCCGTACGCCTTGAGGACGTTGCGCTTGTCCTCGCTCACCTTGTCGGGGCAGACGAAGACGCACTTGTAGCCGCGCTGCTGGGCGACCAGCGCCAGGCCGACGCCGGTGTTCCCGCTGGTCGGCTCGACGATCGTCCCGCCCGGCTGGAGGAGGCCCGCGGCCTCGGCGTCGTCGACCATCGCGCCGGCGATCCGGTCCTTGCTGCTGCCGCCGGGGTTGAGGTACTCGACCTTGGCGGCCACCACCGGCCCGGTCGGGACCACCTGGCGGAGCCGCACGAGCGGGGTGTTGCCCACGAGCTCCACGACGTTCTCTGCGATGCGCATGAGGCCATTCTCCCTACGGGCGGCCGGTGAGGCGATTCAGGCGGCACCGCTCTCGAGGATGCCCTTGACGAAGGCCGCCTGGCCGAGGTGCTGGGTGTCGTCGTTGATCACGCTCACCAGGCGCACGCCGAGCGTCACCGGCGGGTCCCAGCGGGTGTCGACGACGCGGTCGAGGTCCTCGGGCGTCACCGTGTCGAGGAAGGCGACGGTCGCGACGTGCGTCGCGGCGAAGTACGCCGCCAACTGCTCGGCCGAGGCGCGCACCTGCCCGACCTCCTCGGTCGACTGGCCGTAGCCGTGCGCCGTGACGTCGAAGGGCAGGCCGAAGCGCTCGGCGAACCCCTGGGCGATCCACACCTGCTCGGTGCCGGCGACGCCGGCGACGTGGTCGTCCTGGACGCGAGTCAGGTGCCAGACCAGCCAGGCGATGGTGTTGGCCTCGGGGCCGAGCCGGGTGGTCAGCTGCTCCTCGGTCAGCCCCTCGAGCAGCGCGGGCAGATCCTCGGCGATGCGCCCGAAGGCGTCCTTCAGCAGGTCGGTCGGCGTCATGCCCCATGACGCTACTCCGGCCTCTCGACCAGCTCCGAGGCCACCACCAATCTGCTCGCCGGCCTGCTTGGCACCGACCCAGACGCGCTCGCCGACCTCGCCTCGGCGAGCGGCGTCTCCTACGACCAGCTCGCCTCGGTCCTCCAGAGCGGCCTCCTGATCGACACCAAGCTCTGATGCGTCGCCGCTCGGTCAGGCTGCCGCCCGTCACGGCGGCCCGGCCGAGCGAGGGCGCACCTGTGGTTACGATCGTGGCGTGTCAGCTCCGCGCGCCGAGCCTGCCTTCGACGCACTCGCGGCGAGGCTCCGCTCGTCGCCGCGATTCGAGTGGGTCGAGGGACACCGTGTCCCCGGCGCGTGGTCCGCGACGCGGAGTCGCGGCTCGGGTTCGCGCTTCCGCCGTCGTACGTGTGGTGGCTGCGGGAGTTCGGAGACGGCCGTCTCGACGGCGCCGAGATCTTCACCGAGTCGGTTGCCGGTCGCGCTGCACCGGTGCTCGGGAGCGAGCTGGGTACGATGCTCACGCGCAGGTTCGGGTCGGGCGAGTCCGTCGGGAGTTCGAGGCGTTCGCGGAGCGCGATTTCAAGCCCTTCGCGCGCGGTGAGCGCGGTGAGTGAGGCGCGTGTGTCCCAGCGAGTGCCGGTGCGTCCGCGATCCGACCCCGACCTCAGCCGCGCCCTTGCCTCGGCTGCCGGCGCAGCCATCGCGACCCTGCGTGAGCAGCACCCGCAGCGCTTCTACGCGGTCGCCCTGCTGACCTCCGGTGAGGCGCGCGCCCCGTACCTGTCCGCGTGCTCGCTCGAGGCGGACGCCGCCGAGGGACTCGAGCGATGGGACCTCGCCGGCACGCCGTACGCCACGTGGGGATACGACGAGCACTTCGCCGGCGTGAGCCGCGCCCTCGCCGCGCGGGGCGAGCTGTCCGGCCTCGGCGGCGATGCCTTCGAGGCGGAGTACGCACTCCGGCTCGCGTCCATCGAGGAGGCGCTCCGACTGCTCGACGTCGCGGGGCTCTTCGGGGCCGGCGCCGAACGCCAGGGGGTGCTGCTGATCGCGGGGACGGTGCCGCCGGATGCGACCGATGCGGGGTTCGTGCGCCGGCTCAACCCCGCCGGCCCGCTGTACGAGGAGTGGCTGCGGGAGTGCGCCGAGCAGCCCGCGCTCCGCCCGGGCTCCCCGTCGTCGGCATCGGAGGAGACCGCGCCGAACCCCACGGTCGCCGAGCTGTGGCGCACGACCGCGGACCTGTCGCTCCCCGACGGGATCACCGTCTACGGCCCGGACGACATCGAGGAGCGCAACGAGACCTACGAGGTGGCCGAGTATGCCCCCGGCTGGTCGCTCGTCGGCGACGACAGCGGCGGACGGGGCCTGCTCATGCGCGCCACGGGCCCCGGGTTCGACCCGGCGCGGGGCAGGGACGCCGCTGAGGTGTTCCTGCTCGACCTGGGCGCGCTGCGCGAGGACGTGCCCGGTGAGGGCGAGTTCGTGACGGACGACCTGATCGGATGGCTCGCGGCACGCCAGCGCGACGCTGGCGGCGGGGGAGCGCGATGAATGCGGGCGCGACGGCCTGGGACGGCGACGGCCCTCCGGTGGACGATGCCGTCATCGACGCGACGGAGGCCGCGATGGGGGTGCGATTCCCGCGGCTGGCCTCGCTCATCCCCTTCGCCTACGACGCGGGCGGGAACGTCATCCTCTCGCCCGGACGTGACGCCTCATCCCCGGTGCCGCTGATCTGGCTCCCGCAGACGAACGACCTCGAGCCCTGCGAGGGCCTGACCCTCGCTGACCTGCTGCCCCCGCGGGCGACGGACTAGCCTCGACAGGCGGCAGCGAGTCGGCCAGGAGGTTCTTGACGCGCACTCGCCAAGTATATGCGATTCGCATATACTTGGCTGATGGAGTCAGACCTGGAAGAGGCAATCAACGAGTGGCACGATGCTGTGAGCTCTGGTGATCTGCGCCGGTCGGCGGCAGCGGTTCGCGACCCGGTCGTCGTGCTCGGGCCGAAAGGTGCGGGCCCGATCTCGCCAGAGCAGTTCGCTGGTTGGGTGGAGCGGTCCGGTATCCGGCTGGTGCCGCGCTCGTGGCATCCGATCAGCGGGCGGCTGATGGTGGTCGAGGAGGAGGCGACGTGGCCCGAGAATCAGGCGCCGACTCGTGTGGCGACGGTGTTCCGGGTTGCGGGCGGGAAGGTCTCGGCTGCGCTGCGCTTGCCCGATCTGAGGTCGGCGCTGGACTTGGCATACATCTGTCGCGAGATGGCTGCGACCGAATGAGTGCGCCGGGACCGGGGCAACTCCTGTTCGGTTTCGTGCGGCATTGGTCACGGCGTGCCACCGCAGGCGATGCCTCTGTCGCCGAGCAGGGACGGCTGGTCCTGGCGACGGACGCTGTTGCTGCACTCGTCCACCGCGCGGAGGCCGCGACGGTGAACGCGGTCGCGGAGGAGATCGGCATCGACCAGAGTGGCGCGTCGCGTCTGATCAAGAGCGCGGTCGACGCTGGGTACGTGACGTTGGCCGTCACCCCCTCTGATGGCCGCAGACGCGAGGTCACTGTCACACCCAGCGGGCATACAGTCCTGCGGCAGGCCCACGCGTGGCAGGAGCGGGTGTTCGACGAGTTGACTGCGGGCTGGAGTCAGCAACGACGCGACGACTTTCAGAGGGCGATGGCCGACCTCGTCGGCCGGTCCCGCGCGATCAACGGATGAATCACGCCAATGCGCCGCTGGTGCAGCGGGCAGGCACGCATCGGGGCTATCGGGATCGCGGCGGTGCGATGGAGGCGATGCCGAGGTAGTGCGCCAACGCGAGCTCCACTTCGGCCATCTGGTCGCGGGAGAGGTAGTCCACTGGGTCACCGACCAGATAGTCGGTGTCGATCGAGCGGATCTGATCGACCAGCATCCGGGTCGCCCGCCCGGCGACCTCGAGCTCGGGCCGGTGGATCGCCGGCTGAGCCGAGGTCGACGTCGGGACGATGGTCGCGACCGACAACGGTGACTCCGAGGGCGAGACCACCAGGCCCAGGCGTCTTCCGCGTTGCTCGTGACCGCGTGCTTGGCCGAGGTCGATGCGGTAGACGGCTCCGCGGATCACCAGGCTTCCGGTTCGGCGTTGACGTCCTCATCTTTGAGTCGTTCGGCATCGGCGTGGAATCGGCCGAGCCACCGTTCGTGGTCCAGCAGCCGCAGGGCGCGGCGCAGCGTGTCCGAGGTGCTCTCTCCGGGGCGGGCGGCCTCGCGCAGGATGCGCTCGTCTTCGGCTGTGGGACGAAACCCGATCGACGTCATGGCATCAAACCTACTCCCGTGTTCAACATTTGTTCAACAGGCCAAGTGCAAGACATGTATCCGATCTGGGAGGGGTCAGGAGATCGGGACCCGAGGTCGGCTCTGGAAGCGCTCAGCCAAGGGTCGGCGGCAACCAAGCCTTCTTCACCAAGGTCTACATCGACGAAGACGGCGAAGTCAGAGCCGACGACGCTGTTTGCGGTGTCGCATGTTCGAACTTCGACCATGGGGTGCCCCCGGCAGGATTCGAACCTGCGGCACCTGGTACCGGAAACCAGTGCTCTATCCCCTGAGCTACGGAGGCCACGCACGGGCGCGGCTGACGCCGGGCCGGTGCGGGTTGGAGACTACAGGGTGAGCGGCCCCCGAACTGAAACCGGGTCGTTACCCACATCGTTACCGGCCGTGCCGTCACCCCGGCGCGCGGAGGGTCGTTGCCCTCTTCGTGCGCAGCCTCGCCCTCATCGCCGCCGGTGCCCTCCTCCCGCTCACCGCCGCAGTCCCCGCCCATGCCGTCCCGGCCTCCGCCGTGGCGTCCGGCGACGACATCGACTTCGTCGTCCAGCTCGCCACCCGCGACCGCGCGGGCCTCCACGCGCTGGCCCGTGAGGTGAACGACCCGGCCTCGCCGTCGTACCACCACTACCTGACGCAGGCGGAGTACCAGCAGCGGTTCGCGCCGACCTCGGCGACGGTGACGGCGACGAGGACCGTCCTCGCGTCACTCGGGATCACCGTCGACGGAGCGACGGCCAACGGCTCCTACCTCGCGGTGCACGCGCCGGCCGGCGTGGCCGCGAGCGTCTTCCGGACCAGCTTCACCCTCGCCGACGTCGGCGGCCTGAGCCTGCGCAAGACCCTCACCGACCCCGTGATCCCGGCCGCCCTCAGCGGGCTGGTGAGCAACGTCGCGGGGCTGTCCCAGAGCGCTCCGCTCGTGCCCGCCCACCGCACCGACACCGACACCGACGCCACGGGCGGCGCGGGCGGGGTGGACGCGGACGCCAGCGCGGTCTTCCTGAACGCCCGGCCGTGCGGCAGCTACTACGGCCAGCTCACCGCGACCGACGCGCCCGCCTACAACGGCGCCTCGCAGAAGTACAGCGTCTGCGGCTACGAGGGCCGCCAGCTGCGCAAGGCCTACGGCCTGGAGCAGACCGGCCTGACCGGGAAGGGCGTCAGCGTCGGCATCGTGGACGCCTACGCCTCCGACACCATCCTGGAGGACGCCAACACCTACGCCACGAGCCACGGCGAGCAGCCGTTCGCCGACGGGCAGTTCGTCGAGAACGTCCCGGTCGGGGTGCAGCAGATCCCGGAGGACCCGACGGGCATCGGCCTGATCGACCCCGACGGCTGGGCGGGGGAGGAGACCCTCGACGTGGAGGCCGTCCACTCGATGGCGCCGGACGCCACGATCGTCTACCAGACCGGCGTGACGCCGTACGGGCCGTTCCTGTATCTCGCGATCGGCGCCCTGGTGGAGGGCGGCCAGGTGCAGGTCATCAGCAACTCCTTCGGCACCTCCAGCGACAGCCCGCTGCCGTCGGACCAGGCGCTGCTTGACCAGATCACCGACCAGGCGGCCGCCACGGGCATCACGATCGCCTTCAGCTCCGGCGACGACGGCGACGAGACCGAGGGCGGCGCCGACCGGACCGCCGACTACCCCGCCACCAGCCCCGGCGTCGTCGCGGTCGGCGGCACGACCCTCGCGATCGGCGCCGACGGCCAGCGGCAGTTCGAGAGCTACTGGGGGACGCGGAAGTACCTCCGCAACGCCGACAACCAGAGCTGGAACCTCGGCAGCTACACCTACGGGGGCGCGGGCGGTGGCGGCGTGTCCAGCACGTACGCCGAGCCCGACTGGCAGAAGGGCGTGGTGCCCGACTCGCTCACGACGTACGACGGCGTCACCTCGACGCCCGGCCGCGTGCTGCCGGACCTGTCGCTGCTCGGCGACCCGACCACGGGCATGCTCGTCGGCCAGACGCAGACCTTCCCCGACGGCACCGACCGCTACAGCGAGTACCGCATCGGCGGGACGTCCCTGGCGAGCCCGCTCTTCGCCGGCCTGATGGCGCTCGCGGTCCAGCACCACGGCAGCGGCCTCGGGCTGCCGACGCCGACGCTCTACGCGGCCTCGAAGGACGCCGGCAACCGGGCCTCGCTCTTCTACGACCCGGTCGGCGTCGCCACGGCCAACGGCACCAGCCTCCTGGCCAACGTCCGCTCCGACTACACCGACACCTCCGACTCGACCTCCGCCGTGATCCCGAGCCTGCGCACCCTCGGGAACCTCGCCACCCTGAGTCGCCTCGACGGGTACGACGACTCCACCGGGCTCGGCGTCCCGCGGGCGGCGGCGCTGATCGCCGTCCTCAACGGCGAGCCGATCCCGGCCGCCGCCTCCACCTCCACCTCCGCCCCAGGCGCCACGTCCTCGCCGGTGTCCGCCAGCGGCCGGATCCAGATCCTCAAGGTCGCCGTCCGCAGGCTGCACGGCGGCCGCTGGCGGATCGCCGTCCGCGTCCGCAACCGTGCGACGACGCCGGTCGCGGCGTTCCCGGTGAGCGTCAAGCGGGGCAAGCGAGCCCTGGCGGCGAGGACGGCTCCGGCGCTGGCCGCCGGGAGCAGCGAGCGGGTGGTACTGCGGGTGAAGTCGGGCGCCAAGCGCGTCCGGGTGCTCGCCGGTGGCGCCGCGAAGTCGGTGGCGCTGCGCCGATAGGCTTGGGGGGTGAACCCCGAGCAGCTCTCCTCCGCGATCGTCGACGTCCTGACGCGCCTGGCCGACGAGGGTGCGCTCACCCTGGCCGACGGCGTGCCGAGCACGGTCACGGTGGAGCGCCCGCGGCAGAAGGGGCACGGCGACTACGCCACCAACGTGGCGATGCAGCTGGCACGGCGCACCCTGATCGGGGGGCAGGGCACGAGCCCCCGCGCGCTGGCCGAGCTGGTCGCGGCGAGGCTGGCCGAGGCCGATGGCGTCGCGGGCGTCGAGATCGCCGGGCCGGGCTTCCTCAACATCACCGTCGCCTCCGGCGCGCAGGGCAAGGTCGCTCTCGACATCCTCGCCTCCGGCGAGCGGTACGGCGGCAACGATGCGTTCGCCGGCGAGAGGGTCAACCTGGAGTTCGTCTCGGCCAACCCGACCGGACCGATCCACCTGGGCGGCACTCGCTGGGCGGCCGTCGGGGACGCGCTCGGCCGGGTCTTCACGATGTCGGGCGCCGACGTCACCCGGGAGTACTACTTCAACGACCACGGTGCCCAGATCGACCGCTTCGCGCGGTCCCTGCTGGCGAGCGCCCAGGGGAGGCCGGCCCCCGAGGACGGCTACGGCGGGCAGTACATCCACGACATCGCCGCCGCGGTCGCCGCGGCCGAGCCCGGCGTCCTCGCCCTGCCGGACGACGAGGCGCAGGAGCGGTTCCGCGCGCTCGGCGTCGAGATGATGTTCGAGGAGATCAAGCAGACGCTGCACGACTTCGGCGTGGACTTCGACGTCTACTTCCACGAGAACAACCTGCACGAGTCGGGCGCCGTGAAGCACGCGATCGACCGGCTCACCGAGCTCGGCAACACCTACGAGAAGGACGGAGCCATCTGGCTGGCGTCCGAGCGGTTCGGCGACGACAAGGACCGCGTCATCATCAAGTCGGACGGCCAGGGCGCCTACCTGTCCGGCGACCTGGCGTACTACCTCGACAAGCGCGAACGGGGCTTCGACCGCTGCATCATCATGCTCGGCGCGGACCACCACGGCTACGTCGGCCGGATGATGGCGATGTGCGCCGCCTTCGGCGACAAGCCCGGGGAGAACCTCGAGCTGCTCATCGGCCAGATGGTCAACCTGGTCAAGGACGGCGAGCCGGTCCGGATGTCCAAGCGCGCCGGCACCGTCATCACGCTGGACGACCTGGTCACCGCGATCGGCAAGGACGCCGCCCGCTACGCCCTCGCGCGCTACAGCTCGGACTCCAACATCGACATCGACCTGGACCTGTGGACCAAGGCCGAGAGCGCCAACCCGGTCTACTACGTGCAGTACGTCCACGCCCGCGTCTCCTCGATCCTGCGCAACGCGGCCGACCTCGGCCTCGAGCCCGGCGACCACGTCGAGCTGCTCGACCACGAGAAGGAGGGCGAGCTGCTGCGCGCCCTCGCCGAGTTCCCACGGGTCGTCGCCCGGGCCGCCCAGCTCCGCGAGCCGCACCGGGTCGCGCGCTACCTCGAAGAGACCGCCGGCATCTACCACCGGTTCTACGACAACTGCCGGGTGCTGCCCCGCGGCGACGAGGAGCCCACCGACCTGCACGGCGCCCGCCTCGCGCTCGTCGCCGCCACCCGGATCGTCTTCGCCAACGGCCTGGACCTCCTCGGCGTCAGCGCCCCGGAGCGGATGTGAGCTCCCACCTCTCGCCGGGCTCGTTCACCGGCACCAGTCCGGTCTGGCTCAAGGAGCCCGAGGACGTCAACGCCCTGATGCCCGAGCTGTGGTCGCGCACGGCGGAGAAGCGCGACGGTGAGCTCCACATCGGGGGCCTGTCGGTCCCCGAGCTGGTCGCGAACGTCAACACCCCGGCGTACGTCCTCGACGAGACGGACTTCCGGGAGCGTGCCCGCGCGTTCCGCGACGCCTTCGCCCCGGCCGACGTCTACTACGCCGGCAAGGCGTTCCTGTGCACCGAGGTCGCGCGCTGGGTGGACCAGGAGGGGCTCTGCCTCGACGTCTGCTCCGACGGCGAGCTGAGCGTCGCGCTGCGCGCGGGCATCGACCCCGAGCGGATCGGCTACCACGGCAACAACAAGACCGCGATGGAGCTTCGCCGCGCGATCGTCGCGGGGGTCGGCCGGATCATCGTCGACTCCTTCGAGGAGATCGAGCGGGTCGGCGCCATCACGGCCGAGACCGGGACGCCTGCGCGGGTCATGGTGCGGGTGACCGCGGGCGTGGAGGCGCACACCCACGAGTTCATCGCCACGGCCCACGAGGACCAGAAGTTCGGCTTCTCCATCGCCGGCGGAGCCGCCTTCGAGGCCGTACGCCGGGTGCTGGCCCATCCGGGCATCGACCTGCGCGGCCTGCACAGCCACATCGGCTCCCAGATCTTCGACACCGCCGGCTTCGAGGTGGCCGCCCGCCGGGTGCTCGCCCTGCACGCGAAGATCGCCGCCGAGCTCGGCCACGTGATGCCGGAGATGGACCTCGGCGGCGGCTTCGGCATCGCCTACACCTCCCAGGACGACCCGCGCCCGGCCGCCGAGCTCGCTGCCGGCATGCGCGAGATCGTCGCCCACGAGTGCCGCGGGCTGGGCATCGAGGAGCCGCACCTGTCGATCGAGCCCGGCCGTGCGATCGTCGGGCCGGCGATGTGCACGGTCTACACCGTCGGAACGGTCAAGCAGGTCGCGCTCGACGGGGGAGTCTCGCGGACCTACGTCAGCGTCGACGGCGGGATGAGCGACAACATCCGCACCGCGCTCTACGACGCCGACTACTCCGCCACCCTCGCCGGCCGGGCGAGCGACGCCGCGCCGGTGCTCGCCCGGATCGTCGGCAAGCACTGCGAGGCCGGCGACATCGTCGTCAAGCACGAGTTCGTCCCGGGCGACATCCGGCCCGGCGACCTCGTCGCGGTCCCGGCCACCGGCGCCTACGGCCGCTCGATGGCGTCGAACTACAACCACGCCCTGCGCCCGCCCGTGGTCGCGGTGCGTGACGGCGTGGCCCGCACGATCGTGCGGCGCGAGACGGTCGACGACCTGCTCGCGACCGACCTCGGGTGACGTCCGTCTGGCGCGGGCGTCACCTGCCGACCACCTTCGGGGTCTTCTGCCTGGCGTTCCTCTTCGCCTTCGAGTCGCTCGCTGTCGCCACGGTGATGCCCGAGATCGCCGCCGACCTCGACGGCCTCTCGCTCTACGCGGTCGCCTTCGCGGCCCCCATGGCCGGGCAGGTGCTGGGCCTGACCGTCGCCGGCCCGTGGATCGACCGCCGCGGTCCCGGCCCCGCGATCACGCTCGGCGTGGCGGTCTTCGCCGTCGGCAGCCTGGGGTGCGGCGTCGCGCCGTCGATGCTGCCCTTCCTGCTCGGCCGGCTGCTGCAGGGGCTCGGCGCCGGCGGTTACTCGGTCGGGCTCTACGTCGTGGTCGCCCAGGCCTATCCCGAGAGCCTGCGCCCGCGTGCGTTCACCGTGCTGGCCGCGGCCTGGGTGCTGCCCGCGCTTGTCGGCCCGGTGCTCGCCGCCACCGTCGCGGACCTGCTCGGCTGGCGCTGGGTCTTCGTCGCCGTCCCGGTCCTCGGGCTGGCCGCCTGGCTCCTCGTCCGCCGCGCCGCCGCCGGCGGGGGAGGCGGCGACGCGCCGCTCTCGCGGGCGACCGCGGTCGGTGC
>NZ_JASGDD010000236.1:0-4770 GCF_047607365.1 Nocardioides sp. | reverse complement strand
GTCGGCGCCGCGGTCGAGGCGATGGCGCGGCTGGTCGACGCCGCCCGGGCCGCCGGGGTGCCGGTCGTCTGGGTCGAGCTGGCGACGCAGCAGATGTCCTGGACCTCCGACAACTGGCTGCGCCAGGGCGCGCGCGACCTCGCGATGGGCGACGCCCGGCCCTGTCTCGCGGGCACGCCGGGCGCCGCGTGGTTCGGCCCGCTGAGCCCGGCGGAGGGGGAGCTGCGGGTGCGCAAGGACGCCTACTCCGGCTTCGTGCGGACCGATCTCGACGCGCGGCTGAGGGCGGCGGGGATCGACTGGCTGGTCGTCGGCGGCCTCACCACCGAGTGCTGCGTGCTGTCGACGGTCAACGACGCCATGCAGCACGACTGGCAGGTGCTCGTCGCGGCCGACGCGACAGCGGCGTACTCCTCCTCGCTGCATCGCGCCGGGCTCGACCTGATGGCGCTGAACGCCGCGGTGCTGAGCGACGTCGACGAGGTGCGGAGCCTGATGCCCGTCAGCGGCTGAGCGCGGCGGCGAGGGTGGCGAGCCCGAACTCGAAGGCCTCGTCGACGTCGCCGCCGAGCCGGAAGGCGCCGGCCAGCTCCATCGTGATGAAGCCCGCGGTCCAGGCCGTGAGGAGCCGGGCGGCCTCGAGGGCCTCGCCCGCGCCCACCAGCGCCTCGGCCGCGTCGAGGACCGGCGCACTCGTGCGGGCGATCGTCGCCGGGTCGGACTGCGAGGCGAGCATCAGCCGGAAGCCCTCGGGCTGGTCGTGGGCGAAGGCCCGGTAGGCCCGAGCGAGCTCGGGGAACGTGCCGTCGGTCGCCTCGAGCGCGCCGGCCAGGTCCTCGGCGGTCGCGGCGAGGATGAGGTCGAGCAGGGCCTCGCGGTCCCTGACCCGCTTGTAGAGCGACGGAGCGCGTACGCCGACCTCGCCTGCCACGGCCTGCATGGTCACGCGGCTCGGTCCGCCCGTCTCGAGGAGGCGTCGGCCCGCGGCGACGATCTCCGCGAGTGAGGTGCGGTCGGGGGCGGGCATCGCGTCTCCTATGGCTATTGACGTTAGCCATGATGGCTACGTATCTTAGCCATGTTAGCGCTGGACCTCACCGAAAGTCCCGGAGGAGAGACGACATGGAGCTTGCGCCACACCTGCACCGGATCGGCAACGACATCGTCGCCGCCTACCTGGTCGACGCGCCCGAGGGCGTCACCGTGATCGACGCTGGGCTGCCCGGCCACTGGAGGGAGCTCGTCGCCGAGCTGGCCCTGCTGGGGCGCACCCCTGCCGACGTGCGCGGGCTGGTCCTCACGCACGGCGACTCCGACCACGTCGGCTTCGCCGAGCGGCTGCGCCGCGACCACGGCGTGCCGGTCTACGTCCACGAGGCCGACGCCGACCGGGCGAAGGGCGGCGACAAGCCGAAGACGCCGATGGGCGCCAGGCGACTCGGCGCCGTCCTCGGCTTCCTCGGCTACGCGATGCGCAAGGGCGGCCTGCGCACGACCTGGCTCACCGAGGTCGTCGAGGTCCACGACGGTGACGCGCTGCCGCTGCCGGGAGAGCCGCGGATCATCGGCATGCCAGGCCACTCGCCCGGCAGCGTCGCGGTGCACGTCCCGGCCGTCGGGGCCGTCTTCGTCGGTGACGCGCTGACCACCCGCGACGTGCTGACCGGCCGGGTCGGCCTCCAGCCGGCGCCGTTCACCGACGAGCCCGCGGAGGCGCTGGCCTCGCTCGAGCGGCTCGCCGGGCTCGACGCCACCTGGGTGCTGCCGGGCCACGGCGCCCCGTGGCAGGGGGATCTGTCCACGGTGGCACGGGAGGTGCGGGCGGCGGATTCAGCCGCACGTCGTACCCGCCCATAAACTCAGCGACCGTGGCTCTCACCATCGGCATCGTCGGGCTCCCCAACGCGGGCAAGTCGACGCTCTTCAACGCGCTGACCAAGAACAACGTGCTCGCGGCGAACTACCCGTTCGCGACGATCGAGCCGAACGTCGGCGTGGTCGGGGTCCCGGACCCGCGGCTGGCCGAGCTCGCCACGATCTACGGCTCCGAGCGGCTGCTGCCCGCCACCGTGCAGTTCGTGGACATCGCCGGCATCGTCCGCGGAGCGTCGCAGGGGGAGGGGCTGGGCAACAAGTTCCTCGCCAACATCCGCGAGGGCGACGCGATCTGCCAGGTGACGCGGGTCTTCCGCGACGACGACGTCACGCACGTGGACGGGGCCGTCGATCCCGCGTCGGACATCTCCACCATCCAGACCGAGCTGATCCTGGCCGACCTCGAGACCGTCGAGAAGGCGATCCCGCGGCTGGAGAAGGAGGCACGGATCCGCAAGGAGACCGCGCCGAAGCTCGCCGCGGTGGTCGAGGCCAAGGCGGCGCTCGAGGCCGGCACCCCGATCTCGGCCACCTCGATCGACCGCGACCTGATCCGCGAGCTGACGCTGCTGACCGCGAAGCCGTTCATCTACGTCTTCAACTGCGACACCGACGAGCTCGCCGACGTGGAGTTGAAGGAGCGGATGCGGGAGATCGTCGCGCCCGCGGAGGCGATCTTCCTCGACGCCAAGATCGAGTCCGAGCTGATCGAGATGACCGACGAGGAGGCCGCCGAGATGCTCGCCGACCTCGGCATCGAGGAGTCCGGTCTGCACCAGCTCGCGCGCGTCGGCTTCGCCACGCTGGGCCTGCAGACCTACCTCACCGCCGGGCCCAAGGAGGTCCGCGCCTGGGAGATCCCCCAGGGCGCCACCGCCCCCGAGGCCGCGGGCGTCATCCACACCGACTTCCAGAAGGGCTTCATCAAGGCCGAGATCGTCTCCTTCGACGACCTGATGGCCGCCGGCTCGGTCGCCAAGGCCCGCGAGGTCGGCAAGGTCCGCATGGAGGGCAAGGACTACGTCATGCAGGACGGCGACGTCGTGGAGTTCCGCTTCAACAACTGAGCGTGCGGGTCCTTGCCGGCGTGGTCGGGCCCGGCAACGGGTGTTGCCTGTCGGATCGACAGCTCACCGATGCGGCAACAGATGTTTCCCGCGGGAGCGCCGCGGTGGCAGGATCGCCGGATGGCGTACGACGTCGAGCTGGCCGACCGCATCCGTGAGCTGATCGCGACGGTCCCGGAGGCGGGCGGAGTCGTGGAGAAGCGGATGTTCGGTGGGCTTGCCTTCGTGGTCGGCGGCCACATGGCGATCGCGGTGAGTGGTCGGGGCGGGCTGATGGTGCGGGTCGACCCGAGCGAGAGCGAGGCCCTCGTCGGCGGCGTGGCCAGTCGGATGGTGATGCGCGGGCGCGAGATGGACGGCTGGCTGCGGGTGCCGGCCGAGGCGGTCGTGGACGACGGCGCCCTGAGCGAGTGGATCGAGCGGGGCGCGGCGTACGTCGCCACGCTTCCGCCCAAGGACGGAGGGCCCGATAAGCCCTGAGCTCGCGATCAGAGGTCGCGAACGCGGCCGCGGAGTGCCTTGGTGCGACCGGCCAGCTTCTTCGACTCGACGCGGCGGCGCTGAGCGGCCTTGCTCGGCCTGGTCGCGCGGCGGGGCGGGGGAGGCGGGGCGACGCCCTCGCGGAGGAGGGCCACGAGGCGCTCGCGAGCGGCGACGCGATTGCGCAGCTGGGAGCGATGCTCCGAGGCGGTCACCGAGATCTGGCCGTGCGTGATGCGGTCGGCCAGGGTGCGGAGGATCCGGGCACGCTGCGACGGGGTGAACGCCGTGGACGTGCCCGGCGCGAACAGCAGCTCGACCCTGGTGTCGGCGGTGTTGACCGACTGACCGCCCGGCCCCGGCGAGCGGGAGAAGCGCTCGACCAGCTCGGCGGCCGGAATGACGGCCCCGGAAGGCAGCCCGGGAGCGGGCGGGACGACAAGACTCCGGCCCGGCTCACTCATCCCTCAAGCCTAGGCGAGAGGACGAGCTCGTGGCTGCCCTGGCGGGTTCTACGCCGCCCAGCGGCGGCCGGCGACGAGGTAGGCGACGGGGCCGACGGGCTGGACGATCGAGGCGAGGGCCCAGGCGATCTTCGGGCCGCGGACCTCGGCGGCCGGGCGGCGGGAGAGGTCGCGCAGCGCCCACGTCGTCACGAGGAACTCGACGGCTCCGCCCGTCACCACCAGGCCCTGCTGGAGCGGCGTCAGGTCGGACCAGCTCTTCTTCGCCATGGGTCCATTGTGCCGCGACCCCGAGCGCCCTGGGCGCGGGCCCCGGATGGGGGCCCGAGGACCGGGCGCTAGGACCGAGCCCCGGCGATGAGGTAGCGCGAGCCGTCGTACGTCAGGCTCAGGGTGACGGTCTCGGTGATCGTCCCCTTCTTCGGGAGCGTGTAGGAGTAGGTGTAGGTCGCCTCGAGCGGGTCGAGCTGGACCGACGGCTCGCCGATGTCCGTGATCGACACCTTGCTCCAGAAGGCCTCGTAGCCGCTGAGCCCGCCGCTCTCGCCCTGGTACGCCGGGGTGAGCATCGCGAAGCCGGCGGCGGGGTCCGTGGGCGCCGTCGCCAGGTAGTCCGCGACGAAGGCGCGCACGCCCTCGGCGGTGGGCGAGGCCGACGAGCCCGTGCTCGCCGAGGATGAGGCGTCGCCACGAGCCCCGTCGTCGGAGCCCGCCTGCCGGCTCGCGACGATGAGGGTCACGACGGCGACGAGGACGACGAGTGCGGCGGCGACGTACGGCAGCCAGGGCCACGGCCGCCGTCGTGGGTCGGCGGTGGCCTCGCCCAGCGTGAGGCCGTCGAGCGCGCGCGCCAGCACCCAGGCCAGCAAAGTACACAGCGCCAG
>NZ_JASGDD010000235.1:0-2856 GCF_047607365.1 Nocardioides sp. | reverse complement strand
GCGACACGCCGAGCGCGTCGGCGTGTCGGGGCCGGACGGCGCACATCGTGGCACCGGCCGCGCGAGCGTCAGGCGCGGAGCGCGCGCACCAGCTCGTGCCAGACGGCGGCACCGAGCTCGAGGTCCGCCTCCGGCGTGCCGCCGTGGGCGAGGTCGGCGCGAGGAGCCGGAGGCGTCTCGCCGGGCAGCACCACGCGATGCCCCGCCGCCGGATGGGTCACGACGGTCGTGTCGAGCCCCGCGGCAGCCCGCCGGGCGCGGATCCGCTCGGCGAACAGCGTCGACGGCCAGAGGGCATCGTCTCCTCCGGCGCCCAAGAGCACGCGGCCGGCGATCCGCTCCACCGGGATCCGCGCCGCAGTGATCCGGTCGGCGTGGGTGTCGAGGCTCTGGCGATACATCCCCACGTACGCCGGCGGCACCGGCCGGGGTGAGCGGGAGGCGTGCAGGACGTGCGGCCGCCACGCGGCGACACGCCGCGGACGTCGGCGTGTCGCCGCCGGACGGCGCACATCGTGGCCGCGACCATGGCGGCGTCAGGCCTGCGGCTGTTCCTCGTCGGAGCGGATGTCGATGCGCCAGCCGGTGAGGCGGGCGGCGAGGCGGGCGTTCTGGCCCTCCTTGCCGATGGCCAGCGAGAGCTGGTAGTCCGGCACGATCACCCGTGCCGCCTTGGCGTCCGCGTCGAGGATCTGGACCGAGGTGACCCGGGCGGGCGACAGCGCGTTGGCGACCAGGGTGGCGGGATCGTCGCTCCAGTCGACGATGTCGATCTTCTCGCCGTGCAGCTCGGCCATCACGTTGCGCACCCGCTGGCCCATCGGGCCGATGCAGGCGCCCTTGGCGTTGACACCGGAGACGGTGGACTTCACCGCGATCTTGGTGCGGTGTCCCGCCTCGCGGGCGATCGCGGCGAGCTCGACGGTGCCGTCGGCGATCTCGGGCACCTCGAGCGCGAAGAGCTTGCGCACCAGGTTGGGGTGGGAGCGCGACAGCGTGATCTGCGGGCCGCGCATCCCCTTGCGCACGCTGGTGACCAGCGCCTTGATCCGGGTGCCGTGGGTGTAGTCCTCCCCCGCGACCCGCTCGGCGAGCGGCATGACGGCCTCGATCTTGCCGAGGTCGACGAGCACGTCGTCGGGGTTGCGGCCCTGCTGGATGACACCGCTGATCAGGTCGCCCTCGCGCCCGGAGAACTCCCCGAACTTCACGTCGTCCTCGGCGTCCCGCAGCCGCTGGAGCATGATCTGCTTCGCCGTCGTGGCGGCGATCCGGCCGAAGTCGGCCGGGGTGTCGTCGTACTCGCCGACGGGGTTGCCGTCCTCGTCGAGCTCGGTGGCGAGCACGCTCACGTGGCCGGACTTCCGGTCGAGCACGACGCGGGAGCGCTCCTGCGCGCCCGGGGTCTTGTGGTAGGCGGTGAGGAGCGCCTGCTCGATCGCCTCGACGAGGACGTCGAACGAGATCTCCTTCTCCCGCTCCAGCGTGCGCAGGATGCTCATGTCGATGTCCACGTCAGTCCTCCATCTCGTCGTCGCCGCCGTCGATCTCGTCGGCCTCGTCGGCCTCGGCCCCGCCCGGCCGGTTGAACTCGATCTGCACCAAGGCCTTGGCGACGTCGGCGAGCGCGATCGTCCGCCTCTCCCCGGTCACGTCGAGCGTGACGGTGTCGTCGTCGCCGGCCAGCACGCGGCCGGTGACGGTGGCCCCCTCGACCGGGGTCACCTTGACCAGCCGGCCGACGTTGCGGCGCCAATGGCGCGGGAGGGTCAGCGGACGGTCGACGCCGCGGCTCGTGACCTCCAGCGTGTAGGGCTGCTCGCCCATCGCGTCGGACGCCTCGAGCACCCGGTCGATCTCACGGGTCGCCTCGGCCACGTCGTCCAGCGTCACACCGCCGTCCTTGTCGACGGCGACGCGGAGGATCCGGCGCTTTCCGGCGGGACTGATCTCGACGGCCTCGACGTCGAGGCCCAGGGCAGCGAGCGGGCCGGCGAGTTCGCCTGCGATCCGCTCCTTGGTGGTGTCACTCATGACGGGCGACCCCTCCTCACTTCTCTCTGTCCTGTTGTGTGGTGCAGTTGTGGGAGTCAGCCTAACGGGTGCCGGGTGGGTAGGGTCGCGGCCATGCCCGCCGTCTCCCGCCGCGCCCTGCCGGCGCTGGCGGTCGTCGTCGGTGTCGCGTCGGCCTGCGACTCGCCGCTCTCCTCGCCGTCGCCGTCGGCCACCCCGAGCGGCCCGACCGCGGACGAGCTGCTCGTGGACCAGGTCGTGACGGAGGTACGCCGGGTGCGGGACCTCGCCGTCGCGCAGGGTCTCACCGAGGTGGCCGCGATGCACGAGGCACACCTGGCGGTGCTCGGCGCGGCGTCCTCGGCGTCCTCGGCGTCCTCGTCGTCCTCGTCGTCCTCGGCCCCGCCGAGCACCGAGCCCGCCCCGAGCGACCTCCGCACGGCCGAGGCCGCCCTCGGGCCGGTCCTGGCCTCCGCCGCCGGGGCGGCGGAGTCGGGGTCGCTCGCCCGGATCCTCGCCTCGATGGCCGCCGCCGTCGCGCAGCGACGGGAGGTGCTCGGTGGCTGAGCGGGTCCGGGCTGAGGACGCCCGGAACGAGGCGCTGGCCGCCGAGCACGCGGCGGTCTGGACCTACGGCGTCCTGGCCGCGAGGACCAGCCGCTCGCGGAGCCCGGCGCTGCTGACCCTGCTGAACCGGAACTTCAAGGCGCACGTGCGTGCCCGCGACGCCCTGCTCGCCGCGCTGGCGGAGGACGGGACGGAGCCGGCCGTCGCGTCGCGGGCACGCACGTGCGCCTTGAAGTTCCGGTTCAGCAGGGTCAGCAGCGCCGGGCTCCGCGAGCG
>NZ_JASGDD010000234.1:0-7013 GCF_047607365.1 Nocardioides sp. | reverse complement strand
CCCGCGAGCCCGGCTGGGCGCTGCTGCGCACCGGCGTCGAGGCCCCGGCCCGGTTCCGGGTCGACCCCGCGCCCGCTCCGTTCACCGCCGAGGCGCTCCGCCGGATCGCGGATGCGGGCGCCCACCGGGCTCGCCCGATCTGCCTGCCGCCGCTGACCGCCTCGCCACCCCTCCGCCAGCTCCTCGACCCCGACCACGCAACTGCTGGTGGAACGACCAGGGCCGACCCCGCACGCAGGTGCTCACCAGCAGGTGAGTCGGTGGGGAGCCACGCGCTGCCGATCGGGCTCGTCGACGACCCCGTCGTACGCCGCGTGGCGGCGATCGACGCCGACCGGGGTCACGTGGCGGTCGTCGGACGGCCGGGGAGCGGGAAGTCGACCCTGCTCGCCACGATCGAGGAGGCCGCCCGCACCGTGCGGCCGGGCATGCGGACCGTGCGGCTCGACGCCCGCGCGAGCGACCTCCCGGACCTGCCCCCGACTCTGCCCGTGACTCTGCCCGTGACTCTGCCCGCGACCGCGGGCACGCTCCTGATCGTGGACGACTGGAGCGTGCTGCGACAGGAGCGGCCACTCGTCGAGGACGCGCTCGTGAGGCTCGCCCTCGCCCGGCCGGACGTGCGGATGGTGATCGCCGCCCACCGGTGGGGCGACGTCCGGCCCGCGCTGCACGACCTGCTCGAGACCCGCATCGAGCTGCGTCTGGCCGACCCGCTCGACTCGCTGCTCGACCGCCGGCTGGCCGCCGCGGTGCCGGTGGGCAGGCCGGGCTGGGGTCAGCTGGACGGGGAGCTCTTCCTCGCGGCCGTGCCGGGGACCGTCCGGGCGCCCGGCCCGTCTACATCCCCGTAACCTGCGATCAACCTCCACGCGACGCGATAGGCGCACCATGTGTCGCAGACACATCCACGTGAAGGAGGCTGTGATGGGGGACCACACCACCGAATCGATGAGCCCGATGAGCGAGGCGGACCTCGCCCTGGAGCGGATCGCCCGTCAGCGGTCGCTCGGCAGGACGCGTCATGCCAGCGCGCTGGCGAAGCTGCTCGAGGAGCGCGAGGACCTGTCCGGGGTCCATGCCCTGGCCGACCTCGTCAGCGAGTCGCTGCGCTGGTCGGCGTAGGCGCGTCCGGCCCGACTCCACCGACTCCGGCTCAGCGGCGCTTCTTGAAGATCTGCTGCACCGCCGTGCGCGCTGCCTGACGCGCCACCTGGCGGAAGGTGGTCGAGGTGACGATCTCCTCGACGATCGACTTGTCCTTCTTCGCCCTGCCCTTCGAGGCGGGCGCCTTGGGCTCCTTCGATCCCGTGCCGGCGGGAGTCCCGGCCGGGGTGCTCTCCTGCGCCGCCTTCGCCTTGGCGGCGAGCTGGTCGGCGGCCGAGTCCACCGCCGTCACGGTGGCGTACTTCGCGTAGAGCGGCGACGCCTTGACCGCAGCGTCGATCGCAGCCGGGTCGGTCGCCGCCATGAGCGACTCGGGAGCCCGCAGCCGAGTCCACGCCACCGGCGTCGGCGCGCCGCGCTCGTTCATCACGGTCACGATCGCCTCGCCGATCCCCAGGGTCGTGATGACCGAGCCGAGGTCGGCGTACGAGGAGGTCGGATAGGTGTTGACCGTCGACTTGAGCGCCTTGGCGTCGTTGGGCGTGTTGACCCGCAGCTGGTGCTGGACCCGCGACCCGAGCTGCGCCAGGACGTCCTCGTGGATGTCGGTCGGCGCCTGGGAGATGAAGAAGACGCCGACGCCCTTGGAGCGGATCAGGCGGACGGTCTGGGTGATGGTGGTGAGGAAGTCCTTGGACGCCTCGTTGAAGAGCAGGTGCGCCTCGTCGAAGAAGAAGACGAGCTTGGGCTTGTCGGGGTCGCCGACCTCGGGGAGCTTGCGGAAGAGGTCGGTGAGCAGCCACATCAGGAAGGTGGAGAAGATCTGCGGCCGGTCGGTGAGGTTGGGCAGCTCGAGCAGTGAGATCTGGCCCTTGCCGTCGGCCGTGGTCTTGAGGAACTCCGCGGAGTCGAAGGCCGGCTCGCCGAAGAAGAGGTCGGCGCCCCGGTCGGCGAAGGCGATCAGCTCGCGGAGGATGACCCCGGCCGTCGCCGACGAGAGCCCGCCGAGGCCGGCCAGGTCGGCCTTTCCCTCGGGGGAGGTGAGGAACTGGAGTACGGCGCGCAGGTCGGTGAGGTCGACGAGCCCGAGGTTCGCGTTCTTGGCGTAGTGGAAGACCAGGCCGAGCGAGGACTCCTGGGTGTCGTTGAGCTCGAGCACCTTGGCCAGCAGCGTCGGGCCGAACGTCTCGACGCTCACCCGGATGGGGACGCCCGAGCCGACCCCGCCGAGCGCGTAGTAGTCCACCGGGAACCCCTTCGGCTCCCACGTCTGGCCGACCGTGGCCGCACGAGCGGTGATCTTGTCGCTCGGCGCGCCCGGGGTCGCCAGGCCCGACAGGTCGCCCTTGACGTCGGCGGCGAAGACCGGCACGCCGGCCGCCGAGAGCTGCTCCATCATGAGCTGGATCGTCTTGGTCTTGCCGGTGCCCGTCGCGCCCGCGACCAGACCGTGCCGGTTGAGCATCCCGATCGGGATCCTGACGTGCACGTCGGTGAGCGTGGTGGCGTCGACCATGAGCCCGCCGAGCTCGAGCGCCGCCCCCTCGAACGCATAGCCGGGCTGCACCGCCTGGTAGATCGGGTTGTCGGGCAGGGACGCCGGCGCATCGGTCATGGGCTGCAGCCTAAAGGTGGTGGGACGGCCGTTGTTAGAGTCGTGGGGTGATCTTCAAGCGCGTGGGCGAGGGGCGTCCCTACCCCGATCACGGGCTCACCACGAAGGACTGGGCCGCTCTGCCGCCCCGCCAGATCCGGCTCGACGAGCTCGTCACGGTCAAGGACACGCTCTACCTCGGTGCCCTGCTCGACGAGGAGTCGACCTTCTTCGGCGACCTGTTCGCCCACGTCGTCGAGTGGGAGGGCGAGCTCTACCTCGAGGACGGCCTCCACCGGGCGCTGCGCGCCGCGCTCCAGCAGCGGCATGTGGTGCACGCTCGCGTGCACCACATCTGATCCCCCTGCTTCGCTGCCGAGTTCGCTACCGTACGGCGGCATGAGCCCGTTCCTGCGCACCACGGTGACGATCGGCGGTCTCCTGCTGACCCTCTTCCTGGCCGCGTCGTGGGGCTGGAGTCAGCTCACCTCGCCGCTTCCGGCGCTGACCGACGAGGCGCCGGTCTGCGAGGAGACCGCGATCAAGGAGGGCGACGCCGTCACGCCGTCGCAGGTGACGGTGAGCGTGCTCAACGCCAGCAAGCGCCAGGGCCTGGCCAGCCGGACGATGAAGGAGTTCACCGACGCGGGCTTCCACGCCGGCGACTCGCTGAACGCCCCGAGCGGCACGGGCGTCAAGACCGCCGAGATCTGGACGGACGACCCGGCCAGCCCTGCCGTGAAGCTGGTCTCCTCGCGCCTCGACGGCGCGAAGGTGGTGCAGAAGTCGGTCACCCAGGTCGGCGTGGTCGTGGTCGTCGGCGACAAGTTCAGCCAGCTCGACCAGGGCAAGGCGTCGGTGAAGGCGACCACCGACACCACGATCTGCATCCCCACCACCTGACACTCACAAGGCGGAGGAGTCAGTCGGCGACCCAGCGTGCGAGCCGGCCGTGCCGGCTCACCTGGCGCAGCCGTCGCTCGGTCGCCTCGCGCTGGGCACGCGGGGTGACGATGAGGACGTCGTCGAGCGCCCGCAGCACCATCCGCTTCTCCGGGACGACCGCCTCGCCGTCGCGCACGACGAGCGACACCGACGCCCCGCGCGGCAGCCGGAGCTCGCCCACCTCGACGCCGTGCAGGCGGGAGCCGGTCGTGATCGAGATCTGGAGCAGGTCGGCGGCGAGCCGCTCGAGCGGTGCGGCCTCGAGGTCCAGCGCCCGCGGGTCGGCCGGGGTGGCGACGCCCAGCAGCCGCGCCACGAGCGGCAGCGACGGCGCCGTCAGCAGGGTGTAGACGACGACCATCACGAAGACGATGTCGAAGAGCCGCTCGGAGCCCGGCACGTCCTCGGCGAGGGGGATCGTCATGAGCACGACCGGCACCGCGCCGCGCAGCCCCGCCCACGACAGGAACCACCGCTCCCTCCAGGCGAGCCGCTCGAAGGCGGTGGAGGCGATCACCGACAGCGGACGCGCCACCACGGTCAGGATGAGGCCCGCCACGACGGCGAGCAGGACGGTGTTCCACGTGATCCGCTCCGGCGAGAGCAGCAGCCCCAGCATCACGAAGAGGCCGATCTGGGCGAGCCAGGCGAGCCCCTCCGCGAAGGAGCGGGTGGCCCCGCGGTGGGGCAGCTCGACGTTGCCGAGGATCAGGGCGGCGACGTACACGGCGGCGAAGCCGCTGCCCTCCGCCGCCGCCGCAAGCCCGTAGGCCAGGAAGCAGATGGTCAGCACGGCGAGCGGGTAGAGACCGGAGGCGGGCAGCGCCGCGCGCCGCATCAGCCAGCCACCGCCGAAGCCGATCGCGAGCCCGATGGCGGCGCCGGCGGCCAGCTCGTAGGCGACGATGCCGCCGACCTCGTACCACGGGTGCTCGTGCACGGCCCCCGACGCGATCAGCGAGACGAGGACGACGGTCGGGGCGTCGTTGAGCCCGGACTCGGCCTCGAGCGCGCCGGTGAGGCGGTGCGGCAGCGGCACGACCCGCAGCACCGAGAAGACCGCCGCGGCGTCGGTGGGCGCCGTGACGGCGCCGAGCAGCACGGCGAGCTCCCAGGAGAGGCCGAGCAGGTAGTGGCCGGCGAGCGCGACGACCGCCACCGTGATCGCGACGCCGACGGTGGCCAGCGTCGCGCCGAGTCTCATCGACGGCCTCACCTCGTGCCAGGCGGTGGTGAGACCGCCCTCGGCGAGGATGAGCGCGAGCGCGGCGAAGCCGAGCGCGTGCGCCAGCGAGGCGTCCTCGAAGTGAATCCCCACCGGGCTCGCCTCACCGAGCGCGACGCCCATCAGCAGGTAGACGAGCAGCGTCGGCAGCCCGGTCCGGGACGAGACCCGCACGGCCAGGATGGCGAAGAGGGTGACGGCGGCGCCGATGAGCACGAACTGATCGAGCTGCTCGGCGTCGAAGCTCATGTCACCTCGGCTCTGTGGGCGCTGCGCGCTCTGGGGTGGCGGGTCCCTACCCTATCGGTCGTGGGTGTCGGCGATCAGGCGGGCGAGCGCTGGGCGGCTGCCGCGCGTGCGAACGTGCCGCCCTTCCACGTGATGGACATGATCGACGCCGCGTCGCGGCGGGCCGCGACGGGCGCACCGGTCTTCGCCCTGCACTCGGGCCAGCCCGCGACCGGCGCACCCGAGGCGGTGCGCGCCGAGGCGACCCGACTGCTCGCGTCGGGCGACCCGCTGGGCTACACCCCGGCGGTCGGTATCCCCGAGCTGCGCGCGGCGATCGCCGAGCACTACGGCGCGTGGTACGACGTCGACGTCTCCCCCGACGAGGTCGTCGTGACGACCGGCGCCTCCGGCGGCTTCCTCCTGGCGTTCCTCGCCGCCTTCGAGCCCGGCGACGTGGTCGCGATGGCGCGACCCAACTACGCCTGCTACCGCAACGTGCTGATGGCGCTGGGGTGCCGTGTCGTCGAGCTGCCGACCGGGCCGGAGACGCGATTCCAGCCGACGGTCGACCAGCTCGCCGGCGTACGCGGCCTGCGGGGGGTGCTGCTGGCCTCGGCCGCGAACCCCACCGGGACGATGCTGCTGCCCGGCGAGCTCGCCGAGATCGTCGCGTGGTGCGAGGAGCACGGCGTGCAGGTGATCAGCGACGAGATCTACCACGGCCTCGAGTACGCCGGGACGCCGGCGACCCGGCTGTCCCGGACGACCTGGTCGACCTCGCGGCGGCCGGTCGTGTTCGGGTCGTTCTCGAAGTACTTCTCCATGACCGGCTGGCGGCTCGGCTGGATGCTCGCCCCGGCGCACCTGCGGCGGGCCGTAGAGGTGCTGACCGGCAATTTCACGATCTGCCCGCCGGCGCTCGGCCAGCGGGCGGCGGTCCAGGCGTTCTCCGCGACGGCCGGGGCCGAGCTGGACGGGCACGTCGCCCGCTACGCGGCGAACCGGCGGCTGATGCTCTCGCGGCTCGTGGACATGGGGATCACGAGGCTGGCGCCGGCCGACGGGGCGTTCTACGTCTGGGCCGACGTCGGCCACCTGACCTCCGACACGCTCGCCTGGTCGCACCGGCTGCTGGCCGACACCGGGGTGGCCGTCGCCGCCGGGGTCGACTTCGACACCGAGCAGGGGCACCGGTTCGTCCGGATGTCCTTCGCCGGCGACCCGGGCGAGATCGCCGCGGGCCTCGACGCGCTCGCGGCCTACGTCTGAGGACGTCTCCAAGAGGCCCCGGACGTCGCGCGGCGGGCCGGGGCTCCTTCGAGACGTCGTACCGCTCCGTTGTCCACAGGCGCGGCCGGGGGCGGGTTGGCACGACCTCCTCGGGGGCGCACCCTCGTGCCATGGATCTCGGACAGCTCGGACATCAGGCGCGGGTGCTGCGGCAGCTTGCGGAGGAGTGCAGGGACGAGGCGGCCGCGCTGCGGCACCGGGCGCACGCGATCGAGTGGGACGGCGTCACGGCCGCGGCCTTCCGGTCGGCCGTGACGGGGCACGTGCATGCCCTGCATGCGACCGCGGTGGAGCTGGAGGTCGCCGCGACGGCGCTCGAGGCACACGAGCTGGCCTCCGCCGCGGCGAGGAGCGCCCTCGGCGCGGGCGTCGACGTGGTCGGCGCGGGCATCCACGCGGTCGGCTCCGCGATCGACGCGGTGGCGTGATGGCCGACGTCGGGGGTACGCCGGCGCTCCGGGTCCAGCGTGAGCAGGTGCTGGCGATGGCGAGCTCGCTCGACGACCTGGTCGGGCGCCTGGGCCGCCACGCGGCACGGGTCGGCGGGGTCCTCGACGACCTCGTCCCGACGCTGGCGCTCTCCCCCGGCACCGGCGCCGCCGCCGAGGCGGCCCTCGGCGT
>NZ_JASGDD010000233.1:0-5092 GCF_047607365.1 Nocardioides sp. | reverse complement strand
GCGACGACGGCCGCCGCGATCCCGCCGGCGAGGACGAGCCGGGTGCGGGCGGCGCGGCCGCGGCGCCGGGTGTCGTCGGCGACGACTGTCATCACCGTGGCGCGCATCCGGGCGACGCGCTCGTCATCGAGCAGCTGGGTCATCAGGACTCCCTCAGGGCTTGCAGGTCGGCGCGCAGGCGGAGGCGGACGCGCGAGAGACGGTTCCGGACCGAGGCATGGCTCAGGCCGAGGGTGAGGGCGGCGGACTCGTAGGTGTGCTCGCCGTCGAGGCACATCTCGTAGACCCGCCGGTCGATGTCCGACAGCGCGCCCACCGCCCGGGCGATCTCGGCCTGGATCTCCGCACGCAGCACGTGGTCCTCGACGCCGGGCTCGTCGTGCATCGGCGTGGTGTGGGAACGCTCGCGGCGCAGTCGGCGGCCCGCGTTGAGGCCGTGGAACTTCGCGGTCACCATCAGCCAGGGCAGCACCGAGGTGTCGACCAGCCGGACGCCGCGCGCCTTCTCCCAGAAGGTGATGAACACGTCCTGCGTGACGTCCTCGGCGGTGTTCGCGTCCCCGGTGACGCCGAGCGCCTGGGCGTAGACGGCACGGACGTGGCGGTCGTAGAGCACGCCGAGCGCGCTCTGGTCCCCCTGCGTGGCACGACCGAGCAGCTCGCGGTCGTCGGTGGGCCCCGTTGCCTGACTGCCTGTCATCGCACCTCCTCTCACCCCCTTCATGTCGCCCGCCGGGGAATCGTCTCACCCGGATCTTGTTGAGTGACCATATGGTCACCTATCGTGGGGCGCATGGGCGCGACGGCGTACGACGACGACGGGGTGTTCCGCGCCCTCGCCGACCCGACGCGGCGCGCCCTGCTGGATGCCCTCGTCGAGCTCGACGGCCAGTCGGTCTCGGCGCTGGCGGCCCGCTTCCCAGACGTCACGCGGTTCGCGGTGATGAAGCACCTCGGGGTGCTCGAGGCCGCCAATCTGGTGATCTCGCACAAGGCGGGCCGGACGCGCCTCCTCCACCTCAACCCCGTCCCGATCCATCAGATCGCCGGGCGCTGGCTGGACAAGTACGCCGTCGGGGTCACCCGCGAGCTGCTCGAGCTCAAGCACACCCTCGAATCAGGAGACTGACCATGCGCCCGCTGCGCTACCGCGTCTACGTCAAGGCCACCCCCGAGGAGGTGTGGGCGGGCATCACCGAGCCCGGGTTCACCGAGCGCTACTTCCATCGCACCGCGATCACGTCGTCCTTCGCTCCGGGCGAGCCGTTGCGCTACGTCCGTGACGGCGCGGACATGGTGGTCGGGGAGGTCGTGGAGTCCGATCCCCCACGGCGCCTGGTCACCACCTGGCGCGTGCTCTACGACGCCGACCTGGCCGAGGAGCCCGCGTCGCGCGTCGAGTGGCTGATCACGCCCGAGGGCGCCGGTCTCACCCGGCTCGACGTGGTCCACTCCGACCTGGCCCGGAGCCCCGGCACGTGGGGCAGCGTCAAGGACGGCTGGGGGTGGGTGCTCGACAGCCTCAAGTCGCTGCTCGAGACCGGCGAGGGACTGCCGCCGGCCGAGGAGGCGCCGGTCCCGGACGACGTCGCCGGCGACTGGCACCGCACGCAGGCCGTCGAGGCCAACAACCTCGGCTGGTCGCTCGTGGAGGCGTCGGGGCCCGGCGTCGACGAGGAGCCCACCCTGCGGGCCGCCAGGCGGTCGTGTGTCGCGACGCCCGTCATCGCGGTGCTCGGGGCCGACCGAGCGAGGCCGACCGGATGATCGAGGCGAGAGGGGGTAGCCCCCTCTCATGCGCTCTCTCCTCCCCACCTCCGTCCGAGCCGCCTGCCTGCTGGCCTCCGCGCCGCTCCTGGGCGCCCTCCTCGTGGCCGCGCCCGCCGAGGCGCACCCGGTCCAGGTGAGCGGCTGGGGCCTCCAGCACCTCATCAACCGGATGGAGACCGTCGACTGCACCGACGGCTTCCACGCCCGGGACCGGAAGGGCCGGCCGATCGTGCTGACCGCTGCGACCTGCGGCAAGAAGGGCACGCTCTGGTACACCTCGAACAACGGCCGCACCCTCGGCCGGATCGTGGCTCGGCGCCTCACGACGAGCCTCTACCGCGACTACGCGGCGATCCGGGTCACCGGCCCGGTCACGCTCACGCCGCGGGTGCACGACGGCGACAAGCGACGGCTCGTGTCCGGGGTCTCGCGACCGCGCCTCGGGCTCCGGGTGTGCCTCACCGGGCAGGCGAAGCATCGCGAGTGCGGCCGGATCACGAGCATCACCGCGACCAGCTTCACCACGACGATCTCCGCCGAGCGGGGAGACGTCGGCGGCCCGATCTTCGACCGGCGCCCGAACGGCACCGTGAGGGCGGTCGGCATCCTCAGCTCGGGCGACGCGCTCGGCAGCACCGCCAGCCGTGTCGACAAGGCCCTCGAGGCGCTCGACCTCAGGCTGATGGGGTCGTAGAACGCCGCAACAGCGCCATGAACATGGCGTCGGTGGCGTGGCGGTGCGGCCACAGCTGGACGGTGCCGGGGACCGGTCCGGCGGCGTCGGGGACGGCGCCGGCGAGGCCGGCGATCGGCTCCAGGGCGACGTCGTCCCGCGTCGCGAGCACCGACGCGACGACGCCCTCGGTCTCGGCGAGCACCGGACTGCAGGTCGCGTAGAGCACCACGCCGCCGGGACGCACGAGCTCCAGGGCCGAGCCCAGCAACGCGACCTGGAGTGGCACGAGTGCCTCGATGTCGGCGGCCGTACGACGCCACCGCGACTCCGGCCGGCGGCGCAGCGCCCCGAGCCCCGAGCAGGGGGCGTCGACGAGGACGCGGTCGAAGGAGCCGGGGCGGTACGGCGGCCGGGTGCCGTCGCCGGCGACCACGCCTGCCACGCCGAGCGCGTCCGTGAGGTTCTGCGCGACCAGGCCCGCACGGTGGGGCTGCGCCTCGTTGGCGACCAGCAGGGCGCCGCGCTCCGCAGCCAGCGCGGCGAGCAGCGCGGACTTGCCGCCCGGGCCCGCACAGAGATCGAGCCAGCGCTCGTCGCGCCCGTCGAGCGGTGCCTCCGCCGCCGCGATCGCGACGAGCTGCGAGCCCTCGTCCTGGACGCCCGCGCGACGCTCCCGCACCGCGGTCACCTCGCCCGGAGATCCACCGGCCAGCACGACGCCGTAGGGCGAGAGCGCCGTCGGCTCCCCCGGCAGCTCCTCGCGCGTCGCCCGGCCCGGCCGGGCGACGAGCACCACCCGCGGGGCGGCGTTGTCGGCGGCCAAGAGCTGTCGAAGCCCCCACTCGGCGCCGTCGGAGGCCCCACTCGGCGGGACGGAGGCCCCACTCGGCGGGAGGGCGAGGGCGTCGGCGAGGAGTGACACGACCCAGGCGGGGTGGCTGAACTCGAGGGCGAGGCGGTCGAGCCCGGCCTCGGGCGTCAGCTCGTCGACCCACGCGGCCAGGGGCCGGCGCGAGACCCGGCGCAGGACGGCGTTGGCGAACGAGGCGGCGCCCGGGCCCGAGACGGACTTCACCAGCTCGACGGTCGCGTCGATCGCGGCATGGTCGGGCACCCGCATCGAGAGCAGCTGGTGGCAGCCCAGCCGCAGCGCGTCGCGCACCTGGGCCTGCACCTTCGCCGAGGGACGGTCGATCGACGCGGCCAGGATGGCGTCGTACGTTCCCTGCCGGCGGAGCGCGCCGGACGCCAGCTCGGTCGCGAAGGCCGCGTCGCGACCGGACAGGCCGTGCTTGGCGAGGACGTGCGGGAGCACGAGGTTGGCGTAGGCGTCGTCGGCGCGGACGGCCTTGAGCACCTCGAACGCGGCGAGCCGCGCGGGGTCGACCCGGCGGCGCTCAGCCATCGAGCTCCCTCACCAGGCGCTTCGGAGCCACCGCGCGCCAGGCGTCCTCGATCACCTCACGCAGCTCGGCGAGGGTGATCTCCCCGAGGCGGGACTCCTGCACCAGCACGGCGTTGTAGCCGTCGAAGTGCGGCACGGTGAAGAACGGTCCCTGGGCGACGAGCGCCAGCTTCTCGGCCTCCGTCGCGGTGCGGATCACCAGCAGGTCGTCGTACTCCTGACCCGTCGCCGGATCGATCGCGGTCTTGTGCGGACGGCGGTAGAGGACGAACCCCTTGCCCTTCGCGCCGCGGGGGACCTTGAAGGTGGGACGGTCGCCCCAGCTCACGCCGAGCTCGACCTCGGGCAGGCCGAGGCAGAGCGCCTCGACGTCCTCGGGCGTGGCCGGGCGGTCGTCCACGCTCATCCGTCGAACCGTACGCCGGGCGCGAGATCGACGCCGCGACCCCAGTCGGCGGCGGGCATCTCCTTCTTCCCGAAGGGCTTGACCGGGCCGAGTCGCACGGGCACGGTCCCGGTGCCGACGTGGACCGCGGACTTCGCGACGGCGAGCGCGCCGGGGGCCAGGGCCGAGTGCTGAGGATCGAGCGTCACCGGCCCGACCTTGAACCGCTCCCCCGCCAGCAGCGTCCAGGCGCCGGGTGCGGGAGTGCACGCGCGGATCTGGCGGTCGATCGCGGCGGCCGGCCTCGACCAGTCGATCCGGGCGTCGCCGACCTCGATCTTGGGTGCGAGCGAGACGCCGTCGGCGGGCTGCTCACGCGCCTCGATCTGCCCGGACTCGAGGCCGTCGAGGGTGGCGACGAGGAGCTGCGCTCCCCCGACGGCGAGCCGTCCGAGCAGGTCGCCGGCCGTGTCGGCCGGGCGGATCCGCTCGGTCATCACGCCGAAGGTCGGCCCGGCGTCGAGCTCGCGCACGATCCGGAAGGTCGTGGCGCCGGTGAGCTCGTCGCCTGCCCAGACCGCGTGCTGGACGGGCGCCGCCCCCCGCCACTGCGGCAGCAGGGAGAAGTGCAGGTTGACCCAGCCGTGCCTCGGGATGTCGAGCGCGGCCTGCGGCAGCAGCGCGCCGTAGGCCACCACCGGACACGCGTCAGGCGCGAGGTCCCGGAGCGCGGACTGGAAGTCCGGGTCGCGCGGGTGGGAGGGCTTGAGCACCGGGATGCCGAGCTCCTCGGCCCGGGCGGCGACGGGCGAGGCGACCAGGCGGCGGCCGCGGCCGGCGGGGGCGTCGGGGCGCG
>NZ_JASGDD010000232.1:0-13069 GCF_047607365.1 Nocardioides sp. | reverse complement strand
TTCGGCGACGAGCGGCTCGCGGCGCCCGGCGCCGTCGCCGTCCGGCTGCGCGGCGTCGGGGTCGAGCGCGGCGGCCAGGCGCTCCTCGACGGCGTCGACCTCGACCTGGCGGCCGGGACCGTCACCGCGGTCGTCGGCGCGGTCGGCGCCGGCAAGACCACCCTCCTCGACGTGGCGGGCGGCCAGCTCCACCCGACCTCGGGCACGGTCACCCTCGACGACGTCGACGTACGCCGGCTGGCCCGGGGCATCGTCCCCGCGACCGTCGCGCACGTCTCCCAGACGCCGTTCCTCTTCGCCGAGTCGATCCGCGACAACCTCGCCCTCAGCGGCCACCCGCGCGAGCGCCGCCCCTACACCGAGGACGAGCTCTGGGCGGCCCTGGCGGTCGCGGGTGCCGACGAGATCGTGCGCCGGATGCCCGACGGCCTCGACACGGTGGTCGGCGAGCGCGGCGCCACCCTCTCGGGCGGTCAGCGGCAGCGGATCTGCCTCGCCCGCGCCCTCGTACGCCAGCCGCGGCTGCTCGTCCTCGACGACGCCACCTCCGCGCTGGATCCCCGCGTCGAGCGCGAGGTGCTCGCCGCGCTCGACGGGCTCGCCCGTGCCGGCGGGCCGACCGTCCTCGTCGTCGCCAACCGGCCCTCGACCGTCGCGATCGCCGACCAGGTGGTCTTCCTCTCCGGTGGCCGGGTCGCCGCGGTCGGGACCCACGCCGAGCTGCTGGCCGGCAACGCCGACTACGCCCGGATCGTGACCGCCTACGACACCGGCGAGGCCACCCAGAACGGCCAGAACGGCGGGACGAGCCGGACCGGCGATACCGAGAGGAGCGCCGACGATGAGCTCGCTAGCTGACCTCGGCGCCGCCGGCCCCCGGCGCCTCGCCCGCACCGCGATCACGGCGACGCCGGTCCTCACCCAGGGCATCGCGCTCACGCTCCTGCTGGCGCTCCTCGCCGGCGCCGGCCGGATCGTCGCCCCGCTCACCGTGCAGCACGCCATCGACCACGGCCTCACTCCCGAGGCGGTCCGCCCCGCCGTACTCCTCGGCAGCACCGCCCTCCTCCTCGCGTGGGCCTCCTCGCTCACCCTCAACCGCCGCCTCCAGCGGCGCGTCGAGACCGCCCTGGCCCAGCTGCGGCGGCAGGGACTGCGGCGGATCCACGACATGTCCGCCTCGACCGCCGACGTCACCCCCAGCGCCGACCTCGTCGCCCGGCTGACCAGCGACCTCGACCAGGTGACGACCTTCCTCCAGGGCGGCGGCCTCAACATGATCATCAACGTCGCGCAGCTGCTCATCGCCGCCGGCCTGCTGCTCGCCTACAGCTGGCCGCTCGCGCTGCCGATCTTCGGCGTCGCGGTGCTCCTCGTCCTCTCGATGCTGCGGGTGCAACGCGTCATCGCGCGGCGCTTCGCCCGGGTGCGGGCCGACCTGTCGCGGATGCAGTCGGTGGTCGCCGAGTCGGTCATCGGCGCGCCGGTGATCCGCTCCACCGGCACCGACGAACGCGCCCGCGTCCGACTCGACGAGGCGGTCGACCGGGCCCGCGACAGCCAGGTGCGCTCACTCGCGCCGCTGCACGCCAACACCTCGCTCGGCGAGATCGCCATCTCGTCGGTGACCGTGCTCGTCATCCTCGGCGGCACGTGGTGGGCGCTGGCCGGGGATCCCGCCACCCCGCGCCTCACCAGCGGCGAGCTGGTCGCGATGGTCTTCCTCGTCACCTTCTTCGTGCGGCCGCTGCAGTTCATGGTGCAGAGCCTCGGCGAGGCGCAGAACGCGATCACCGGCTGGCGGCGCGCGCTCGAGGTCGTCTCCACGCCGAGCGCCGTGGTGCCCGACGGTCGCGCCCTGCCTCCGGGGCCGGTGGGCGTCGAGCTGCGCGACGTCTCCGCACGGTACGCCGACGGCCCCCTCGTCCTCTCCGGCATCACCGTCCACCTGCGGCCCGGCGAGCACGTCGCCGTCGTCGGCCGCACCGGGTCGGGCAAGTCGACCTTCGCGAAGCTGCTCACCCGGCGTATCGACCCGGCCGGCGGCGAGCTGCTGCTCGGCGGGATCCCGATCGCCGAGCTCGCGGACGCTCCCGGACGGATCGTCATCGTGCCGCAGGACCCGTTCCTCTTCGACGGGACCCTGGCGGCCAACCTCCGGCTCGGCGACACGAGTGCGGGAGACGACGACCTCGTCCGGAGCCTGGAGGCGCTCGGCCTCGCCGACTGGCTCGCGATGCTCCCCGACGGCCTCGCCACCCGGGTCGGGCTGCGTGGGGAGCGGCTCAGCGTCGGAGAGCGCCAGCTCGTCGCCCTGGCCCGCACCGCCCTGGCCGACCCCGACCTCGTCGTCCTCGACGAGGCCACCAGCGGCATCGACCCCGCCACGGACGTCGCCGTCCAGACCGCGCTCACCACCCTCACCCGCGGCCGCACCACCGTCTCGATCGCCCACCGGATGATCACCGCCGCCACCGCCGACCGCGTCCTCGTCTTCGCCGACGGCCGCCTGGTCCAGGACGGCCCCCACGACCGGCTCCTCGCCGAGGACGGCCCCTACGCGGGGCTCGTCCGAGCGTGGCGCGACAGCACCGCCCGCATCCCCGTCACCTCATCCACGCACCCCGCCACTCCCCGGAGGACCCCATGACGCTCACCCTCGACACGCCCGGCGACAGCCAGACGCCCTCGGGCTTCCGCCCGAAGGCCCGGCTCGGCTTCAACACCCGGGTCTCCTTCAGCGACCACGACGGCCCGGCCGCCGGGCTGCGCGACGGCATCCGGCTCTTCCAGGCCGCCGAGGAGCTCGGCTACCAGTCGGGCTGGGCCTACCAGCGCCACTTCGACCACTACCTCTCCTCCCCACTCCCCTTCTTCGCCGCCGCCGGACAGCACGCCCACCGGATCACGTTCGGCTCGGCGGTCATCCCGATGCGCTACCAGGAGCCGGTGCTCCTCGCGGAGGCCGCCGCGACCACCGACCTGCTCATCGACGGCCGCCTGGAACTGGCCATCTCCACCGGCGAGCTCGCTCCCTTCGACGCCGTCTTCGGCGCCGTGGAGACCGACGCGCGCACCGAGGCCCGCCGCCGCCAGCGGATCTTCCTCGACGCTCTCGACGGCGCGACGCTGCACACCGTCGACGGCCCCGGGCAGGGCGCGCCCGAGGGCACCGAGCTGCGCGTCACCCCACACAGCCCGACCCTGCGCTCGCGCATCCGGCAGGGCTCGGCCAGCCTCGACTCCGCGGTCCAGGCCGCCGAGCTGGGCATCGGCCTCATCACCGGCACCGTCCTGCACGGTCACCCCGACGACGAGCCGTTCGCCGACTACCAGGCCCGCGTCATCGAGGCCTACCGCACGCGCTGGCGCGAGCTCTGGGACACCGAGCCGCCGTCGGTCGCCGTCGCCGCGTCGATCCTGCCCGGCACCACGCCCGAGCTGCGGGAGAAGTACGCCGCCTACGACCTCGAGCGCCGAACCCAGGGCATCGCCGCCAGTCGTCCCGCCGGTGCGCTGACGCCGGTCGGCCAGGCGGCCGAGCCGCTCGGCAACCGGATCTGCCCGGTCCACCACGGCACCCCCGACGAGGTGATCGAGGGCGTCCTCGGCAACGCCGGCCTCGCCCTGGCCGACGAGATCATCCTCTTCCTACCGCCGGGTTTCGGCCTGGAGGAGAACGTCCGGCTGCTGACCGACCTCGCCACCACCGTCGCGCCCGCCCTCGGCTGGACCCCCGCCTCATGAGCGCCGACACCGCCTTCGACACCGTCATCCCCGCGACGGCCGCCCGGTCGGTCGAGTTCGTCAGCGCGACCAGCTACAGCGCCGGCTCGGAGCTGCACCCCCAGGGGTTCGGCTTCGACCTGCCGTCGTACCGCGCCTATGTCGCCGCCCTCGAGGAGGCCGGCTTCGACTACACCCTCAACGGCTACAGCTCGAGCTTCGCCGACTCCTTCATCGTCGCCGCGGCCACCGGTCAGCTCACCCAGCGGATCAAGCCGATCGTGGCGCTGCGGCCCAACACGCTCTTCCCGCTGGTCGCCGCGCAGTCCCTGGCGACGCTGGACCAGCTCACCGAGGGCCGCGCCGTCGTCCACCTCATCTCCGGCGGCGCCGACGCCGAACAGGCCCGCCAGGGCGACTACCTCCCCAAGGACAAGCGCTACGCCCGCACCAGCGAATACATCGACCTGCTGCGCCGCGCCTGGACCGAGAAGCAGCCCTTCAGCCACCACGGCGAGTTCTATACCTTCGACGACTTCGGCCCCGGCTTCTCCACCTACACCGGCAACCCCGTCCCCATCTCCATCGGCGGCCAGTCCGACGAGGCCTTCCAGGTCGGCGGCCGGCAGGCGGACTGGTTCACGTTCTGGGGCGAGCCACTCGCGGAGGTCCGTAAGGAGATCGACCGCGTGCACGCGATCGCCGACGCCGCGGGCCGCCCGCGCCAGCGGATCTGGGTCACCTTCCGGCCCATCATCGAGGCCACCGACGAGCTCGCCTGGGAGCGGGCGGGCGAGATCCTCGGCGTGCTCACCGAGCGCTTCGCCGCCGGCGGCACCGTCGCCCAGCGCTTCCTGCGCAACTCCGGCGGCGCGGCGCCCCAGAACCGCGGCTCCCAGCGGGCGCTGGAGTTCGCCGAGGCCTCGACCCGCTACGACCGCGCGCTGTGGACCCCCACCGCGGCGGCCACCGGGGCCGGCGGCGCGTCGACCGCCCTCGTCGGCAGCTACGAAACCGTTGCCGCCGCGATCCTCGACTACGTCGACGCCGGCGCCGACATCGTCTCCGTCCGCGGGTACGACGGCATCGAGGACGTCCACAAGTACGGCCGCTTCCTCCTCCCGCTCATCCGGGCCGAGCTCGCCCACCGTGCCTCCACCGGGCAGCGCGGAACGCTCCAGTCCGAGCACCTCGGCTACGCCGATCCCGCGTTCACCGCCCTCGCCGACCGCGTCACCGCCTGAAAGGCTGATCCCATGACCTCGCCCTCCTCCGCCCGCGTCCTCATCACCGCCGACGAGCTCGCCGACCTGCTCGCCGCCGAGCATCCGCCGGTCGTGCTCGACGTGCGCTGGCAGCTCGGCGGACCGCCCGGACACGGGGAGTACCTCACCGGGCACGTCCCCGGCGCGGTCTACGTCGACCTCGACGACGAGCTCGCCGCCCACGGCGAGCCCACCGACGGTCGCCACCCGCTGCCCTCGCTCGAGGCGCTCCAGGCGGCCGCCCGCCGCTGGGGCATCCGCCCCGGCGACACCGTCGTCGCCTACGACGGACAAGGCAACACCGCCGCCGCACGCGCCTGGTGGCTGCTGCGCTGGGCCGGGCTCGCCGACGTGCGCCTGCTGGACGGGGCGCTGGCCGCCTGGACCGCGAGCGGCCGCGAGCTGGCCACCGACGACCGCGTGCCACCGCTGGGCACCGTCACCCTCGCCGGCGGCGGGCTCCCCGTCCTGCCGTTCGAGGACGTCGCGGGCTTCGCCGCCTCCGACGGCGTGCTGCTCGACGCCCGGGCGCCCGAGCGCTTCCGCGGGGAGGTGGAGCCGGTCGACCCCAAGGCCGGGCACATCCCGGGCGCGATCAGCGCGCCCACCGGCGCGAACCTCGACGCCGACGGCCGCTTCCTGCCCGCGGACGTCCTGCGCAAGCGCTTCGAGGATCTCGGGGTCTCCGACGGGACCGAGGTGGCGGCGTACTGCGGCTCGGGGGTCACCGCCGCCCACCAGATCGCGGCCCTGGCCGTCGCCGGCTTCGACGCCGCCCTCTACCCCGGCTCCTGGAGCCAGTGGAGCAATCACGACCTCCCCGTCGCCACCGCCCCCTGACCCACCACCCCGCCGAGTGGGGCCTCCGATCCCACCGAGTGGGGCTTTAGATCTCACCGAGTGGGCCCTTAAATCCGCCGAGTAGGGCTTTAGATCCTGTCGAGTGGGGCCTCCGGTCCGACGGGTCGGGGTGCCGAACGTCTGCTGGCCGGACACAAGCCCCTACTCGACCGGCCGAAGCCCCCACTCGGTGAGGCCTAAAGCCCCACTCGGCGCGATCGGAGGCCCTATTCGGCGGGTCTAAGGCCCCATTCGGCGGACTCGGGGGTCAGGCTCCTACGGCGGCCGGCCCGCGGGCGAGCAGCTCGCGGACCCGCGGGATGACGTAACGGCCGGTGTCGATGGCCTCGTCGAGGTTGCCGACGCTCGGCAGGCTGATCAGGTCGGCGCCGAGGCGGACGTACGCCAGGATCGCCTCGGCCACGGTGTCGGGGGTGCCGACCAGCAGCGACGAGGCGCCGCCGGACCCGGCGATGCTCGGCGGCGTCCAGAGCGCCGTGTCGTGGCGCTCGGACCGGGCGGCGATCTCACGCAAGCGCACCGAGCCGACGTTGGTCGGGGTGGCGCCGCGGTTCGTGCCCCAGAGCCGTCCGGCGGCAGCGTCGACGATCCGCTCGGCCTTGGCCCAGGCGAGCTCCTCGGTCTCGGCGACGATCGGCCGGAAGGTGACCCAGAACCGGATCGGGGCCGGGTCGCGACCGGCCGCCGCGGCCAGCGTGCGGACCCGCTCGATCTGCGTCCGCGTCTCGGCCAGCGGCTCGCCCCACAGCGTGAAGACGTCGGCGAGCCGGGCGCCGACGTCGAAGGCGTCGACCGAGGCACCCCCGATCGAGATCGGCAGCGGGCCTCCGGAGATCGGCTGCGAGCCGGGGCCGAAGTCCTCGAAGCGGTAGTGCGCGCCCTCGTGGGAGAACGGCTCGGTCTCGGTCCACACCCGGCGGAGGATCTCGATGTACTCCGCGGAGCGGGCGTAGCGCTGGGACTTCTCGAGGTAGTCGCCCTGGCGGCGCTGCTCGGCGTCGGAGCCACCCGAGATGATGTGCACGATCGTGCGACCGCCGCCGAGCTGGTCGAGCGTCGCGAGCGCCTGCGCCGCCACGGTCGGATGCATGATGTTGGGCCGCAGCGCCACGACGGTCTTGAGCCGCTCGGTCCGCGCCAGCACCCGCGATGCGACGGTGAACGGGTCCAGCCCGTCGGAGTTGTAGCCGAGAAGGGTGTAGTCGAAGCCGAACTCGTCGAGGTTGCGGGCATACCGGTCGGCCAGCACCGGGTCGATCGACTTGCGCGCCACCCCGTCGGTCTTCCTCGTCATCCCCTGCAGGAACGAGTGGACGAACTCGACGGCCATCAGGCGACGGCGCCTTCCGTGGACCGCTCGTCGATCCCGCCGGCGCCGAGCACCTCGGCCACGGTGTGGACGCCCGGGCCCTCCCCGAGCGCCGCCGACCGACCGAGCACGCGCTGCAGCGCCGTGTTGAGCGGCGCGTCGACGGCGTACGCGCGGGCGAGGAGGACGACCTCGCCGTTGAGGAAGTCGACCTCGCTGCCCGACCCGCGGGCGAAGCTCTGCCAGGTGGAGGGCTTGTGGTCCCCGTACGACGGGTGGATGCCCGCCTCGCTCCGGTCGTAGCTCAGCTCGGCCGGGTCGGCGAAGTCGTAGCCCGCCGCGCCGAGGACGGCGCGCACCTCGGCGACGATGCCGGCGCGCAGCCGGTCCAGCTCGGCGGGCGTCCCGTCGAGGACGGAGACGGCGAAGGTCGCGTTGGCGAGGACCTTCCAGGCCAGCCACCGGTCGATCTCGGGGACCGCCTCGGAGAGCCAGTTGCCCTTCGTGAGGTCCTCGGCGATCTCACGGGCGACGGCGTCGGCGCCCGGCGCGGCGGCCGCGGACGGGTAGGCGCCGATGATCAGCTGGCCGATCCGCGGCGCGGTGCCGATCTGGACCGTGCCCGGAACGACGTGGCTGCCCGCGACGAGGGTGACGCCGCCGACGACGGTGGCGAAGTAGCGCAGCGCCGCCCGCTCAGCGTCGAGGCCGTTCTGGGTGAGCAGCAGCGGCAGGTCCGCGGCGACTCCGCCGCCGGCCACCGGACGCCAGGCCCAGTCGGCCAGCGTCGCTGCGGCGTCCTGGCTCTTCACCGCCAGCACCAGGACGTCGTCGGGCGCCAGCTCGACGCCGTCGGCCCCGTCGACGACGGTCAGGTCGAGCGTGCGAGTGCGGCCGTCCTGGGTGTAGGTGAGCCCGTGGGCCGCGATGGCCGCGTAGGTGGACCCGCGCGAGACCAGGACCACGTCGATCCCCGCCTCGTCCAGGCCCGCGGCGATGGCCGCTCCGACCGCCCCGGCCCCGATGATCACGTAACGAGCCATCCGACAACCTCCATGCCTATTTCCTACTGACTTACTCGACTTTTCCAGTCACAGGGGCGGGGGTCAATCGCGCGAGGCCCGCAATCCGTGAACCGAACCCATAAGAGGTTCCGCCAGGAGGCGGCGTCAGCGGCGGACGCGCCGCCGCAGCACGACGCTGACGCCGGTGCTGCCCGTGGTGTCGCGCGGGACCACGACGACACCGACCACGTGGCCCACTCGCGCCCACGCCGTCACCCTCCCGGAGACGCCGGCGACCCGGCGCAGCACCCGGCCGGTGGTGAGATCCCGGAGGACCACCGTCGACCACGCCGACGACGCCGACGACGACGACGACGCGATCGTGTGCCAGGCCACGCGCACCTTGCGGCGCCGGGACGTGGCCCGTCCCAGGGCCAGGCTCGCCGTGGCGCGCGGCGCGGCGGCGCTCGCCGAGGACGTGCTCGACGCCGAGGTGCTCGTCGAGGTGCTCGTCGAGGTGCTCGTCGAGGTCGAGGTGGTCGGGGCGGACGACGAGGTGCTCAGGCCGAGGTAGGGCAGCAGCGCCGGCCAGGAGACGCCGCCCAACCCGCTGACCGTGTCGTAGCCGGCGACGGCGCTGACCGACGGGTCGCTCCCGGCGTTGCCGGCGGAGCCGTTCTGGCCGCTCGTGACGTCGCGGTACACCGAGGCGGCCGCATCGGCGTAGGCCGTGTAGAGCGCCGCGTGGATGTCGCCGGGGTGACTGGTGGCGCCGGCGTCGCCGAGGGCGTTCGCAAAGGAGGCCGCGGACACGGGCGCGGCGAGGCTGGTGCCTCCGGCCTGCTGGGCCGAGCCCGTGCGGGTGTAGGTGACGAAGCCGGTGTCGGGGTCGGCCTCGGCGGCGATGTCGGGCACCAGCCGCTTCCCGGCCGTGGCGTAGCTCCCGGACAGCGCGCTGCTCTGCCAGGTGGGCTGGGCGAACGTCGCCGACGCGCCGCCGCCGGATCCACCGCCGTTCAGGCAGGTGGTCCTGCTGGTGCACGACCAGGCCGTCTCGCTCCAGGAGGCTGTGCCACCGGAGTCGGTCGAGGTCAGCGTCGTCCCGCCGACGCCGACGACCTGCGTCGAGGACGCCGGGTAGTCGACCGTGGCGGAGGCGTTGCTGGTGCCGCAGTCGTAGATGCCGGCGTCGCCGGAGGCCGCGAAGACGGTGACGCCGGCGGCCGTCACCGAGGCCAGCGCGTTCTCCATGGCGGCGACCTCCGACGACGTCCAGTTCGACTCGCAGTCGCCCCACGAGACCGACGCCACGGTGATGCCGTCGGTGGCGGCGTCGTCGGCGATCTCCGCGAAGGCGTCGACGAATCCCGCGAGGGTGTTCGGCGCGAGGTAGGCGCGCTGCCGCGCGCTCGGCGCGGTGGCGAGGATGGACTCCTGGTCGAGGTCGACCTCGTCGGCGCCGCTGGAGTCCGTCGTCCCGCCGTCGACCGGGACGCCGGCGTACTGCCCCGAGGCCACCGGATCGGCGACGCCCAGGACGTGGGTCGCGTAGTAGGTGAGGTCGGCGCTGTTCCAGGTCGAGAGCTGGACCGTCGCCACGGTGAGCGACGCGTCGTTCTGGCCGGTGCTGGTCGTCGTGCCACTGGTCGTGTAGGCGCTGCGGTAGTCCGCGCCGCTGGTCGCGGCCTTCGCGGCGGGGTGCAGATGGGGCTCGCTGTCCGCGGTGATGACGGACGCCACACCGGCGCCCAGCGAGCCGGCGTCGGAGAGCGCGCCGTCGGGAGTCACGGCGCCCAGCGTGTCGGCGACGGTCTCGGCGGGAGCCGTGGCGGTCACGGTCCAGGTGCTCTCACCGGTGACCGCGAACCCGGCCAGGGTCAGCCGCCGAACGACGCGTTGCCGCGTGCTCTCCGCCGGAAGGAGCTTGGCCAGCCGAGCGTGGCGGCGCTCGACGCCGAGGTCGCGGCGCGCGGCGAGACGGCTCAGGGCAGCCGTGTCGGGGGCGGCGAGGAAGACCGTCACCGACGTCGGCTCGGCGACATCCTCCGCGTCGGCCCCCGACATCCCCGGGAGGGCGGCGAGCACCGGAAGAGCGAGGGCGAGGGTCGCCACGAGGGTCGCCACGGTCGGCCGTCGACGGATCACGCCGTTCAGTATCGGACCCGTCCGCGCTCTCCCGGCCCATCCGCCGGAACTCTCAGAGGAGCCACAGAGGGCTCACGAGCGGGTGTGGACGAAGTCCGTGAGGCGCTGGAGCTGGGCGGGGTCGGTGCTGGGGATGACACCGTGGCCCAGGTTGAAGACGTGGCCGCGGATCCGGCCCTCCGCGACGGCGGCCGCCGCGGTGTCGATGATCTCGCCGGCCCGCTCCAGCATCACCTCGGTGGGAGCGAAGACGAGGGCGGGGTCGAGGTTGCCCTGCACGCCCCGCTCGCTCCCGATCCGGTCGATCGCCCAGTCCAGCGGCGTACGCCAGTCGACGCCGACGACGTCGGCGCCGGCCTCGCCCATCTGGCGCAGCAGCGAGGCCGAGTTCACGCCGAAGTGGATCCGCGGGACGCCGAGCGCGCCGGCGCGCTCGAGCACGATCCGCGAGTAGGGCTGGACGTAGCGGACGTAGTCGTCCGGGTTGACCGCGCCCGCCCAGGAGTCGAAGAGCTGCACGGCGGAGGCCCCGGCGGCGACCTGCACCTCGAGGAACGTCGCCGAGATGCCTGCGATCTTGCGCATCAGCGCGTCCCACACCTCGGGGGCTCCGAACATGAGCGCCTTCGTCTTGGCGTACTCCTTCGACGGCCCGCCCTCGACGAGGTACGACGCCACCGTGAACGGCGCGCCCGCGAACCCGATCAGCGGCGTCCCGTGCTCACCCATCCCGGCCAGCTCCACGGTGAGGTTGCCGACGGCCTCGGTGATGAAGGGCAGGTGCTCCGGCGTGAGCTCGGGAATGGCCTCCACGTCGGCGAGCGTCCGCACCGGCGACGCGACCACGGGACCGACGCCCGGCTTGATCTCCAGGTCGACGCCGATCGACTTGAGCGGCAGCACGATGTCGCTGAAGAAGATCGCGGCGTCGACGCCGTACCTCCTCACGGGCTGGAGGGTGATCTCGGTGATGAGGTCGGCGTCCATGCAGGCGTCGAGCATCGCCACGCCCGCGCGAACCCGGTGGTACTCCGGCAGCGAGCGGCCGGCCTGGCGCATGAACCACACCGGGGTGTGGCCGGGGCGCTCGCCCCGCGCGGCGCGGAGGAAGGGGCTGCTCTGCAGGTCGCTCACCCGGGGATGGTCCCACCGCGTCCGGCGTGTGCGCACATCGCGGGCGGCGGGTCGGACATACGCTGCGGGGGTGGTGATGCGGAAGGAGGCTCAGCCTCGCGATTTCGAGGCTGCCGTCGCTGCCATGCACGCGGCGACGCTGCGTCCCGAGGTGCTCTGCGAGGAGATGCCCGCACCGCAGCGGATCGCCCCCTACGCAAGCGCGCTGAGCGCCGACGTCACCGTCGACGGGACCGACGTCGGCACCGGCCGGATCATCCTGCTGCACGACCCCGACGGCAACGACGCATGGGCCGGCGGCACCTTCCGCTGCGTGGCCTACGCGCGCGCGGACATCGACCCGGAGATGATCACCGACCCGCTGCTCGGCGGCGTCGGCTGGTCCTGGCTCACCGAGGCGCTGGAGGCGCACGACGCCTCCTTCGTGGCCGCGAGCGGCACCGTCACCCGGGTGGCCACGGAGAGCTTCGGCACGATGTCCGAGGACGGCGGCACCGCCCAGATCGAGATCCGCGCCTCGTGGACGCCCGTCACCGACCCCGAGGGCGTCTTCGACCTGCGCCCCCACGTCGAGGCCTGGGGCGAGCTGCTCTGCGCGGCCGCCGGGCTCCCGCCGGTCCCCGAGGGCGTGGCCATCATGCCGAGTCGCCGCGGGCAGCGGGGCTAGGAACCGATGACCTCCGATCCGACCGCGAGCGAGGAGGCCGCGGAGGCGCCGCTCGTCGCCCCGATCCCCCTGCTCCGCCTGCGCGACGGGCTGCCGCCCGTCGTCGACACCGACGCCGGGCTCGCCGAGGCTGCCGCCGCCCTGGCCGCCGGCAGCGGGCCGGTGGGCATCGACGCCGAGCGGGCGTCGGGCTACCGCTACTCCAACCGCGCCTACCTCATCCAGCTCCGCCGCGAGGGCGCCGGGACGTGGCTGATCGACCCGATCGGCCTGTCGACGATGCAGCCCCTCGTCGACGCGCTCGAGGGCACCGAGTGGATCCTGCACGCGGCGACGCAGGATCTCCCCTGCCTCGCCGAGCTCGGCCTGCATCCGGCCGCGCTCTTCGACACCGAGCTGGCCGGGCGGCTGCTGGGCTATCCCCGCGTCGGCCTCGGCACACTGGTGGAGACCGTGCTGGGCTTCTCGATGCTCAAGGAGCACTCGGCCGCCGACTGGTCGACCCGGCCGCTGCCCGAGGCGTGGCTGGAGTACGCCGCACTCGACGTCGAGGTGCTGGCCGAGCTCCGCGCCGCGCTGCTCACCGAGCTCGAGGAGGCGGGCAAGGCCGACTGGGCCCGCCAGGAGTTCGACGCGCTTCGGGGCTTCCAGCCCGCCGTGCGGGTCGACCCGTGGCGGCGCACGTCGGGCAGCCAGCGGATGCGGGGACGCCACCTCGCCGCCGTACGCGAGCTGTGGATCGAGCGCGACGCGATCGCCGCCGAGAACGACACCACTCCCGGGCGGCTGCTGCCGGACGCGGCGATCGTCGTGGCCGCCACGCATCTGCCGTCGGACCGCGCGACGCTGCTCGGGCTCAAGGGATTCCACGGCCGCGGCGCGGCGCGGTACGCCGTCCGGTGGCTCGCCGCGCTCAAGCGGGCCGAGTCGCTCCCCGAGGACGAGCTCCCGGGGCGGC
>NZ_JASGDD010000231.1:0-18235 GCF_047607365.1 Nocardioides sp. | reverse complement strand
GGCCGGCGTGGGACTCCTGGGCGCCGGCGGCTGCCGGCGACTCGTCGTCGCGCGGCCGCTGGCTCGGCTCCACCGGCTCCTGGGTGGGGGCCGTGGTCGGGGAGGCCGAGGGCGCGTCGGCCGGATCCTGCTCGTCGACCTCCTCGGTGTAGTCGGGCACGGTCGCCGCACGGGCGGCTGGCGTCGGCTCGAACCGCACCCAGCCGGCGCCCTGGAAGTAGAGCTCGGGCCAGGCGTGCAGGTCGTGCGTGGAGTAGACCCAGGTGTCGGTCCCGGTGTGCTCGGGGCGCAGGAAGCCGACCGCCACCCGGGCCGGGATGCCCAGCGAGCGCGCCATCGCGGCCATCGCCGAGGCGAACTGCTGGCAGAAGCCGCGCCGCCCGTTCGCCTCGTCGGAGAGGAACGTCACCAGGTCGTCGACCCCGTTGCCGAGGTCGACGGAGGTGTCGTAGACGAACCCGCCGCCGCTGCGGAACCACCGCTGCAGGGCGACGGCCTTCGCGAACGGCGTACGGGCGGCCGCGGTGAGCTGCTCGGCCATCTCGGTGACCTCGTCGGGGAAGTCGGCGGGCAGGTCGACGAAGCGGGAGCCGACGACCGTGGAGGTGCCCATGTCGAGGAGCTGCTGCGACGTCAGGTCGAGCGTGGCGCCGGTCATCCGCCAGGTGGCGTTCCGCGTGCTGAGCCCGTCGTCGGCGGCCAGGAAGTCCATCGTGGTCGCGTCGTAGCGCCAGTCGCCGTCGGCGACGATGCTCGTGATCGGAGCCTGGGTCGGGAGCCACGTCGAGGTGAGTGCCCGGGTGGCGTGCACGCGGTAGTCGTAGGTCGTCCGCGGCAGCGCGTCGTCCACACCGGTGAGGGCCGGCATGGCCCCGGAGGCGGTGTGGGTGGACGGCACGCTGCGATCCCCCGGCGTCCACTGGCTGTCGCGGAACTGCGTGAGCACGGTGAGCCGGAGGTAGGACGGCGACGGGTCGTCGGTCGTCACCTCCAGCAGGTCCTCGTCGGCTCCCTGCGTCAGCTGGCCCTGCATGTCGACCATCGGGTTGGTGACGCTCAGGCCGCCGCCTCGGCCGGAGCCGCTGCCGAAGTCGAAGGTGTCGAACTCCTCGGCGTGCACCAGCATGGGTACGACGACCGCGGCCGCCACGGCCACGGCCCCGACCCCCAGCCCGGTGATCGCGAACCGCCGGGCGAATCCGCCACCCCAGCGCGCCAGCGTGGCGTGGTGCTGCAGCAGGAGCAGCAGGCACAGCCCGGCCGCCGGGGCCGCGACCTGCCACCACGGCGGCGTGACCGGCCCGTTCCAGAACGTCACCACCCAGATCCCGACGACCCCCACGCCCGCGAGCGCCGGCCGCCCCAGCCCGACGGCGAGCAGGTCGATGACCAGCAGGGCCAGCAGGGTCCCGGCGAGCAGCAGCGGCAGCACCCCGCCCGCGACCGGGGCCGGGGGGCGCACGTGCAGGGAGAGCTCGACCGCGTCGTGGAACTCCTGGACGAGCAGGCCCATCCGGCCGCCGACGGGGACCGGGCCTCCGCTGAGCTGCCAGCTGAGGGTGGCGAGCCCGGCGAGGAGCTGTGCGGTCAGCGTGAGCAGGGCACCGAGCCACACCCGGGCCAGGGCCCCGGTCACGACGACGACCGCCAGCAGCACCGCCGACCCCCGGATCCACGGCGCCTGGTCGAGGGCGAGCACCTGCCACGACAGCGTCGCCGTCCACGCGGTCAGCCCCGCCACGAGCGTGGCGACGGCGGACCGGCTCGAGCGGCGGACCAGCTCACCCACGGCTGCTCCCGAGGGCGACCCAGGCCGCCTCGAGGGCGTCGGAGCGGCCGAGCGTCGTCGTACGCCACCCGGCCTGGCGCAGGAGGGCGGCGGTGTCCTCGGCGTGGCTGGGTCGCTCGGCTCCCCACTGGCCGGCGTCGAGGACGAGGGCCAGGCCCATGCCGGACTGGATCCGGGCGCGCCGCAGGCCGTCGAGCCCCTCGGCCGTGCCGCCGCCGACGACGGCCACCGACAGGGCGGTCTGCTCGGCGAGGGCCCGCGGGTCGACGACGCGGGCGGGGGTGGGCTCGATCTCGGCCAGCGCTTCGAGGAGCGGGCCGCTCACGACCGCGCCCGGCACGAGGACCTGGGACGCCGAGACCAGTCGCACGGTGAAGCCCAGGCCGATCAGGTGGGCGCAGATCGAGGCGGTCGCCTCGACGGCGGTCTCGAAGGAGGAGGCGACGCCCGCCCCCCGATGGGTCGCCGCGCGGTGGTCGAGGATGACGGTGGCGCGGGCCTGCCACGGCTGCTCCTCGCGGCGCACCATGAGCTCGCCGACGCGCGCGGTGCTGCGCCAGTGCACCCGGCGGAGGTCGTCCCCGCGGCGGTAGTCGCGCACGGTGACGTCCTCCGCGCTGCCCGAGGAGAAGGTCCGCGGCCGCTGGTCGCCCGAGGCCGACATCGCCCCGCCGAGCCCGATCGTCGGCAGCGCGACCGTCGCCGGGGTGACCAGCAGGTCCGTCTCCCCACCGGCACTCCACCGGCGCTCCACCAGCCCGAACGGGTCGCCGCGCCGCACCGTCGTGGGGCCGATGGTGAAGCGCCCCCGGTGCGGAGGGCTGACCCGGTAGTCGTAGTGGCGGTGCTCCCGGCCCGTCGTCACGATCCGCGGCCGCGGGCCGAGGGCCCAGGGCAGCTGCTCCTCCCACTGGAGCACCGCCGGGGTGTCGGCCGAGACCTGCGCCCGCACCTGCACCGCCGAGCCCGCCGGCACCACCCCGCTCGCGAGGACCCGCGTCACCGAGGACGGGTCGGCCCTCCGGCCCGCGAGCGCGATCGCGAGCACCGGGAGGACGAGTCCGAGGACTCCTGCGCTCAGCAGGAGCGGCTGCGCGGAGAGCACCGCCGCGACGACGGCCACGAGGCCGCCCACCAGCAGCGCGCGGCCGCGGACGGTGAGCGAGGCGAGCATGGCGTCAGCCGCGGGGTACGGCGGTGGTCTCGATGATCCGGTCGAGCGCCTGCTCCGCGGTCCGGCCGGCCAGGGAGGCCTGCACCGTCGGCATCAGGCGGTGGGAGAGCACGGGCCGCGCCCAGGCGGCGATGTCGTCGGGGATGACGTAGTCGCGGCCCTGGAGGGAGGCGGCCGCCTTGGCGGCGCGGACGAGGTGGAGCGTCGCGCGCGGCGAGGCCCCGAGATCCAGGTCCGGATGGGTCCGGGTGGCGGACGTCAGGAGGACGGCGTACCGGCGGACGGCCTCGGAGACGTGGACGGCGGCGACCGTCGCGATGAGCGCGCGGACCTCCTGGACCGAGGTGACCGGCGTGAGGCTGTCGAGCGGGTTGGCCGCGGCGTGGTGGGCGAGCATCGCGAGCTCGGCCTCGACCGCCGGGTAGCCGATCGAGACGCGCGCCATGAAGCGGTCGCGCTGCGCCTCGGGAAGGGGGTAGGTGCCCTCCATCTCGACGGGGTTCTGGGTCGCGATCACCAGGAACGGCGCCTCGAGGGGGTAGGTGGTCGCGTCGACGGTGACCTGTCGCTCCTCGAGGCACTCCAGCAGCGCGGACTGGGTCTTGGGGGAGGCGCGGTTGATCTCGTCGCCGATGACGACGTGGGCGAAGACCCCGCCCGGGCGGAACTCGAACTCGCGGGTGTCCTGGTTGAAGATCGACACCCCGGTCACGTCCGAGGGCAGCAGGTCCGGCGTGAACTGGATGCGCCGCACGGTCCCGTCGATCGAGCGGGCGAGTGCCTTGGCGAGCTGGGTCTTGCCGACGCCGGGCACGTCCTCGATGAGCAGGTGGCCCTCGGCCAGGAGTACGACGAGCGCGGTCTCCACCACGTCCGGCTTGCCCTCGATGACCCGGCCGATGTTGGTGCGCAGGCGCTGTGCCACCGACGCGACGTCGGTGAGCGTGTCGAGTTCCGTCACGCCCGAACGCTACCGCGCGGCCGAAGGGCCAGGGCCGGATCCGGGCGTCGCGGGCCCGTGCGCCGGCGCGTGGTGGCGCGTGGTGAAAAAGGGGGGAATGGTGGTTGTGAGTGGGGGAAAGTGGGGTAGTGTGGGGCAAAGTGGAGGACGAGGCCACTGAGGTGGAGCCGAAGGGGGTGCCCAGATGTTCTTCATGGGCACCTACACCCCGAAGCTCGACGACAAGGGACGCCTCTTCCTCCCGGCGAGATTCAGGGATCGGCTGAGTGAGGGGGTCGTCGTGACGCAGGGTCAGGAGAACTGCCTGGTCGTGTGGCCCGAGGACGTCTTCATGGCCGAGGCGCAGCGCGCGCAGCAGACCCCGATGACCAATCGGGGCGCTCGCGACTACGCCCGCGTCCTGTTCGGCGGCGCCGAGCCGGGCGTGCCCGACAAGCAGGGCCGGATCGGCATCTCGCCGCTCCTGCGGGCCTATGCGGGCCTCGACAGGGACGTGGTCGTCCTCGGCGTCATGGACCGCGTCGAGATCTGGGACCCGAAGCGCTGGAGCGAGTACAACGCGGGCGCCCAGGCGAAGTTCGCCGAGCTGGACGAGGACAGCACCACCAACTGAACAGCGGCTCTTGCAGGGCGAGGTCTCAGACCCGACTCCACGAATCAGCGATCACTTCCCCGGTTGCTGATTCCTTCCCCGGAGGCGGGCATGAGACCTGGTCCTACAAGAGCCGCGACGCATTTCAAGCAAGGCGATGCAGGGTCGAGAGCAAGGGTCGAGGGCACGATCGAGATGGACGCGGGCGGTCAGGGCGCGGTGACGCGAGGCGGGGGAGACCCCCGGCACGTCCCCGTCCTCCTCGACCGGTGCGTCGAGCTCCTCGAGCCGGCGCTCGCCCACGAGGGCGCGGTGATGGTCGACTGCACGCTGGGCCTCGGCGGTCACAGCGAGGCGGTCCTCGAGCGGATCCCGACCACCAGCGTCATCGGCATCGATCGCGACCCGCACGCCCTCGCCCTCGCGGGGGAGCGGCTGGCGGCGTACGGGGCGCGGTTCACGGGCGTGCACGCCGTCTACGACGAGCTGCCCGAGGTGATAGCGGAGAGCCGCGACGGCGCCACCAGTGTGGACGCGATCCTGTTCGACCTCGGCGTCTCCTCGATGCAGCTCGACCTGCGCGAGCGCGGCTTCATGTACGCCGAGGACGCCCCGCTCGACATGCGGATGGACGACACCACCGGTCAGACGGCGGCCGACGTGCTCAACTCCTACGACGTCCCCGAGCTGACCCGCGTGCTGCGGGAGTACGGCGAGGAGCGGTTCGCGCCCAGGATCGCCCGGGCCATCGTCGCCCGCCGGGACAGCGCGCCGTGGACGACGAGCGGTCCGCTCGTGGAGCTGCTCTACGCCGTGATCCCCGCCCCCGCCCGGCGTACGGGGGGCCACCCCGCCAAGCGCACCTTCCAGGCCCTGCGCATGGAGGTCAACGACGAGCTCGGCGTCCTGCGCCGCGCCATCCCCGCCAGCCTCCGGGCGATCGCCGTGGGCGGCCGGGTGGTCGTCGAGTCCTATCACTCGCTCGAGGACCGGCTGGTCAAGCAGGCCTTCGCCCAGGCCTCCCGGCTCGACGTGCCGCCGGACCTGCCGTTCATCCCCGCCGGGATGGAGCCGGAGTTCCGGCTCGTCGTCCGCGGCGCCGAGCAGGCCGACGAGGCCGAGTCCGCCCACAATCCCCGCGCCGCCTCGGTCCGGCTGCGCGCGATCGAACGAGTCCGCCCCCCGTCCTCCTCTTCCCCGTCGCGAGGTGCCTGACATGTCCAACGCAACTGCCGCCGCACGCCGCCTTCCGTGGCTGGAGCCCGGTGCCCTCGAGCGCGCCCGGCTCCGTGTCGTCCCGCGTCGCCGGGTCCGCACCTCGGGGCTGCCCTTCGTGCTGCTCGTCAGCCTGATCCTCGTGGGCGGCGTCGTCGCGCTGCTCATGTTCAACACCTCGATGCAGGCCGCCTCCTTCACCCAGGCGCGGCTGGAGAAGCAGGCGACCACGCTCGCCGCCCGCCAGCAGGCGCTGGAGATGCAGCTCGAGGGCCTGCGCGACCCGCAGAACGTCGCCGCGGCCGCCGCGAAGCAGGGGATGGTCATCCCCGCGAGCGTCGCCATGCTCCAGGTCGACACCGGCAAGGTCCTCGGCTCCGCGGCAGCCGCCGACGGCACCTACACCCCGCCGCTGTGGGTGAAGGTCCGCAAGCCCACCTTCAACTAGCCGCATCCGAGACACGCGGTGCGGCAGCACGATTCGGCGCGAGCTTTCTAGGAGACTGACGAGGTGGCGATGAGGGGACGCGGGGCACCGCACGTACGGCTCCGGATCGGGTTCGTCGCCATCGCGATCGTGCTCTCGTTCTTCGCCGCGCGGCTGATCCAGCTGCAGGGCTTCGACCCGCACGCCTACGCCGCCGCGGCACGTGCCGCCGACCTGCAGACGGTCCTCCTGCCCGCGACCCGCGGCGACATCCTCGACCGCAACGGCGAGCCGCTCGCCGACTCCGTCGACGGCCTCATGGTGATCGCCGACCCGGAGCAGACTCGTGCGCAGGCGAAGCAGATCGCGAAGCTGCTCTCCAACAAGCTCGACATCGACTACTTCACGGCGCTCAAGGCGCTCAAGGGCAGCAAGTCGACCTCGCGCTACGAGTACGTCGCCCGGCGGGTGCCCGCGACCCTCGCCACCGAGGCGGTGCAGCAGGCGACCGAGCTCGGCTTCAAGGGGCTCACCACCGAGCGCGACCCGATCCGGGAGTATCCCGGCGGCGACCTCGCGGCCAACATCACCGGCTTCGTCGGCACCGACGAGTCGCTCGGCGGCCTCGAGCGCTCCTTCGACGAGACCCTCGCCGGCGAGGACGGATCGGCGACCTACGAGATGGCCGGGTCCACCCGCATCCCGCTCGGGGAGAGCTCGACCGTCAGCCCGACCAACGGCGCCGACCTCACCACCACGATCGACCGCGACGTGCAGTGGTACGTCGACAAGGTGCTCGCCGAGCAGGCCTCCTCGACCGGAGCGGACTCCGCGGTCGCCATCGCGATGGACAGCAAGACAGGGGAGATCCTCGCCCTCTCCGACTGGCCGACGTACGACGCCAACGACCCGAAGGCGGCGAAGAAGGAGGACCTCGGCGCCCGGTCGCTGTCCGACGTCTACGAGCCCGGCTCGGTGGAGAAGGTCCTGACCCTGTCGGCGCTGATCGATGCCGGCAAGGTCACCAACCGGACCAAGCTGACCGTGCCCAACTCGCTGTCGCGCCAGGACCGGGTCATCCACGACTGGTTCGACCACCCGACCAAGAAGTGGACGCTCGCCGGCGTCATCGCGCAGTCCTCCAACATCGGCACCGTCCTCGCCGCCGACAAGTTCGAGCAGGGTCAGCTGCGCGGCTACCTCGAGAAGTTCGGCCTCGGCCAGAAGACCGGCCTCGGGCTCTCCGGCGAGTCCGCCGGCATCCTGCCCTCCGGCTCCGCCTGGACCGACCAGGTCGAGGACCGCGTCGACTTCGGCCAGTCGGTCTCCGTCAACGCCGTCCAGATGGCCGCGGCCGTCAACACCATCGCCAACGGCGGCGTGCGGATCTCCCCGTCCCTGATCAAGGGCTCGGCGACCAACGACTCCGGGCAGAGCGTCGGCACCGACCACGCCACCAGCGAGCGGGTCGTGAGCCAGGAGGCCGCGACCCAGATGATGCAGATGATGGAGCGCGTCGTCGACCCCGCCACCGGCACCGCCAAGCTCGCCCAGGTCGCGGGCTACCGCGTCGCCGGCAAGACCGGCACCGCGCAGGAGGTCGGCAAGAACGGCACGTACGACGGCACCCTGGCCGTCTCCTTCGGCGGCTTCGCCCCCGCCGACGACCCCCGCTTCACCGTCTACGTCGTGATCAAGAACCCCAAGTCCAACAAGGGCGGCGGCACGAACGCCGGACCGGTCTTCTCCAAGATCATGACCTTCCTGCTCCGCCGCTACGGCGTCGCCCCCACCGGCACCAAGGCCTCCCACCTCCCGGTCGAGTGGGGCAAGGGCGCGCTCACCTACTAGCCTGCGCGCCATGCCTGTTCCTGACCGTGCCGCCGTCGCCGCGGCGCGGCCGCAGCGGCCGCCGCGGACCTCCGTGGGGGAGCTGGTGGGCGCCGGAATGCGCCTCGTCGGCGACCCGGGCGCGACCGTCACGGGCGTCTCGCTGAGCTCGCAGCGGGTGCTGCCGGGCGACCTCTACGCCGCGCTGCCGGGCGCACGCGTGCACGGCATCGAGTTCGCGCCGGACGCGATCGAGGCGGGCGCGGTGGCGGTCCTGACCGACGCCGTCGGGGCGGCGAGGATCACGTCCGGCTCCCCGCTGCCGGCGAGCGTCCCGGTCATCGTCGCCGACGACCCGCGCGGCGCGCTCGGCGCGCTGAGCGCGCGGGTCTACGGCGACCCGGCCGCCCGTCTGACGCTGATCGGCGTGACCGGAACCCAGGGCAAGACGACCACGACCCGGCTGCTGGAGGCGGGCCTCCAGAGGTCCGGTACGACGGCGGGCGCGATCGGCACGGTCGGCACCCGCATCGCCGGCCGCGACGTGAAGACCAGCCTCACCACGCCCGAGGCGCCGGACCTGCACGCGCTCTTCGCGCTGATGGCCGAGAACCGGGTGCAGGCCTGCGCGATGGAGGTCTCCAGCCACGCCCTGGTCCTCGGTCGCGTCGACGGCGTCGTCTTCGACGCCGCCGTGTTCCTCAACCTCGGCCGCGACCACCTCGACTTCCACGCTGGCGTCGAGGAGTACTACCTGGCCAAGGCCTCGCTCTTCACGCCCGAGCGGGCGAGGCGCGGCGTGGTCAACGTCGACGACGAGCACGGCCGCCGGCTCGCGAGCGAGGCGCGCATCCCGATCGCGACGATGACGACGCACCCCGAGGCCCGCGAGGCCGACTGGCAGGCGCACGACGTCGCGCTCGGGCCCGAGGGCTCGACGTTCACCGTGCTCGGCCCCCACGGCGAGCGGATCGAGGCGCGCTGCCCGCTGCCGGGCGACTTCAACGTGGCCAACACGCTGGCGGCCATCGCCGCGGCGGGGGAGGCGGGCCTCGACCCACGCCGGGTCGCGCAGGGGATCGCGACCAGCCGGGGCGTGCCCGGCCGGCTCGAGCGGGTCTCCGCGGGACCGGGCGACCAGGACCTCACCGTCGTCGTCGACTACGCCCACAAGCCCGACGCGGTCGAGGCCGCGATCCGGACGCTCCGCCCGCTCACCGACGGCCGGGTGATCGTCGTCCTCGGCGCCGGCGGCGACCGGGACCAGGGCAAGCGCCCGATCATGGGGGAGATCGCCGCCCGGCTGGCCGACCTCGTCATCGTGACCGACGACAACCCGCGCAGCGAGGAGCCGGCCGCGATCCGCGCGCAGGTGCTGGCCGGGGCCGCCCAGGCGGGAGGGGGGAGTGCCGACGTACGCGACATCGGGGACCGCAGCGCGGCCATCGCCACCGCCGTCGCCGAGGCGGCCGCCGGCGACATCGTGCTCATCGCCGGCAAGGGGCACGAGACGGGCCAGGAGATCGCGGGGGAGATCCATCCGTTCGACGACCGCGACGTGGCCCGCGAGGCCCTGCGACAGCGAGCCGCCGACGCCCACGCGCCCGGAACTGACAAGATGGACCCGCTATGAGAGCGATCCTCCTGGGCGGCGGCCTCGCGCTGCTGATCTCCCTTCTCGGGACCCGCATCGCCATCGCGCAGTTCACCAAGCTCGGCTACGGGCAGGAGATCCGCGAGGACGGCCCCACCACCCACCTGTCCAAGCGCGGGACGCCGACGATGGGCGGCGTGGTCATCGTGCTCGCGACCCTCGTCGGGTACGGCGTCGCGCGACTCGCCACGGGCATCGCCCCGAGCGCCAGCGCCTGGCTGCTGCTGTTCCTCTTCGTCGGCACCGCGCTCGTGGGATTCCTCGACGACTTCATCAAGATCTTCCGGCAGCGCAGCCTCGGCCTGCGCTCCCGCGCCAAGTTCATCGGCCAGACGGTGGTGGCGGTCGTCTTCGGCGTGCTCGCGCTGTGGAGCAGGTTCAACGACAACCGCGACCGCGGTCCCGCGAGCCACCAGATCTCCTTCCTCCGCGACTGGGGCTGGACGCTGCCGACGGTCGTGGTGATCGCGCTCATCTGGCTGCTGGTCACCGGGTTCAGCAACGCGGTCAATCTCACCGACGGCCTCGACGGGCTCGCGACCGGCGCCAGCGGACTGGTCTTCGCCGCCTACACGATCGTCGCGATCTGGCAGTCCAACCAGTCCTGCGGCGCCACGGTCAACGCCCGCTGCTATCTCGTCCGCGACCCGCTCGACCTCGCCGTCATCGCCGCCTGCATCACCGGCGCCTGCGTCGGCTTCCTGTGGTGGAACGCCAGCCCCGCCCGGATCTTCATGGGCGACACCGGCTCGCTGGCGCTCGGCGCGGCCCTGGCCGGCTTCGCCGTGCTGAGCCGCACCGAGCTCCTGCTCGTCCTGCTCGGCGGCCTCTTCGTCATCGAGACCCTCTCGGTCATGCTCCAGGTCGGCTGGTTCAAGGCGACCAAGCGCAACGGCCGGCCGGGCAGGCGGCTCTTCCGGATGGCTCCCATCCACCACCACTTCGAGATGCTCGGCTGGGAGCAGGTGACCGTCGTGATCCGGTTCTGGATCATCACGGGCCTGTGCGTCGCCGCCGGCGTCGGGATCTTCTACGCCGAGTGGGTGGCCGGCAACTGATGGGACGCTGATGAGCCCCGAGAGCCTCGGTCGGCACGACTCCTGGGAGGGCGTGCGCGCCGTGGTGGCGGGCTTCGGCGTCTCCGGGGCGGCCGCGGCCGACAACCTCCTCTTCCTCGGCGCCGAGGTCACCGCGCTCGACGAGAGGGCAGGCGAGGCCGGCGGCGCCGACCGGGCCGAGCGCGCCGGCCTGCTCGAGCAGCTGGGCGCGACGATCCGGCTGGAGCCCGGCGCGACCCAGCAGCTGCCGGACGACGTCGACGTCGTCGTCACCAGCCCCGGCTGGCGACCCGGCTCGCCGCTCCTCGCCCAGGCGCGGCAGCGAGGCATCCCGATCTGGGGCGAGGTCGAGCTGGCCTGGCGGCTGCGCGACCCCGGCCCCGAGGGCCGGCCGGCGCCCTGGCTGGCGATCACGGGCACCAACGGCAAGACCACGACGACCGAGATGCTCGACGCCATCCTGCGCACGGCGGGCCTGCGCAGCGCGGCGGTCGGCAACGTCGGGCGGCCCCTCGTCGAGGCGGTGATGGACCCGACGCCCCACGACGTGTTCGCGGTCGAGCTCTCCAGCTTCCAGCTCCACTACACCCACTCGATGCGCGCCGAGTCGGCCGCGGTGCTCAACCTCGCCGAGGACCACCTGGACTGGTACGACGGCGCGGACGGCACCCCCTCCGGCATGGTCGGCTACGCGGCGGACAAGGGCCGGATCTACGAGGGCGTCCGCGCCGCGTGCGTCTACAACGTGGCCGATCCGGCGACCCGCCTCCTGGTCGAGGAGGCCGAGGTCGCCGAGGGCGCCCGGGGCATCGGCTTCACCCTGGGCATGCCCGGTGTCGGGATGCTCGGCGTGGTCGAGGACATCCTCGTCGACCGGGCCTTCATCGAGGAGCGCCAGTCGAGCGCGGCCGAGCTCTGCACGGTCGCCGACCTGGCCTCGGACGCCCCCCACTTCGTCGCCAACGCGCTGGCCGCGGCGGCCCTGGCGCGCGCACACGGCATCAGCCAGGCGGCGGTCCGCGACGGCCTGCGCGCCTTCCGCCCCGGGGGGCACCGGATCGAGGTCGTCGCCGAGCACCAGGGCCTCACCTGGGTCGACGACTCGAAGGCCACCAACCCGCACGCCGCGAAGTCCAGCCTGCTCGCCTACGACCCGGTCGTGTGGGTGGCCGGCGGGCTCGCGAAGGGCGCGCGCTTCGACGATCTCGTCCTCGCGGTCCGGGACCGGCTGCGGGCCGTCGTGCTCACGGGGGCGGACCGCGGAGTCATCGCCGACGCCCTCGCGCGACACGCGCCCGACGTCCCGGTGGTCGAGGCCGGCACCGGCGGGACCGGTGTGCCGGTGATGCGGGCGGTCGTCGAGGCCGCCGCCCGGTTCGCGCAGCCCGGTGACACCGTGCTGCTCGCCCCGGGATGTGCCTCGATGGACCAGTTCCGCGACTACGCAGCCCGGGGCGAGGCCTTCGCCCAGGCGGTGCGGGAGCACATCGAACGGCAGTAGCGGGGGTCAGCGAGCCTCTCCGCCCACGATGACGTCGTGCCTCAGATCCGCCGACCGCGGTGCGTCGTCGGCGAGGGCGGCCCACAGCTGGTTGGGCGACACGCAGCCGAGGTCCCCGACGTCGTGGCTGTGACCCGTGAGACTGATGGGACGACGCCGCGAGCGACGGCGAGCCAGAGGCAGGGGGACGAGCGGGTGACGACGGCGAGCACCGACGAGACCGCGATCCGCCCGCCGCTGCGCCTGAGGGGCGGCCTCAAGCGGCTGCCATGGGTGCGGGCGCTCGCCGAGGCCATGGACCGGCCGCTGACCAACTACTACCTGCTGCTGGTCGCCAGCGCCCTGCTGCTCACGATCGGCCTGATCATGGTGCTCAGCGCCTCGAGCGTCTCCAGCTTCAAGCACAGCGGCAACTCCTACGCGGTGGTCGAGCGGCAGCTGATGTGGGTCGCCCTCGGGCTGCCCGCCGCGTTCCTCGCGAGCAGGCTGCCGATCAAGGTCGTCCGCGGCTTCGCCTATCCGGCCTTCACCGTCTCGCTCGTCCTGCTCGGCCTCACGATCAAGGCCGGCCACGAGGTCAACGGCAACCAGAACTGGCTCGGCATCGGGCCGTTCCAGATCCAGCCCTCGGAGATCGCGAAGCTCGCGATCGTGATCTGGGCGGCCAACATCTTCGCCAACAAGGAGCGCCGGCTGCACTCCCAGCAGCAGATGCTGATCCCGTTCCTGCCGGGGATGCTGCTCGCCTTCGGGCTGGTCATGGCGGGCAACGACCTCGGCACCGGCCTGGTCTTCGCGGCCATCGCCGGCGGCCTGCTCTGGGTCGTGGGACTGCCGCTGCGGACCTTCGGCCTCTTCGCCCTCCTCGGTGGCGTCGGCGTCGGCGCCCTGGCCGTGGTGAGCCCGACCCGCGTCGCACGACTGGCCAACTTCGGCGACCCCTTCAAGGACTTCCACGGCACCGGCTGGCAGCAGGGCCACGGGCTCTACGCGCTCAGCTCCGGCGGCTGGTTCGGCGAGGGCATCGGCGCGTCGCAGCAGAAGTGGGGCAGCCTCCCCGAGGCCTACACCGACTTCATCTACGCCGTGCTCGGCGAGGAGCTCGGCCTGATCGGCACCCTGCTGGTCATCGGCCTCTTCCTCACCATCGCCTTCGCCGCCGTGCGGGTCGCGCGCCGCACCGAGGACCCGTTCGTCCGCTACGTCACCTTCGGCGTCGTGGTGTGGCTGATCGGCCAGATGATCATCAACATTGGCATGGTGCTGGCGGTCCTGCCGGTGATCGGCATCCCCCTGCCCCTCGTCTCCTACGGCGGCTCCGCGCTCGTTCCCTCGCTCGTCGCCCTCGGCCTGGTCATCGGCTTCGCGCGCCGCGAGCCCGAGGCGGCGCGAGCCCTCGCCGCACGCCGCAAGCAGCGCTCCGCCGGCCTCTCCGTCACTCGCTGACGGCTCCGCCATCGATAGGGTCGCACTGATGAAGGTCCTCCTCGCCGGCGGCGGCACCGCCGGCCACACCTCGCCCCTGCTCGCCACCGCGGACGCGCTGCGGCGGCTGGCGCCCGACGCCGAGATCACCTGCCTCGGCACCGCACGCGGCCTGGAGACCCGGGTCGTTCCCGAGGCCGGCTACCCGCTCGAGCTGATCCCTCCGGTCCCGCTGCCGCGCCGGCTCACCGCCGAGCTGTTCCGGGTGCCGGCCAACCTGCGCGGCGCGGTCAGGGCGGCGGGCGAGGTGATCGACCGGATCGGCCCCGACGTGGTCGTCGGCTACGGCGGCTACGTCAGCCTCCCGGCGTACCTCGCGGCGAGGCGGCGACGCCTCCCGATCGTCATCCACGAGCAGAACGCCCTGCCCGGACTGGCCAACAAGGTCGGCGCGCGGGTCGCCGGCCGGCGGGGCCGGGTCGCGGTGAGCTTCCCCGACACCCCCCTCCCGCGGGCGGAGTACGTCGGCCTGCCCATCCGCCGGATGATCTCCACCCTCGACCGCGCGGCTCTGCGGGACCAGGCCCGCGCGCACTTCGGCCTCGACCCCGAGCGCCCCACGCTGGTCGTCACGGGCGGCTCGCAGGGCGCCCGCAGGCTCAACGAGTCCGTCCTCGGCGCCTGGCCGGCGCTGCGCGACGCCGGGGTCCAGGTGCTGCACGTCATCGGCCCGAAGAACGACCTGGACTCGCCCGGCGAGGGCTACCACGTCGAGCACTACGTCGACCGGATGGACCTCGCGCTCGCCGCCGCGGACCTCATGGTCTGCCGCGCCGGGGCGTCGAGTGTCGTCGAGGCCGCGGCGGTCGGCGTGCCCGCGGTCTTCGTGCCGCTGCCGCACGGCAACGGCGAGCAGGAGCTCAACGCGCGGCCGGTCGTCGAGGCCGGGGGAGCGCTGCTCGTCTCCGACGCCGCCTTCACCCCCGAGTGGATCGCCGCGACCGTCCCCGCCCTGGCCGGCGACTCCGCCCGGCTCGCGGCCATGGGCGCGATGGCCTCGGCGCTCGTCCCGGCCGACGCCGACGAGAAGCTCGCCCGGATCATCCTCGACGCGGGCCGAAGCGGCTCATGAGGATCCCCGTCCCGGACCCGATCCCCGCAGCCGAGGAGCTCGGCCACGTCCACTTTGTCGGCATCGGCGGAGCCGGGCTCTCGGCGATCGCGCGGATCATGCTCGCCCGCGGGATCGCCGTCTCCGGCAGCGACGGCGCCGACTCCGACGTGCTCGACAAGCTGCGCGAGCTCGGGGCGACGGTCCACGTCGGCCACGACCCGTCCCATGTCGAGGGCGCCGACACGCTCGTCGTCTCCACCGCCGTGCGGGAGGACAACGTCGAGGTGGTCGGCGCCCAGGAGGCGGGGCTCACGCTGCTGCCACGCAGTGCCGGGCTCGGCAGCGTCATGCGGGGCAAGCGGGTACTCGCCGTCGCCGGCACCCACGGCAAGACGACCACGACCAGCCTGCTGACCGTCGCGCTCCAGGCGGCGGGCGCGGACCCGACGTACGCGATCGGGGGCGAGCTCACCGCCACCGGCACCAACGCCGCGGCGGGAGGCGGCGACCTCTTCGTCGCCGAGGCCGACGAGTCCGACGGCGCCTTCCTCGTCTACCGCCCGTACGCCGCGATCATCACCAACGTCGAGGCCGACCACCTCGACACCTGGGGGACCGAGGCCGCCTACCGCGACGCGTTCGCCAGCTTCCTCGACCGGATCGACACCGACGGCATCGTCGTCGCGATCGCCGATGACCCCGGCGCCGCGGCGCTCCGCGAGCTGACCACCCGCCTCGGCCCGGCCTACGTCGGCGTCGGCACGTCCGACGAGGCCGACGTGCGCGCCACCGACATCGTGCTCGAAGGGTCGACCTCCGCCTTCACCGTCATCGACCGGGGCGCCGAGCTCGGCCGGGTCACGCTGCGGATCCCGGGGCGGCACTACGTCCTCGACGCCCTCGCCGCGCTCACCCTCGGGCTCCGGCTCGGCTACGCCTTCGACGACCTCCGCCGCGGCCTGGAGTCGTTCGGCGGCACCCGCCGGCGGATGGAGCTCAAGGGCGAGGCCGGTGGCATCCGCGTCTACGACTCCTACGCCCACCACCCCTCCGAGATCGCCGGCGACCTCGAGGCCGCCCGCTCGCTCGCCGGCGAGGGTCGCGTCGTCGTGGCCTTCCAGCCGCACCTGGTCTCCCGCACCCGCATCTTCGGGCCCGAGATGGGCCGGGCCCTCGGCGCCGCCGACGAGGTCGTCGTCCTCGACATCTACCTCGCGCGCGAGGACCCCGACCCCGACGTCACCGCGGCCCTCGTCGTCGAGGCCGTCCCGCTCCCGCCCGACCGGGTCGCCGCCGTACGCGGTCTCGAGGACGCCGCCGCCGAGCTCGTACGCCGGGCCCGACCCGGCGACCTCGTCCTCACCCTCGGCGCCGGCACCGTCACCGGAGTCGGCCCGCTCGTGCTGGCCTCGCTGCGAGGCGGTGCGTGACCATGCGTCCGGGGCTGCTGCGCCGACGACGCGACAAGGCCGAGCGGCAGGCGCGTCGCACCCAGCGCCGCTTCGCCCGTCGCCAGTGGCGCCGGCGCTGGCTGAAGTGGAAGCCGATCCTCGCCGTCGTCGTCGTGCTCGCGCTGGTCGGCACGGGGGTGTGGCTGCTGTGGTTCTCCTCCGTGCTCGCCGTGAAGACGGTCGTCGTGCAGGGCGCGACGACCGTGACCGAGGCGAAGGTGCGCCGCGTCGCGGGCATCGAGACCGGCACGCCCCTGGTGTCGGTCAAGATCGGGCGCGCCCACGACCGCGTGGCCGCACTCGCCGGCGTCGAGTCGGTCGAGGTGTCGCGGCGCTGGCCCGACCAGGTGGTCATCGACATCACGCCCCGTACCGCCATCGCGGTCATCGACATCGGCGGCAAGCTCCGCTCGCTGGACAAGGACGGCGTCGTCTTCGGCTCCTACAAGAAGGCGCCCGGCGACCTCCCGCTGGTCGAGACGCCCGCCGGCACCGACCAGCGGGCGCTCCGCGAGGCCGCGAGCGTCGTCGCCGCGCTGCCGCCCGAGATCGCCAAGATCACCGACCACGTCGAGGTCCGCACCGTCGACGAGATCTCCCTGGCCCTCACCAAGGGCCGCACCGTGCAGTGGGGGAGCTCCGCCGACTCCGCCCAGAAGGCCCAGGTGCTCCTCGCCCTCCTCGACCACCCCGCGAGCGTCTACGACGTCTCCGTCCCGGGACAGCCGACCACCAAATAGCCGAGTGGGGCCTTTCCTCACGCCGAGTGGGGGATTGCCTGACATCGGTTCGCGACGCGCCTGCGTGTCGGCGCCGATCCGCGGCCCGCGCTGCCTACTGTCTTCACCAACAGCAGGTTGACATAACTATAACCCTCAGGATGAGGGTAACGGTTGAGACAGCCGCACGGCAGGCATCAGCAACACGACAGTCACAGACATCCAGACGAACGGGGCGGATCCGTGGGAGCAGCACAGAACTACCTGGCGATCATCAAGGTCGTCGGCATCGGGGGAGGCGGCGTCAACGCCGTCAACCGCATGATCGAGGTCGGGCTCAAGGGCGTGGAGTTCATTGCCATCAACACCGACGCGCAGGCGCTCCTCATGAGCGACGCCGACGTCAAGCTCGACATCGGCCGCGAGCTGACCCGCGGCCTCGGCGCGGGCGCCAACCCCGAGGTCGGCAAGAAGGCCGCCGAGGACCACGCGGAGGAGATCGAGGAGGTGCTCAAGGGCGCCGACATGGTCTTCGTCACCGCGGGCGAGGGCGGCGGCACCGGCACCGGCGGCGCGCCCGTCGTGGCCAAGCTCGCCCGCAGCCTCGGCGCGCTCACCATCGGCGTCGTGACCCGCCCCTTCGCCTTCGAGGGCAAGCGCCGCTCGAAGTCGGCCGAGGACGGCATCGACAACCTCCGCGCCGAGGTCGACACCCTCATCGTCATCCCCAACGACCGGCTGCTGTCGATCTCCGACCGCAACGTGAGCGTGATGGACGCCTTCCGCCAGGCCGACCAGGTGCTCCTCCAGGGCGTCGCGGGCATCACCGACCTGATCACCACCCCGGGCCTGATCAACCTCGACTTCGCCGACGTGAAGTCCGTGATGTCCAACGCCGGCTCGGCGATCATGGGCATCGGCTCCGCCCGCGGCGAGGACCGCACGGTCGTCGCCGCCCAGGCCGCCGTCTCCTCGCCGCTGCTCGAGGAGAGCATCGACGGTGCCCACGGCGTGCTGCTCTCCATCTCGGGCGGCTCGGACCTCGGCCTCATGGAGATCAACGAGGCCGCCGGCCTGGTCGCCGAGGCCGTCCACCCCGACGCCAACATCATCTTCGGCGCCACCATCGACGACGCCCTCGGCGACGAGGTCCGCGTGACCGTCATCGCCGCCGGCTTCGACGGCGGCGAGCCGAAGAAGATCGGCGAGGGCACCGCGATGCGGCGTCCCACCCAGACGCAGGAGGAGACCCGCAACGCGGTCGCCGCCGGGGCCGCCGCCCGCCAGGTGGCGCCGGGGCACGAGCCGGCGCCGGCGTACGCTCC
>NZ_JASGDD010000230.1:0-34629 GCF_047607365.1 Nocardioides sp. | reverse complement strand
CGGCCGCGCGCGCGGCCGTGGTGCAGTCGCCCGCGTCGCCGGAGAGCGCGGGCACCTCGCCGGCCTGGGCGAGGACGGCACGCGAGGCGCGCACGGTGTAGGCCTGCTGCTCGCCGAGGCCGTTGGCCGACGTCAGGGGCAGGTAGCCCTGGGGAAGCTGCCCGTTGGCGTCGCCCTGCGTCTGGCCCGTGGTGGCGGCGTAGCAGAGGAAGCGCGCGAGCTTGTCCGAGGTGCTGTCGTCCAGCCCGGAGGTCGGGATGTCGGCGTAGATCGGCATCGTTCCGGGATAGGCGTCCGCGTCGGAGCGCCGCAGCGACTCGTAGTCGAGCGCCCAGGTGCCGACGGCGCTGTCGGGCTTGAGCAGCGGCGTGGCGGCCTTCAGGCCGTCCTCGTCACCGGACACGAAGGTGCGGCCGTCGGCGCTGCTGAACTGCGCGGACATCGCCACCGAGCTGCGCACCTGCAGCGCGGCGACGTTGAGGTGGTAGCGCGGCGCTGAGGAGAGCGGGACGACGCCGAGGACGAACTGCTGGGTGACCGGCTGTCGGCCCTCGGTCTTGAGCGCCAGCGTGGCGACGTCGTTGGGGTCGACGTTGTCACAGCGGAGCTTGACCGCGGAGATGCCGTACTGCAGGTTCTGCACGACGGTGTTGATCGAGCCGGTCGGGTTCGCGATCAGCGCGAGGATCGGCGACGGGCTCTTCTGGTAGCACGTGTTGGCGTACTCCGTCGGGGCGAGCCAGTCGTCCTCCATCGGCCAGGCGTCCACCGGCAGATCGATCCCGGCGTAGCTGGGGTTGACGGTCGTCCCCCACGGGTCGGGCGCGCCGTCGAGGAACGCGCGGGCCTCCGGGTCGTGGTCGAGCCAGCTCGACAGCGCCCACATGAGGTCGGAGTCGGTCGACAGGATCTGGATCGTCGAGGCGGCCTCGAGCAGGTCGTAGCGCTTGATGCCCGGGTTCAGCGCGCGGAACTCGGGGTCCTGGGTGATGTTGGCCGGGTTGCCGCCGATGGCGTCGTAGTTGTTGGCCACGACGCCGTTGCCCGGATAGGACTGGCTCAGCAGCTTGGCGACCAGCCGGGCATTGAGCTTGAGGTCGTCGACCGGCAGCCCGTCGCTGCCCGTGATGGCGTAGGCGATGCCGAAGCCGCTGAGTCCGATGGGGGCCTGCACGGTCGGCGTCGCCTGGTCCTCGTCGAGCGGCTTGCTGGTCAGGGCGGTGGCGCTGGTGCCCGCGCCGAGCAGGTTGCGGGCGGCGGACTCGGCCGCCTGGACGTGGACGATCGGGAAGAGGCCCTTGTCGGTGCAGAACTTCGGGGTCCAGGAGGCGGTGAGCTCGATGGCGTTGATCGAGCCGTAGAGCTGCTGCGGCTTCTCCGAGCTGACCACGTCGCAGACGGAGCCGGACTGCGCGAACGTCAGCGGGACGGTGATCCTGTTGTTCCAGTTCGACTCCGACCACCACAGCGACCCGGTGACGGCCAGCGTGGAGGTGATGACGTCGGAGTGCTTCGGCACCGTGCCGCTGCTGGGAATCGGGTAGGCGTCGGCCGCGTGGCACGCCGTGTCCGCGCGGGTCGCCTGCGACGCGGTCGGCCGGTTCGCCGCGGCGAGCTTCATGCCGTAGGGGTCGCAGCTGACGCCGACGATCGGCACCGCCACGAGCGAGCAGGCGACGCTCGCCGAGCAGCCCAGCGACGCGTTCTCCGCCTCGGACAGCACCGTGAAGCTGGCGTCGCCGCGGCCGTCGGTGCCGGTGATGCCGTAGGTGGCGTTGCCGGGGAGGCCGGTGGAGTCACCCGACTCCGCAGGGGCGTCGACGCACCCGAGATCCGGAGAGGGACCGCCCTGGTAGACGGTGCCGTCGGCGCCCTCGAAGCGCACCCAGCGCTCCGCCGCGGAGGCGGTGCCGCAGGCCGACGGGCGGGGGCTCGGCCCGTCGACCAGCGCCGTGCGGTGCTCGGCCGGGGCGTCGGCGTCCGAGCGCCAGGCGGGCCACGCGGTGGAGGAGACCTGCGAGAGCCGCTCGCTCGGGGTCTGGGTCCAGCACGTCTCCGGGCTGACCTGGGTCTGGCCCGAGCCGGGGTTCTCCACGCCGCGGCACTGGAGCAGGACGAAGGGATACTCCTGCTGCGCGGCGTTGGCCGAGTTCACGTCGCTGACCAGGCCACTGGTCGCGTGCGCGCCCGACCAGCTGACGCTGACGACCTGGCGGCCGCGCAGGTTGGTGGTCTGCCCGACCTTGAGGTCGACGTTCCAGGACCCGACCGTGGTCTCGGCGCCGGTCGCGTCGACGTCCACCCGTGTGACCGTCGCCGTCTTCTCGACCGCCGAGGAGTCGGCCGCGCCGGCCGGCGCCGTGCCGGGCGTGCCGACGAGGGTGATCGAGCCCGCGGCGACGGCCGCGGTCGCCGCGGCGACCCGCGCCCAGGTGAGCCGGGCCCGGCTGAGCCGGCGCATCAGCGCCGCCTCCGCAGGATCGTGGTCAGCGCGGGCGGCAGGACGACGATGCTCAGGAAGAAGCCGAGGGCGAGGGCGCCCAGGATGCCGTCGTTGCCGTCGGACTGGCTGGCGGCCAGGGTCGTCGGGACGACCGTCACCTCGCCGGTCGTGCCGCTGGCGACCGTCTGCTCGCCGGTCAGCGGATCCACCGTCGTCACGGTCCCGTCCGAGGCCGCGGTCGTGGTGTCGCCGCCGCTCGTCGTACCGGACGAGGACGAGGACGAGCCGGAGCTGGTGGTGCCCGATGTCGTGGACTTGGTGCCCGTGGACTTCTTGCCCGAGCTGCTCGAGGAGGTCGGGTTCTCGTTGTAGGAGCCCTCGGTGCCGGTGCACGGGCCGGCCCCGACCTTGTCGCAGGCGGGCGGGTTGGGCGCGATCTCCGCGAGGTGGTTCACCTGGGGCTTGCCGGCGATGAACGTCGGGTTGTTGCAGGTGCTGACGTCGCGCTTGGTCAGGTCGACGTTGGCGTCGGCGGCCTTGATCTTGTTGATCTGCGTGAACCCCGCCTGGACCAGGTTGATCGGCAGCGGCGAGTAGCCGATCGGCCCGATCTCGGACTGCCCCTGGCAGATCGAGTAGTAGAGGAAGTCGGCGAGGTTCTGCCGCTTGGCCGTCGTGGACAGCTTCGAGTCGCTCGCGGCGGTCGGGATGATCGCGTAGACGTAGGAGCTCAGCGGGTAGGTGCGCTTGTCCGCGTTGACGTAGACGTTGTCGAGCTTCTGGGTGAGGTAGTCGGCGTCGCTCGCGTCGTTGTTGATCTCGGCGGCGGTGAGCGCGACGGCGACGTTGTACTGCGTCGGGAGGGTGTAGTAGCCGGCCTTGTTGAGCATCTTGACGACCGGGTAGTTCGCCATGAGCGGGTAGGAGTACTCCTCCATCGCGATCGCGCCGTTGGCGTTCTTGCCCTTGACGAAGTTCATCACGCCGTCCGAGCCCGACTGGGCCTTCTGCGGGCCGTTCGCCTTGCCGCAGTTGGCCGGGAAGTAGTCCGTCGGCGCCGCCTTGCCGTTGCAGGCCGCCCAGATCGAGGGGTACTGGTTCGTCATCCAGGTGGAGAACTGGTTCGTCACGCCCGCCCCGTCCGCGCGTACGACGGGGATGATGGTGATCGACGGCAGCGCATTGCCGTTGTTGTCCTTGGTGATCGCCGCGTCGTTCCAGTTGGTGATCTGGTTGGTGAAGATCTTGGCGATCGTCTCCCCCGAGAGCCGGATGTTGCGGACGAGCTTCCCCGCCACCTCGACGTGATAGGGGAAGGACGTGCCACCGGCGGCGATGGGCAGGTAGGCGAAGGAGCGGCCCAGCGGAGAGTCCTGCTGGTGGGTGGTCGGGTCCTCGCCGCGATAGGGCGAGTCGGTGACACCGAAGTCGGTCGACTTGTTCGCGTAGTCCTTGCGGCCCTGCGCGGCGCCGTTGGCGGTGTAGACGACCTGCTGGCCGTTGCTCGCGACGTCGGCCACCCACTGGTTGACCGCGTTGGCGGCCCACGAGGAGCCCGAGCCCTGGATGAGCGCGTAGGACGCGGCCGCCGAGGCGGCGGTCGGCCCGGAGAGGGCGACGGTCACGGCCGCCATCGCCGTCGCGATCGTGGCGAGGAGGCGCCGGCGGAGGGTCTGCTTCATCGGGACTTCCTTCCGCGGGCGGCCAGGCGGGCCAGCAGGAACAGCACGAGGACGAGGATCAGGAGGACGGTGGCGGCCGCGTAGGCGCGGTCCTCCATGTCCGGGTTGCCGCTCACGACCGAGGCGTAGATGAAGAGCGGCAGCGAGTTCATCGGGTTGTGGAACGGGTCGACGTTGAAGAAGGTGCTCGCGCCGCTGGTCAGCAGCAGCGGGCTGGTCTCGCCGACCGCCCGGGCGACCCCGAGGATGAGCGCGGTGGCCAGGCCCGGCCGGGCGGTCGGGAGCACGACCCGCCACACCGTCTGCCACTTGCTCGCCCCGAGCGCGTACGACGCCTCGCGCAGGCCACCGGGCACGACCCGCAGCACGACCTCGCTGGCACGGGCCATGATCGGCAGCGCCATGACCGCCAGCGCGAGGGCGGCCGCGAAGCCGCTGGCCTGCATGCCGAGCCCGACCAGGAACACGCTGTAGATGAAGAGGCCGGCGACGATCGAGGGCAGGGCCGTCATCGCCTCGACGACGGTGCGGATGAGGCGGGCGCCGCGACCGCCGACCTCGGAGATGTAGACCGCCGTCGCCACGCCGAGCGGCATGGCGATCGAGACCGCGATCGCCACCTCGATGAGCGTGCCGAGGATGACGTGGGCGATGCCGCCCATGGTGAACGGGTCCGAGGCCCGGATGCCGGCCATGTCGTCGGTGAAGAAGTTGGGGTGGAGCAGCACGGGCAGGCCGCGGGCGACGGTGACGACCACGGTCGAGAGCAGCGCCAGGCCGATCAGGGACGGCGCCGCGATCACGGCCGTGGTGACGACGCGGTCGACGACGACCGCCCGGGGCCGTGACAGAGACGTCAGCCCGGCGTAGAACGCGACGAACACGGCGTACCAGAGGACGACGAAGCCGACCGTGCCCTCGCCCGCCAGCACCTTGGTATAGAAGAGCCAGGTCGTGGCGACCGACGCGACGAGCGCGCCGAGGAGGGTGAGCACGTCCTCGCGGGTGCGTGAGCTGGGCCGGCGGACGCTCTCGCGGAGCGGCTCGCGGACGGGCGCGGGAGCGCTGGCGGGGGGAGGTGCGGTCGTGGTCATGCGGCGTCTCCGTTCGAGGCGGAGCGCAGCGAGCATGCGGCGGGGGCGATCACAGCTCGGTCACGTCGCTTCCCCGGCTCCGGGCCACGATGCGCGCGGCGATCGAGTTGACCAGCAGCGTCATGCAGAAGAGCACGAAGCCGGCGGTCAGGAGGGCCGAGAGCTGGGAGGGCGAGGCCTCCTTGAAGCCCGAGGCGATCAACGAGGAGATGGTCGCGGTGCCGGACTCGAGCACGTAGGGCTTGATCTCGAAGGCCTGGGAGATGACCAGGACGACGCTGATGGTCTCGCCGAGCGCGCGGCCCAGCGCCAGCATGGTGCCGCCGATGATGCCGGCCTTGCCGAACGGGAGCACCACCTGGCGCACCATGGCCCAGCGCGTGGCGCCAAGCGCGATGGCAGCCTCCTTCTCGCCTTGCGGCGCCTCGGAGAAGACCTCGCGCATCACCGACGTGGCCATCGGGAAGATCATCATCGTGACGGCGATCGCGGCCATGGCAGCCGATCCGGCGTACGACGGGTAGCCCTGGGCCTGGCTCCAGATCGGGTAGTCGACGTCGGTCCGGACGTGGAAGACGGGGATCCAGCCGAGGTACTTGCTGAACCAGTGCGCGATGTGGGTCGCGTGCGGCTGCACGGTGAAGAGCACCCACAGGCCGAAGACGATGCCGGGGACCGCGGCCATCAGGTCGACCAGGCGGATCAGGATCGGGCGCAGCCACGCCGGCGCCCAGTCGGTGATGAACAGCGCCGTGAGCAGCGAGAGGGGGAAGGCGAAGAGCAGCGCGATGAGCGCGACCTGGATGGTGCCCACGACGACCGCGGCGATGCCGATGACGTCCTGGCTGGGCAGCCAGCGGGTCTCGGTGAAGAAGTCGAGGCCGTAGGTGCGCAGCGTCGGGATCGACTGGAGGCCCAGGAAGACGCCGATCGCGCCGGTGATGACGAGGACGAGGTAGGCGACCGCGCGGACGGCCTGCACGAACACGACGTCCTGCGGCGTCTGGCGCGCGACGATCCGGCGAGGCGTCTGCTCGGGCTCGGACGACGCCGGGCCGTGCGGGCCCTCGGGGTCGACGACGGGGAGAACGGTGGTATCCGACACGTGCCCTCCTGGTCTGGCCCGCCCGGTCCCAGGGCGGGGCGAAGCATGATCAGGACAGGGCAGAACGACCGCTGAGGGCAGCACCCTTGCCCTGAATGTCGCTCAGACTAGGGGACTTTACTCAGTTTGTTCTCATTTCTCACCAAGTGGTCCGGTCCGGCCGATCCCCGACGGTCCCGGGAGATCCGGCCGATCCCGGACGAGGCGCCGAGAGACGCCGAGAGACGCCCGAGGGGCGCGTCAGGCGGTCGCGGCGCTCTTCTTCGTCGTGACCCAGAGGTTGATCGCGCCCTCGATCACGACGGTGCCGTCGGCGAGGACGCCCTTGACCCGCACCGGGAGGTCGCCCTCGGCGGTGTCCCACTGCGCCTGGTCGGTCTCGGCGACACAGGTGATGTCCCCGGTCGCCTTGGCCGTGTAGGACACCGTCATGCCCTTGGGGATCCAGCGCTTGGTCTCCGGGATGGTGACCTCGGCGAGCGCGCCCATCGCCATCTCGAGGCCGTTGCACAGCGCGATGGCGTGGACCGTGCCGATGTGGTTGTGCACCCGGCGCTTGTCGGGGATGACGAGCTCGGCATGGTTGGGCTCCAGCACCGTGACGGTGGCGTGGATGGAGGCGAAGTACGGCGCGAACTGGCTGAAGAAGACCGAGAAGGCCCGCTTCCCGACGAGGGGTCCGAGGACGGGGAGTCCGGTCGTGGTGTTCCAGAGCTTGGAGAGGCTGGGCTGAGGCATGCGCCCGATATTACTCGCCGGTAACCTCGGGGCGAGTGGCGACGACGAAGATCCGGCGGAACGGGAGGATCACCCGGCCGTCGGTCGCGGGGTAGGCGGCACGCAGGCGCCGCCTGAGCTCGGCGGAGAAGGTGGCGAAGAGGCCGGACGGGAGCGCGGCGCGGGTCGGGAGCAGGCTGGTGCCGCTGATCCAGTCGAAGACCGCGTCCTCGCCCTCGAGCACATGGAGGTACGTCGTCTCCCACGCGTCCACGTCGAGCCCCTGGGCCGCCAGGGTGGCGAGATAGGTGGCCGGGTCGTGGCTGCTCGGCGCCGCGAGGTGCCGGGTGTGCTCGCGGTACGGCTCCTCGGCCGCCAGCTCCTCGCGCAGGGTGTGGCTCGGCTGGTCGAAGTTTCCCGGCACCTGGAAGGCGACGGTGTCGCGCGCGGCCGCCGCCAGGCGCGGAAGCAGCTCGAGATGACCGGGCACCCATTGGAGCGTCGCGTTGGAGACGACGACGTCGGCGCTGCCCCGCCAGGCGGCGACGTCGCCGAGCTGCCAGTCGACGTCCGGATGCGCGGCTCGGGCGCGCTCGATCATCGCCGCACTGCTGTCGACGCCGGCGACGTGAGCGTCCGGCCACCGCTGCGCCAGGAGCTGGGTGAGGTTGCCCGGGCCGCAGCCGAGGTCGACGACGCTTCGCGGACGCTCGGTGCGAACACGGCTCAGGAGCTCGACGAACGGACGCTCGCGCTCGTCGGCGTACGCGAGATAGCGGTCGGGGTCCCAGGGCTGCGGCGTCATCGTCTGCTCCATTTATCTTGACATCGAGATATCTTCACTGTCGTCCTCATATGTCTCGATGTCAAGAATCTCGACGGGTCCTGGATGGGATACCCTGCTCGGCGTGCGGGACGAGGTGGACGAGCTGGCCGAGGCGTGGGCGCGCGAGCGGCCCGACCTCGACCTGGCGCCGGTCGCGGTCTTCTCCCGGCTCTCCCGGCTCTCCCGGCACCTCGACCTCGCCCGGCGCGACGCCTTCTCCGGCGGCGGCATCGAGGCGTGGGAGTTCGACGTCCTGGCGGCGCTGCGCCGGGCCGGCACGCCGTACGAGCTCTCGCCGGGCCGCCTCCTGCGGGAGACCCTGGTGACGTCGGGGACGATGACCAACCGGGTCGACCGCCTCGCGGCGCGCGGGTTCGTCGAGCGCTATCCGGACCCGGAGGACCGGCGCGGGGTGCTCGTGCGGCTGACCCCCGAGGGCAAGGACGCCGTCGATGCTGCCTTCACCCGGCTGCTCGACGCCGAGCGCGCCTTCCTCGCCGCCCTCTCCCCCACCCAGGCCGACGACCTCGCCGGCCTCCTCCGCCGCCTCCTCATCCCCTTCAGCTGAGGGCGGTCCGGCGGGTCGTGCGTCCCGCCGGGCGCCATCGCACAAATGCACGAATGTGACCGGCGTGTCGGCGTGGTCGTCGGGGTGTCGTCGTGCAAATGCACGATCAGGTCGGGCGTGTCGAGCGTGTACGCCGGCGAGCGGGGCGGTCAGCCGGGCAGTCCCGTCAGCCGAGCAGCCCCGTCGCAGGTGCGGGCTCAGAGCCTCTCGGGGAGCAGTGAGAATGCCTCGACGTGACGGGGCCGCACGGCCGTGAAGTGGCGGCGGTCAAGTGTGGCGATCTCGGTGATGCCCAAGCGCTCGGCGAGGGCGATGACGGAGGCGTCGGTCGTGCCGAGTCGCATGTCGTCGTACTGCGCCACGAGCTCGGCCATGCGCGCGAAGTCTGCCTTGGTCAGGTCGACCAGCTCGAATGCGCCCTCGGCAACGCCGGCAAGGAAGCCGGCTTCACGCTCGGGACCGCCGAGTCGGTCGAGCAGGTAACCAATCTCTGCGGCAACCGTCGCGGGAAGGAGCAATCGCCGGCCGGCCAGGCGCAGGCCGGTGAACAACTCGGTGCAGGCTTCGTAGTGCTCTTCTGATCGGAAGGCAGCCGCGACGATGGGCGCGGTGTCGAACAGGATCACGATCAGTCGCGGCCGAAGCCCCCGGCCAGCAACTCATCAGCTCGCGTGGCGTTGTCGGTGCGTCCGTTGTTGGCGACCCCAGCGCCAATCCATGCGAACGCCTTGTCCGACGGCACCTGTCGCGGCTGAGTGCGGCGACGGACCTCGGACAGCACCTGCTCGATCTGCTCCTCGGGGAGCGAATCGATCAGGTGGTGAAGCTCGTCGCGGCTCTCGGACACGGCCCAAGTGTAGGCGACGGCACCGACCGTCAACCGGAGTCGGTTGTCGTTGACACGCCCGCGGGCCTCTGCCCGGAGGCCCGTGGCACCCACGCCCCGTCATCTAGCCGAATCTGGTAGCCGTCATCCTTGATGTCGTAGGACTCCGGGGCGTCAGGAATGCCGGCATCTCGATTCATCTGTCGGACAGACGCGAGCACCTCGTTCGCCACGCCCATGTCGGGCGGATCTGGCACCTGGTCATCACCTACGGGTGCGAGCGCGGATTCGTTGTTGCTGACGTAGTCCAGCGCAGCTCCCCACGCGGAGTAGCCGTGTTGCAGGAGATCCACCAGTTCGGTCAAAGCACATCGAGCATCTCCGCCGAGTCGGCGGGCAGGCTTGGAAGTTCCTTCGCCGGTAGCGGGGGGCTGCTCTGCGAGTGGGTGCGGTATTCGCCCCGCGCAGGTAGGACCCGATCAGGAGCCAGCCCGAGACGTCGCTCCTGACGCCGCCGGGTCTGTCCAAATCCGAAGTCTCTGGGCCGAGCGTGCGGCTCAGCTGCAGCCCAGCGGCGATGGCATCGCGGTCTGCGGCGAAGTCGTAGAACAGGTACTCCGCCTCAAGCAACCATCGCGCCTCGTCGATCGGTGTGACGCCGTCGCTCGACAGAATTCGGTCTATGCCCGCTGCGAGACGGGTAGCGCACTGCCGCATCAAGCCGGCCGCATCGGTCTGCAAGCCGGGGAAATCAGCAAGCCACAGCAGCGAGTCGTGGACTTCTCCGAGCCCTTCGAGGGCACGGCTCATTCGAGTGAGCACGTGGAAGAACATGATGGATCGGCGCTCCTCTCGAGCCCGCAAGGCAGCCCCAAGGCTTCCTGCTACGTCGTCGCCCCACTCAAGCAACAGCCCCTCGACAGTCGGGTGCGGGATCGCTCCTCCGAAGGATGCGGTGCCCTCAGTGGACTCCCGTCTATCCCGCTTCTTGAGTCGGCGCGGAGACCGTCGCGTCATGGCGGCAGCGTAATTGGCTGGGCGACGTCACCGGTGGTCGTTTCACAACGATCCCGCTGTGGTTTCGGGGCACTCTTGCAGTGACTCTCGCCGGGCTGCTGATCCCGTTCAGCGCCGACTGAGCCGGGCCGGCACTCACGAGTGCGGAGTCAGTCGAGCAGCTCACTCGCCTCGAGCCACTCCAGCTCGAGCTCGTCCTTCTCGACCAGAAGTGCCTCCAGCTGGGCGCCGAGGTCGGCGAGCCTCTCGTAGTCGCTGCCGTGCGCCTCGAGCTCGGCGTGGAGCCTCGCCTCCTGCCCAGCGATCCGCGCCAGCTGACGATCGACCCGCGCGATCGTCTTCTTGGCCTCACGCTCCTCAGCCCCACCGACGCGCGGTTTCGCGGGGGCGGCCGGCTCAGGCGCGACCGCCTCCGGTTCGACACGGGCGACCACCGCCGAGCGACGTTCGAGGTACTCCTCTACCCCGCGCGGCAGCATCGCGATCTGGCCGTCGCCCAGCAGCGCCCAGATGGAGTCGGTAACCCGCTCGAGGAAATAGCGATCGTGGGAGACGACGATCAGCGTGCCGGGCCAGCCGTCGAGGAAGTCCTCCAGCAGGGTGAGGGTCTCGATGTCGAGGTCGTTGGTGGGCTCGTCGAGGAGCAGCACGTTGGGCTCACCGAGGAGCAGCCGCAGCAGCTGGAAGCGGCGGCGCTCGCCGCCGGACAGGTCGCCGATCCGGGTGGTGAGCTTGTCGCCGGTGAAGCCGAAGCGCTCGAGCAGTGACGTCGCGGTGATCTCCCGGCCGTCGGCGGTGCGGTTGACCCGCCGGATCTCCTCGACCGCGTCGAGCACCCGCTTCTCGGGGTCGACGAGGTCGAGCTGCTGGGTCAGGTGCGCGAGCGCGACGGTGCGCCCATGGTGTACGCGTCCGTGCGCCGGCGCAAGGGTGCCGTCGAGGAGGCCGAGCACCGAGGACTTCCCGGCGCCGTTGACGCCGACGATCCCGATCCGATCGCCGGGGCCGATCCGCCAGGTCGCGCCCTCGAGGAAGGAGCGCTCGCCGCGGGAGAAGTCGACGTCCTCGACGTCGATGACGTCCTTGCCGAGCCGCGCGGTCGCGAAGCGCTCGAGCTCCAGCCGGTTGCGCGGCGGGGGCTCGTCGGCGATGAGCGCGTTGGCGGCGTCGATGCGGAACTTCGGCTTCGAGGTCCTGGCGGGAGCCCCGCGACGCAGCCAGGCGAGCTCCTTGCGCATGAGATTCTGCCGGCGCTGCTCGGTGGCGGCGGCCTGACGGGAGCGCTCCGCCTTGGCGAGGACGAAGGCGGCGTACCCGCCCTCGTAGACGTCGACGACGCCGTCGTGCACCTCCCACGTCCACTGGCAGACGGCGTCGAGGAACCAGCGGTCGTGGGTGACCACGACCAGGGCGGACGACCGGGCGGCGAGGTGCGCGGCGAGCCAGGCGACGGCCTCGACGTCGAGATGGTTGGTCGGCTCGTCGAGGACGAGCAGGTCGTCGTTCTCCAACAGCAGGGCGGCGAGCGCGCAGCGGCGGCGCTCCCCGCCGGAGAGCCCGACGACCGAGCGGTCGAGCGCGACGCCGGCGAGCAGGACCTCGACCACCTCGCGGGTGCGGGCGTCGGCGGCCCACTCGTGGTCGGCGCGGCCGCCGAGGACGGCCTCGCGTACGGAGTGGGCGTCGTCGAGCTCGTCGCCCTGATGGAGGTAGCCGATCAGCAGGCCGCGCTGCTGGGACACCCGGCCGTCGTCCGGCGCCTCGATCCCGCTCATCACCTCCAGCAGGGTCGTCTTGCCGTCGCCGTTGCGCCCCACGATCCCGACGCGGTCACCCGCGTTGACGCCGAGGGAGACGTCGTCGAGCAGCATCCGGACGCCGTACGACTTCGAGACGTGCTCGAGGTTGAGCAGGTTGGGCGCTGCCGCCATCAGAGGATGTCCACGACATGCGCGCCGGCCACCGGCGCGGGGACGAGCCAGTGGGCGATGCCCTCCTGGGTGAGCCGGGCGGCAGCGGCGCGGGCCTCCTCGGCGGACTCGCTCAGGACGAGCTGGGTCGGGCCGGATCCGGAGAGCAGCACCGGTCCGAGCTCGTCGAGCAGGGCCGCCCGCTCGGCCAGGTCCGGTCGCAGGTCGTACGCCGGCACCGTGAGGTCGTTGTGCAGGTGAGCGCCCAGCCGGGCGCCGTCACCGGCGCGCAACAGCGCGACGAGGTCGGCGAGCTGCCCCGGGTCGGCCGGGACGATCCCGTCGCTCCGCTCGACGAGCTCGTCGAAGCGGCGATAGACGAGCGGCGTGGAGAGCCCGATCTCGTGCGGGACGACGACCCACCACGGCTCGGTGGCATCGGCGACGGGCTCGACGACCTCGCCGCGGCCGGTGCCGACAGCGGTTCCGCCGATCAGGGCGAAGGGGACGTCGGAGCCGAGCTGGGCGGCGAGCGCGAGCAGGTCGTCGTCGCTGGTCCGGAGGTCGAAGAGGCGGTCGACCGCGACGAGGGTCGCGGCCGCGTCGGCCGAGCCGCCCGCCATGCCGCCGGCGACCGGGATGCCCTTGTGGATCTCGAGGTGGGCGGCCAGGTCGTCGCGGCCATGGTGGGCGGCGAGCAGCCGGCCGGCGCGGACGGCGAGGTTGGTCTCGTCGTCGGCGACCGTCGCGAGGTCGATCGAGGCGTCGGCGATGGTGTGGACCGACCATCCGTCACCGGGGGCGGCCGGGGTGGCCGTGACGTCGTCGTACAGGCCGATGGCCTGGTAGACGGTGGCGAGCGGATGGAAGCCGTCGGGGCGGACCGGGCCGACGCCGAGGTGGAGGTTGATCTTGGCGGGGGCGCGGACGGTCACCGCGACGCCGGTCGGCTCGAGCGCGGCGGTCACCCGGGGTTCCTGCCGGTTCGGGAGCGAGGCGAGCGACGTGGGGTGCTCACGCGGGGACCTCGGTGACGATCTCGGCGAGCCGGACGAAGTCGTGGATGGTGAGTTGCTCGCCGCGGGTGAGCGGGTCGATGCCGGCCGATCGGAGGTGGCTCTCCGTCACCCCCAGCCCCTTGAGCACTCCCCGCAGGCCCTTGCGGCGCTGGGCGAAGGCGGCGTCCACGAGCCGGAAGACCTCCGCGCGGGAGACCCTCGTGCTCGGCGGCTCGTGGTGGGACCAGAAGACGAGTCCGCTGTCGACGTTGGGCGCGGGCCAGAAGACGTTGCGGCCGATGGCGCCGGCACGGCGTACGTCGGCGAACCAGGCGGCCTTGACCGAGGGGACGCCGTAGACCTTGGATCCGGGGGCGGCCGCGAGCCGGTCGGCGACCTCGGACTGGACCATCACCAGCCCCTTCCGGAGCGTCGGGAGGAGCGCCATCAGGTGGAGCAGCACGGGAACGCTCACGTTGTAGGGCAGGTTGGCGACCAGCGCGGTGGGCGGCGGCCCGGGGACCTCGGCGACGCGGAGCGCGTCGGCGTGCAGCAGCCGGAAGCGCGGCGCCTGGTCGGGGGCGAGCTCCGCGATGGTCGCCGGCAGGCGGGCGGCGAGGACGTCGTCGATCTCGATCGCGGTCACCTCGGCGCCGGTCTCGAGGAGGGCCAGCGTCAGCGACCCGAGGCCGGGCCCGACCTCGACGACGACGTCGTCCTCGCCGACTCCCGACTCGCGCACGATGCGGCGCACGGTGTTGGGGTCGATGACGAAGTTCTGGCCCTTCTGCTTCGTGGGCCGCAGGTCCAGCTCCGCCGCCAGCCCCCGCACCTCGGCAGGACCGAGGAGTCGCGGGGCAGCCATGAGGGACACGCTAGTGGTCATCTCCGGAGATTCGTCGTGAGGTGGGCCGTGCGCCGGGTGCGTGCGTTGGGGCCCCCGCGACGAGGCAAGCGAAGCGCGTCGTCGTGGGGAAGGGCGCTTGGCGGAGGAGCTACTAGCGAGGCAGCCCCAGCTTGGCGGCACAGGCGGGCCAGGCGCCGTACCCGCCGGAGGCGTCGCGGACCTTGGTCGCGATCCGGATCTGCTCCTCGCGGCTGGCCTGGTCCGGCCGGCCGGAGCCGCCGTTGGCGCGCCAGGTGCCGAGGTTGAACTGGAGGCCGCCGTAGTAGCCGTTGCCGGTGTTGATGTGCCAGTTGCCACCGGCCTCGCAGCCGGCGAGGCGGTCCCAGACGCCGGAGCCGGTCTCGACCGGGCGCTGCTTGGTGCCGACCTCGACGATCTCGTCGACGGTCTTGCGGGTGCGGGTCGAGGTGAGGACGTCGCGGTCGATCACCTCGCCGTCACGGCGGGTGACGTCGTACGTCACCGTGCGGCGGCCGGTGACGCCGGCACGGATCACCTTGGTCTCCCCGACGTAGAGGTCGTCGGAGCGGCGCTCGATCCGCTCGAAGTCGATCGTCTTCACCCGCGTGGCCAGGCTGTGCAGCTCGAGTACGCCGTCGACGACCGTGCCGTAGGGCTCGAAGGTCCGGCGCACGTCCGCGGCGGTCTGCGTGCGCCGGCTCTGGCCGCGCGACAGCGTGCCACGGTCCGCGAGAGCCGCGGCGGCGTCGCTCGCGGAGGCTCCCGCGGAGGCTCCCGAGGTGCTGGGGGCGGCGCTCGGCGTGCCGTCGGAGAGCACCGTCACGGCGCTCGCCGAGGCGGTCTCCGAGGTGGCGGAGCGCTGCCCGACGGCCACGCCACCGGCGACGGCGCCGAGGGTGAGGAGGCCGGCGGTGAGCGCGATGCGGCCCTGGATGCGAGTGAACATGACGAACCACGGGACCCGACGTCGCTCCTGGATGCAAACTCGCGAGCCGTCGAAACCGCGATTTCAGCGGGGCGGCGTGACCAGCCTCACGTCGGCGGACGTCACCAGGCGCCGCCGAAAGCGGTGCTCGTGTTGGCGTCGACGGCGGCGCACAGGTCGCTCAGATCCATGCCTCGCGCCTCCGCCATCAGCCGCAGCGTGACCGGGATGAGGTAGGCGCTGTTGGTGTCGCCGCGATACGGGTGAGGCGTGAGGAAGGGGGCATCGGTCTCGACCAGGATCCGGCTCAGCGGCGCGAGCGCCAGGGCCTCGCGCAGATGCGGCGCGTTCTTGAACGTCACCGTCCCGGCGAAGCTCAGGTAGGCGCCGCGATCCAGGCACCGGCGGGCGAAGGAGACGTCGCCGGAGAAGCAGTGCATCACCCACCGTTCCGGGGCTCCCTCGGCGTCGAGGGTCTCGAGGATGGCGTCGTGGGCGTCGCGGTCGTGGATCTGCAGGGTGCGGTCGTGGCGCTTGGCGATGTCGATGTGGCGGCGGAAGCTGTGCTGCTGGGCCGCGATGCCGTCCTCGGCCGTACGGAAGAAGTCGAGCCCGGTCTCCCCCACCGCGCGGACCCGCTCGTGGGCGCCGGCCAGGGCGTCGATCTCGTCGAGCGCCGCGTCGAGGTCGGCCGCCGAGTGCAGCGGGGCGTCGTTGGGGTGCAGCGCGACCGCCGCCACGATCTGCGGGTGGGCCGCGGCGGTCGCGACGGCCCATCGCGAGGAGGCGAGGTCGGTGCCGACCTGGACGAGCCGCGTGACGCCCACGCTCGCGGCCGTGGCCAGCGCCTCGTCGAGCGGGAGGTGCTCGCCGCCCCGCGCGATGTCGAGGTGGGTGTGGTTGTCGACGACCGGGTGCGGGAGCGGCTCCGGGACCGGCGGGAAGCTCATCGGCGCTGCTCCTTGTGCACCAGGTCGTAGACCTCGCGCCTGGGCATGCCGGTCGCCCTGGCCGCCGCGGCGATCGCGTCCTTGCGGGTGGCGCCCTCGCTCTCCAACTCGGCGACCAGGGACCGCACCGACTCGGGGGACGCCGCGGCCTGATCCGCCGCGCTCCGACCGGCGACGACGAGAGTGATCTCGCCGCGTACGTTCTCCTCGGCCATGGCGTCGACAAGCTCGCCCAAGCGGCCTCGCCGTACCTCCTCATAGGTCTTGGTGAGCTCGCGGCACACGGCGGCGGGCCGGTCGGCGCCGAGCGCCTCCGCCATCGCGGCCAGTGCCGCGTGGGTGCGGTGCGGCGCCTCGAAGAAGACCATCGTCCTCTCCTCCGCCGCCAGCGACGCGAGCCGGCGGCCGCGCTCGCCGGCCTTGCGCGGCAGGAAGCCCTCGAAGCAGAACCGGTCGATGGGAAGGCCGCTGACGGCCAGCGCGGTGAGGACCGCGCTGGGGCCCGGCACCGCCGTGATGCGTACGCCGGCCGCGACTGCCGCCGCCACGAGCCGATACCCGGGGTCGGACACCGACGGCATCCCGGCGTCGGTCACCAGCACGACCCGCTCCCCCGCCTCGAGCCACTCGAGGAGCTGCGGGGTGCGGCCCACCTCGTTGCCCTCGAAGTAGGAGACGATCCGGCCGGTCAGCTCGACCCCCAGCTCGGTCGCGAGCCGCCTGAGGCGCCGGGTGTCCTCGGCGGCGATGACGTCGGCCGCGGCGAGCTCTGTCGCCAGTCGCGGCGGGGCGTCCTCGATCCGGCCGATCGGGGTCGCCGCGAGCACCAGGGTCACGGTGCGAGTCTGGCAGACCTCCACAGCAGCGTGCCGACGGCGCCGGTGGCGAGCAGGCCGCCCACGAGCACGACGAGCGCGATGCCGCCGATCGAGGACCAGTCGACCACGCCGGCATGACCCAGGAGGACGACCGCCAGGGCGACGCCGGCGCCGACGACGGCCGTGAGGGCCGGGCGGACCCGGGCCAGGTCGTCCTCCGCCAGCGCGCCCAGGACGCCCACGCCGAGGGCCAGCGACCAGACGCCGAGGGCCTGCGCGTCGAGGGTGGAGACCCGCCACGGGACGAAGCGGCCCCAGAACGACGGACCGAGGAGCAGGCCCATGCCGGCGCCGAGCCAGGCCGACCCGAGCAGCGCCAGGAGCGGCTTGGCCCAGCCCGGCAGCGGCGCGACGGCCGGGTCGGGCGGGAGCGCGGGCTCGAGCATCTGCTGGACGAAGGCGATCAGAACGAAGACCGACAGGCCGAGCAGGACCAGCAGCCACCCGAGGCTGAAGAGCGTGGCGAGGCCGTCGGCGCCGCCGTGCAGCGCGAGGTCGCTCTGGTGGATCGCCGAGACGGCGAAGAGGCCGGGGACGGCCACGGCGACGGGCCAGAAGAGCGAGCGGGTCTCCTCCCACAGGAACATCGCGTTGACCCGGAGGAGCCCCGGCGCGACGCCGGCCATGGCCGCGCCGACGAGACCGGTCGTCAGCTGCTCGCGCGGGATCCAGGCGCCGAAGCGCCACGACGTGAAGCTCACCACCAGGAGGAGGAGGCCGACGACGCCGCCGATCGCCGCGATCGCGAAGGCGAGCGTGCCCGTTCCGGGCGCCATGTCGCGCCCGCCGCTGTCGTCCGCGCGCCCGCGCGGCGTCGTCGCCGCGATGATGCCGTCGCCCGTGCTGCTGCCCACGCCGTCGCCCATGTCTCGCCCTCCCCAGGATGATGGGCAGCAGTGTGACACAGCACACGCCCGCGGGGTGTCGACGCCGGTCCCCTACGCTGGCCCGCGTGACCCTGCTGATCGACGGCGAGCCGCACGCCCCGGTGACCGGAGCGCCCACCGCCTGGCGCCGGGCCCGCAGCGCGATCGCCGGGCACGACAAGGTGGTCGGCTGGTGCGCCACGATCATCGTCACCGCCGCCGCGTTCGTGCTGCGGCTGTGGCACCTCGGCACGCCACACGAGTTCGAGTTCGACGAGACCTACTACGCGAAGGACGCGTGGTCGCTGCTCCACTTCGGCTACGCCCGCGACTACATCGACGGCGCCAACGACAAGATCCTCGACGGCACCACCACCGGCGTCTGGAAGGACAGCCCGGAGATGATCGTCCACCCCGAGGTGGGCAAGTGGCTCATCGCGGCGGGCGAGAAGGTCTTCGGGATGGACCCCGTCGGCTGGCGGATCTCCTCGGCCGTCGCGGGAGCACTGCTGATCCTGGTCCTCATCCGGCTCGTACGCCGTCTCACCGGCTCGACCCTGCTGGGCTGCCTCGCCGGCGTGCTGCTCTGCTTCGACGGCCTCGAGTTCGTGCTCTCGCGGCTGGCGCTGCTCGACATCTTCCTGGCCCTCTTCACCCTGTCGGCCGTGAGCTGCATGGTCGCCGACCGGGACTGGTTCCGCGCCCGGCTCGCGGCTCGGGTCGGCGAGCCGATGCGCAACGGCAACGCGTGGGGCCCGATCGTCCTGTGGCGGCCGTGGCTCCTCGCCAGCGGCGTGCTGTGGGGGCTGGCCTGCGGCACCAAGTGGACCGCGATGTATCCGCTCGCCGCCTTCGGCGTCATGGTCTGGCTCTGGAGCGCCGGCGCACGGCGCTCCTTCGGCGTACGCCTCTCGCTGCTCAAGGCGGCCCTCGCCGACGCGCTGCCCGCCGTCGTCCACCTGGTGTTCGTCGCCGCCGTGGTCTACGTCGCGACGTGGGGCGGCTGGCTGGCGCACGCGAGCGTCTACGAGAAGAACCTCTCCTCGACGCAGTACACGCAGTACAGCGGCAAGGGGCACTGCGGCGGCGACAAGAACGAGAGCTACATCGGCGATGACAACAACACCGACGCGCGCTGGCCCACCGCGACCGAGCCCGATGCCTCCGGCCTCGGCGAGCTGGCCCAGTCGCTGAGCAGCCTCTGGTACTACCACGAGGACGTGTGGACCTTCCACACCCACTTCCTGGAGTGCGCGAAGCACGTCTACGCCTCCAACCCCGCCGGCTGGCTCCTGCTCAACCGACCCGTCGGCGTCGCCGCCGACACCGGCATCGAGCCCGGCGCCTCCAGCGACGGGGAGACCTGCCCGGCCGCGGCCGGTGACACCTGCATCCGCCAAGTGCTCCTGCTCGGCACGCCGGTGCTGTGGTGGGGCGGGGTCGTCGCGCTGCTCTTCGCCTGCGCGATGTGGGTGGTCAAGCGCGACTGGCGCTTCGGCGTCGCCGTGGTCGGCGTGGCCTCCTCCTGGCTCCCGTGGTTCCAGTACGCCGGCAGGCCCATCTTCAGCTACTACTCGATCGTCTCGCTCCCGTTCACCGTCGTGGCGCTGGCCCTCGCGGCGGGCGTCATCATCGGGCCCTCCGCGACGGGGCGGCGGCGCACCATCGGCACGGCCGTCGTGGGGACCTTCACCATCCTGGTCGTGGCGAACTTCGCGTGGTTCTGGCCGATCTACACCAACGAGCTGCTCACCCGCAGCGAGTGGCTGCAGCGGATCTGGTTCTCCCGCTGGATCTGAGCTCCGCTTCGTCGTGCCGGGGTCCAGCCCGAGTGCGCCTGGTGAGTGTCAGCCTGGCCCAGAGGCCGGGCTGACACTCACAACGCGGATTCCCAGCGGTCCTCGATGCGGCCGACCTTCCAGACGGCCAGCGCCACGACCCAGGCGAGCACGAAGAGGCCGACGATGCCGTAGCCGGCGTAGTCGAGCGGGATCCCCGCGACCGCCGCGAGCGGCCCCGTGGTGATGTCGAGCCGGTCGGCGAGGACGCCGACGAGCTCGATCGTGCCGATGACGAGTGCGACGGCGACCGAGATCGAGGTGATCGTGAGGTTGTAGAAGACCTTGCGCACCGGCTTGGCGAAGGCCCAGCCGTAGGCCGCGTTCATGAAGACGCCGTCGACGGTGTCGGCCAGGCACATCGCGGCCGCGAAGAGGATCGGCAGCACGAGGATGGCGTAGAACGGCAGGTTGAAGGCGGCCGCACCCCCTGCGAGGACGAGCAGGCCCACCTCGGTGGCGGTGTCGAAGCCGAGCCCGAAGAGCACGCCGATCGGGTAGATGTGCCACGGCTTGCGGACGGCCTTCGTCAGGCCGCCGAGGATGCGGTTCATGAAGCCGCGGCTCTCCAGCTGGCGCTCGAGCTCGGCCTCGTCGAACTCGCCGCGACGCATCCCCCGGAAGACGGCGAGGATGCCGAGCAGGGAGATGAGGTTGAGGATGCCGAGCACCCACAGGAAGACGCCGGAGACGCTCGGACCGATCAGGCTGGTGACCGTGTGGAGCGTGGAGTCGCTGTCCTCGACCCCGCTCACCAGCGCCTTGACGCCGAGGGAGAGCAGGAAGGCCAGCACGAAGACGATCGTCGAGTGACCGAGGGAGAACCAGAAGCCGACCGACAGCGGCTTGCGCTGCGACGGCGCACCGGCGGCCTCGCGCGCCACCTCGTCGGCCAGGAGCTTGCGGGTGGTGTTGTCGACGGCGGCGATGTGGTCGGCGTCGAACGCGTGCCGCAGCCCGAACGTGTAGGCCAGCACACCGACACCGACCGTGAAGACCGGGTGATCGCCGCCCAGGGCGAGATGCTGCGGCGCGACCGCGCCGAGGAGGACGCCGAACCCGACAACGTGGAGCGTCACGATGACGAGGCCCATCCACAGCAGCGACCGCCGGTCGCGCGCGCCGAGGGTGTCCCACATCCTGCGCACCGAACCCACGTCGCCGCCCCTCGTCCCTGCTGTCGTCGCTGTCGTCAGCCGTTCGTTGTTGCGAATCTATCGCAACAAGGAAGGAGTCGCATCAGCAGGAGGGCGACGGCGACGGGGACGGTCGCCGGGAGGGTGTCGACGACGAGGAAGAGCAGGTCGAAGATCCCCGACAGCCCCAGCACCAGGAGCGCGGCCGTCCAGCGCGGCGGCCACGCCCGTCCGGCGGCGCCCGGCACGGACTGCGCGATGAGCGAGCCGAGGACCGCGGCGACGAAGAGGTCGCCGTACCCCATCAGCGCGTGCTGGAAGTGCGCCACCTGCAGGTGCGGCAGACCGCCTCCGGCCGACGCGGCGTTGAGGGTGTCGTTGGGGCCCTGGAGGAGATGCCCGAAGACGAGGACGCAGTCGAGCACCGCCATCGCGACCAGGGCGATCTGCAGCACGAGGGAGGGGGCGAGCCGGGTCAGCCACGCGGCGAGGGTGGCGGCGCTCAGTGCGGTGAGCGCGACGGCCGCCGCCTGGGCAGGGATCGCCGCGAGCCCGCTCGACGGGCCTGCCCAGGCGAGCGCGAGGAGGGCGGCGGCGAGGCCGCCACCGGACAGCACGGCGAGTACGCCGGCGGCCCGTGTCCGACGCGCCGCCGACCCGATCGCGACCGCGGCCAGGAGGGGCACGCCGAGGGCGGCCACCCACGCGTAGACGCCGGCCAGCGACGGGACGGCCGCGAGCAGCGCGATCGTGCCTCCGAGCGATCCCGGCAGGAGGACCCACGCCCACGCCCTGCCCCGCAGCCGATCGACGAGCCGCGCGGGGAGCTGCGGCTGAGGCGCGCAGACCAGCGCCGCCTGCACGGACACGAGCACGACGTCCGAGGCCCAGAACGGCAGCACGCGACGAGGCTAGCGCGGCCTCCTCACGCCGGACCCGCCCCTACGATCGGACCCATGGGACACGACCACGGCGGCCATGGCGGCCACGGGACCGCGGCCGACGCCGATCGGCGCCCGCTCGTGGCGGCGCTGGCCCTCCTGGTCGCGTTCCTGCTGGGCGAGGTCGTGGTGGCGGTCCTCGCCGACTCCCTCGCCCTGCTCTCCGACGCCGGCCACATGCTCACCGACGCCGCGTCGATCGCGGCCGCGCTCTGGGCGATGCACCTGGCGGGGCGCCCGGCCGACCCGCGCTGGACCTTCGGCCTCAAGCGCGCCGAGATCCTCAGCGCCGCGGGCAACGGCATCACCCTGCTGGTCGTGTCGGGCATCGTGCTGGTCGAGGCGATCCGCCGCCTGGTCGACACGGCCCCCGACGTCGACGCCGGCCCGGTGCTCGCCGTCGCCGTCGTCGGCTGCCTGGTCAACGTCGCCGCCGCCTGGCTGATCGCGAGGGCCAACCGCACCAGCCTCAACGTCGAGGGCGCCTACCAGCACATCCTCACCGACCTCTACGGCTTCGTCGGCACCCTGGTCGCCGCCGTGGTGATCCTGACGACCGGCTGGCAGCGGGCCGACGCCGTCGCCGCCCTGGTGGTCGTCGTACTCATGCTGCGGTCGGCGTGGGGACTGCTGCGCGACTCCGGGCGGATCCTGCTGGAGGGCGCGCCGGACGACCTGGACCTGGAGGAGGTACGCCGGCACCTGCTCGAGCTCGAGCACATCGTGGACGTGCACGACCTGCACGCGTGGACGATCACCTCGGGTCTGCCGACGCTCTCGGCCCACCTGATCGTCGAGGACGGCTGCTTCAGCGACGCCCACACGCCCGAGCTGCTCGACCTGGTGCAGGACTGCCTGCACGACCACTTCGACGTCGAGCACTCGACGTTCCAGTTCGAGCGGGCCGCGCACGCCGCGCACGAGCACGGCGCCCACTGAGCGGGGTCGTCCCGGATCACCGGGGCACGGTCACATCTGGTCGCTGCGGGCCCAGCGGCCGCCACCGCGCCGCTTGGCGACGTACATCGCCGCGTCGGCCTCGACCAGCACGACCCGCGGACCGCCGCCCCGGTACGGCGCCACGCCCACGCTCACCTGCGGGACCGGTCCTGCGGCCGGATCCCGGGGCTGGCCGAGCTGGTCGATCAACGCGGCGGCGACCTCGACCGCCTGCTCCGGCGAGGCGCCGGGCAGGACGGCGACGAACTCGTCACCGCCGAAGCGACCGGTCTCGCCGAGGTCGTCCACGGCCCAGCGCAGGCATCGGGCGAGTGCGCGGAGCGCGTCATCGCCGGCCAGGTGGCCGCGGGTGTCGTTGATCTGCTTGAAGTCGTCGGCGTCGACCAGGAGGACGGCCAGGGGCTCTCCGGTGCGGTCGGCGTTCTCGACGGCACGGGCCAGGACGGCGTCGATCTCCTCACGGGTGAGCACGCCGGTGACCGCGTCGAGGGCCGGGGCGAGCGTCCCGGACCCGGTGCCGCGGCGAACGGCGGGCGACGTCTCCGGCCAGAGCACGAGGACGGTGCCCTGGCCCACCGGCTCCCCGACCGCGACGGTGTGGCCCACGGTGCGTACGACGCCGGGGCCGATCCCGAAGGAGAGGCGCAGCTCACGGCGGTCGGCGAGCTCGAGGTCGGCCCCCAGAACCTGGCGTACCTCCTGACCCAGCTCCAGGCGGCGCCCCTCGGTCGCGGCGATCATGAACCGCGCGGGAGCGTTGACGTCCACCAGGCGACCGCCGGCATCGAAGAAGAAGAGGTAGTTCGGGAGCTGGTCGAGCGCGTCGCGGCGAGCGATCGGCACCAGATCGTTCATCCGCTCGTAGACCACCGCCCGGTACATCACCGCGACCGCGGCGACCGCGACCAGATGCATCACCTGAAACTGCGCCACCTGCGCGCCGAGGCCGGCAACCAGCAGCACGACGATGACGATGAGCGCCGCGCGCCGCGCGCCGTCGACCTCGTCGACGCGGCGCAGCAGGTAGGCGGCACCCGCGACCAGGAGGGCCACGCAGTAGACCGAGTGAAACACGAAGATCGGGCCGACGCGATAGACGCCCTCGGCGTCGAAGCGACCCACCATGAAGACAGGCCACCGGCTGAGGCAGACCAGAGCGACCAGCACGGGCTCGCCGATCAGCGTTGCCCGGACCCACCTCGGCGGGTGCCAGTGGGCCACCACAGAGCGCCGGGCGAAGACGAGGAAGACAGCGCAGACCACCGAGACGGAGACCATCCAGAGCGTGCCGAAGGTCTCCACCATGCGCAGCGACCGGGTCGGCTCGGTTGCGAGCGCCGACGTGGCCCCCACGGACCAGCCCGCTGCCCCGAGGCCCCCGACGACGAGGAGGTCGGCGCCGAAGGTATCGCGGTGACGCCAGGCGGATACGGCGAGCCCGAGGCTCGCCACCACGCCGACGAGGCCGAGAAGCACCACCACAGACCACCCCCACCCGTGACTCGTCGGTGCCGACGGGTCATGAGGCTACCGAAGCCGAACCGCCGGCAAGGCGCTCGCCACGTCCGATCGTCTCCGATGACACTGTGCCGGAAGGCGCGCGTCACCACGGTGCACGGGTCGGCGCGACTGGTGACGATCGACAGTGGCAGTGAGACCGCCGCAAGAACGATCGCAAGGAGCGTCACGCCTACTCCGAATTGAACGCGGCAGGTCACGACTCCCACAGGCCAGAGCAGCAGCTTGACCAGCTCGCCGAGTTCGTAGCGGCTCGCGAGGAGGCACAGCACACCGACCCCGAGCAGCCCACCGATGGTCCATGCCTCCACCGACACCGCCGCGTGTTTCCACCGCTGGAGCCTGGAAGCGATGTCACCCTGCTGCGCCGCGATGAGCAACAGAACCCAGGTCGTGGACGCCGCCGGTGAGCCAATGAGACGGAGCTGCTCATAGCCGAACATCTGATCGCCGTCATGACGGCTACGCCAGAGCGGAACGATCGCCATGCCGGCCACGAGCAACAGGACACCGGACAACGCGGCCGACTGCACCGTTGAGCTGCTCTCGGCCAGCGCCGGCGGCGCGTTCGTGCTGAACCAGTTCGCGACGGGGGTGACGCCCAGCTCACGAGCGACCGCAGCGAGGGAGTCTGACGGGTCGCTTCCCGCCGACCAGCGTGGTCACCACGAGTGCTGCGGAGATTCCCGTGACGATCTGATACAGCAGGTCCCGGTTGTCTCGCCAGTTCCCGATCGTCTCCGGGATGGCCCTGATTGCTCCGAGCATGGCTTCCTCCGTCGCGACGTCGGTGTCGGGCGCGGTGGTCATGGCAGCCTCTGCCGAAGACGGCGATCCAGCGGGCCTATTGGTCGGTGGGGCGTCCGGCGACGGGGGTGCCCCGGTAGTCCGCCTTGACCCCGTGGAGCCCGCGAGCCACGAGCCGGTCGTAGAAGGCCTGACCCCGTCGGTCGAACAACGCTCGGATCGGCCGAGTCCGGGCGCCGTACCCGAGGGCCAGGAGCGGATACCGTGAGGCCGCAAGGAGGCCGTCGACCAGGGGATCGGCGGGCAGATCGAGCAACTCCCGCGCGTCCTTGCCCGGCACGGTGCGTGTCATGGCGGGGCCGAGCTGTCGGCGGGCGACCGCATGGTTGAGGCGGCGTGACCTGCCGAACAGTGCCATGCTCGCCGTGCCGTCGACGACCTGGGCCATGAGGGCGGCGGAGTTCGGGTTGGCGCCGTAGATGAACTGGTGGATGCGGCTCTGCAGCTCGAACTCCTCAGCCGTCGTCCTGCCAAGCAGCTGGTTGGGGGCGCCCTCGATGCGGGAGACCCAGCGCCACATGAGGGCGAAGCTGTTGCGCTCCTCCTCGGTGAGGACCCCGCCGAAGAGCTCCATGATGTCGACGCGGTGCTGCCCGAAGATGAACGTCGCCCCGGCCGTCGCCATCTGGCTGATCGGCATCGAGTCCATCGTCCACCGGCCACTGCGGAGGATCCCCATCCGGATCATGGTGTGCAGGAAGCGGATCCGCACCCACTCCTCCCATCGCCGCCCGCCCGGCTTCATGCCGTCGACGTCGAGCGCTCCCACGAAGCCCGTGGCGGTCTCCCAGTACCGGCGAGCGAAGTCGCCGCCCCGCGCCAACCGCCCGGTCGACCCCATGACCTCGGCGGTGGCGGGGTCGATGTAGGTGAACGGCAATGCGCTGTGGATCCCGAACATCATCCCGATCGGATTGCGCTTGCCGACGCTGGCGCCCGCTCGCAGCGCCTCGAAGTCCAGCCACGACGGGATCGTCTCGACGTCGGCGAAGAAGGCGATCGCCTCGGGGCAGCCCTCGGCCCGGAGCGTACGGGCGTTGGCGTAGATGTCGCCGCCCATCAGCCTACGCTCGCGCATGAGCGTCATGAGCGCCTCGCACAGCGGGTCGCCTACGTGGTTCCAGGCCTCGTAGTCGACCTCGGCAGGATCGAGGTAGACCTCCGATCCCGGCGTACGGGCGAGGTCCTCGCATGCGCCGACCCGGGCCGGCAGGTCCGCGTCGTGCGCCTTGGCGACTGTGCTCACAGCCCCTCCTTCTCATTTAGAGTCCACTCTAGATGAGAAGGAAGAAGCCCACCACGACCGGCGCGAAACGGACGACCCTAGGCTTGGACGGCATGGACGACGGCACCGCACCTCCCTCACCGGCGGTCGCTCGAGGAACTCGCCGGCGTGAGCGGACCGGCAAGGCGATCCTTCAAGCTGCCGAGCGACTTCTCGACCGAGGGTCGCTCGAAGATATCCGCGTCGAAGACATCGCCGCCGAGGCCGGCGTCTCCCCCGCCTCGGTCTACGTCCACTTCGGCACCAAGCAAGGCGTCATCGCAGGCCTGGTCGAACACGTCCTCGACATCGTCGACAGCCGCCTCTCCGAGGTAGCGGACAGCGACCTCAGCCCGATTCGAAAGGCACACGCCACCGGGCACGCCTACCTCGACCTGCTCCTGGAGCATCCCGTGCTGGTTCGCTACATCGCCGCCGGCGAAGTCAGTGGCCCCGTCGGCCCGATCGAGAACATGGTCGGCGAGCGGCTCGAAGCGCTTCGACAACGCTTTGAAGCCCAGATCAGCCTCGCCGTCGGAACATCCAATCCACACCACGTCGACAGCCGTCTGCTGTCGTACTTCCTCTTCGGCGCATGGAACGGCATCACCGCGCTCACCCTGCGTCAGGACGGCGCGGGGATCGACCGCCAGGATGCCGAGGCAGCCATCAGGCAGTTCCTGCGGCTGGTCGAACTCGGAGCCCTCGGACGCGACTGACGGCACGAAGGCCGGATCCGATGGGATCCGGCCTTCACTCAGCGGTGGAGGTGAGGGGATTCGAACCCCTGGCTTCTTCGATGCGAACGAAGCGCGCTACCAGCTGCGCCATACCTCCGCGAGTGCGGAGACGACCGAGGCCGGGCCGCCGGCAAGGCGTTTCCGGCCCAGCCCTGTGGACGCGACCCGTCGGCACATCCCACTCCCCCGAAGGCGAGCCGTTCAACGGCGCTCGGCATGAGCGCAGGGTTCGACGGCGTACACGCGGAGCGAATGTTTCAATATTGCTACGATTGATCCATGTCCAGGAGTGCAGCACTCGGAGCGCTGAGCCCTGTTGCGAGCGAGCAGTGGGGCATGGTGACCGCCGGGCAGGCGCGTCGGCTCGAGGTGTCCCGTACCGACCTGAGCCGCCTGGTCGCCGACGGCGTGCTTGCCGAAGTCGAGGGCGCGGCCCGTGTCTATCGGTTTGTAGCGGCCCCGGAAAATCCCGACCTCGACCCGCTGCGTGCTGCGTGGCTGCAGCTCGGCGGAGAGCGTTACTGGCATGAACGCATCGCGGGCATCGATGCGGTCGTGTGCGGCAGGAGCGCAGCCCTCGTATGGGGGCTGGGCGACCTGATCCCCGTGCGTCACGAGTTCCTTGCCCCGCACCGCCTGCGCCCACGCCGGGTCGACATCCATGTGGCGGTACGCGCGTCGCTGGGGCGGAGCGATTTCGAGATTCGCGACGGCCTGCCCGTGACAGGTGTCCTCGCCACGCTCACCGACCTCGCACATGCCGGCGAGGACGAAACGGCTGTCGCTCAAGCAGCATCGGACGCGAGCCTGCGTGGACTTGTGGCATTCGACGCCGTCTCCGAGCTACTGCTGACGGTGCGCTGACATGAGCGACTTCCCCTACGCATCACCGGGCGACTTCCGTAGGGCACTGCGCGACAAGCTGAAGGCGATCGCTGAGCGTGACGGCCGGTACACGCTCAGCGAGCTGCAACGGCAGTTCGCGTACGACCGAGCGCTCGCGCGCCTGTTCACGTCGCCTGATGCTGAGGGCTGGGTGCTCAAGGGTGCGGGCGCACTGCTGGCGCGTCTGAAGGTGTCGCGGCACAGCATGGATGTGGATGTGTTCTTCGACGTCACCGACGCCGATGTGGACGACGCGGTCGCGGCCCTGCGTACGGCTCTGCTGGTCGACCTGGGTGACTTCTTCCTCTTCGCGATCAACCGCGTCGAGCCGCTGCGGGAGGAAGCGAAGGGGGCTCGCGTCAACCTCACGGCCAGCCTCGGGCCGAGCGTGTTCTCGTCGTTCCACATCGACGTGGTCGTGGACACGGCCATGACAGGCACACCAGATCTCGTCGACCCACTCACGGATCTGACGGTCGAGGGACTCGAGCGTCCGCAGTACCGAACGTTCCCGGTGGCCGACCATCTGGCCGACAAGCTCGCCGCCACGGTCTCGACCTTCAGGGCCGACGGTGGCGCTGCACCGAGCAGCCGCGTGAAAGACCTGGTGGACATCGCGATCATCGCCTCGACACAAGAGGTTTCGGCCGATGCGCTGCGGGTCGCGGTGTCGACGGGTCTGGCGTGGCGCGGGCTGGCGGCACCGGAGCGGTTCCTCGTGCCTGATGTCGAGGGGTGGCGCAAGCGCTACCCGACCGTTGCCGCAGATGCTCCGGGGGAAGTGCCGACATTCGGCGAGGCGGTCGCGTTGGCCGCCCGGCTGTTCAATCCGGTGCTCAACGAGACGGCAACAGGCGTCTGGGAGCCCGGGCTCGGTTGGGCAGACTGAGATCAGATCCGAACACTCCGGTGGCTCTGAGGTGCCCGAATGCGACCCTCTCCGGTTGGCACCGTGACACGTCACGCCGCCAACCGACCCGCGCATGCAGCCGACACGGCGCTCGCCAACCCCGAATCGGGCACTCGACAGCCCACATCCCGCGCGGACCCAGCCAAAACACGGAACCGCTGGCCCCGAAGGACCAGCGGTTCGCGTTTTGCTACCTACGTGCGGTGGAGGTAAGGGGATTCGAACCCCTGGCCTCTTCGATGCGAACGAAGCGCGCTACCAGCTGCGCCATACCCCCGCGAGTGCGGAGACGACATTAGCAGCGGGCCGACCGCGACCTGAAATCAGGCCCCGCTCGCGCGCCGCTCGGGCGCGGTCTCTGCACTGGCGCGGGCGGCGTCGGCCTCGCGGGCCAGGGCGGCATCGGCCTCGGTCCGGCCCGAGGTCCACACGCCCGTGGACTCGAGGTCGATCGTGGTGATCGTGCGGCGGGGCGCGCTCGGCTTGGAGACGTACGTCGGCAGCGGCGCCTCGACGGGCTCCCACATGCCCTCGGCGACGGGCTCGCCCTCGGCGGTCAGCGCCGGGAGGCTGCTGGTGTCGTCGTCGGCGAGCGCGGCGATGGTGGTCGAGGTGTCCACGACCGACTCCTCGGCAGCATCGACCCGGATCTCGCGGCGCACCAGTCCGGGCCTCGCGGGGCGTGAGGCCGGGTCTCGGCGGGAGCCGGCGTTGCGGACCATCAGCCGGCACGCGACCAGCCAGGCGACGACGACCGCGGCGGGGGCCAGGACCCAGAGCCAGCTGATCACCTGGCCGGCCGCGGTCGCGGCGACGGCCGCGAGGGCGAAGACGAGGACCCACAGGACGCGGCGGCGACGGCGGGCGGCGACCGCGGCGGCGGTGCGGCGCACCTGCGGTCGATCGCTCGGCAGGTGGAGCCGGCCCGAGGTCGTGGTCTCGAGGAGGGAGTCGACGAGGATCTCCTGCACGATCACCTCGACCGGGCGGGAGTCCTCGACCTCGACGGCGGTGGCGACCGGGATGGCGACGGGGGCGGCCTCACCGGGCGCCTCCGCAGCGGCCTCGACGACGGCAGCGGGGGCGGGCGCGGCGGTCTTGGGCCTCACCAGCGCGGACGAGCGGCGGCTGATCGCCTCACGCCGGGCGAGAACGCGGATCCGCTCGGAGAAGGTGGAGATCGAGCGGCTCCGGGCGCCGGCATCGTGATGCTCGAGCGCCTTGGGGATGAGATAGGCGGCCCACGCGAGGGCGAGGGCGACGAAGATCAACGCGCTGGGGTCCACGCAATGAGATTAAAGTGAATCACTGAGCCTGCTGTGACTCGACACGCCCGATCAGCCCACCCGGCGGCAGCTCCTCGGCCGTGATGGCGAAGTTCATGTGGTCGCGCCAGTCGCCGTCGATGTGCAGGTAGCGCGGGGAGTAGCCCACCTGGCCGATCCCGAGCTTCTCCACGACGCGCAGCGAGTTGTGGTTCTCCGGCCGGATGGAGATCTCGATCCGGTGCAGCCCGGAGGTGAGGCAGTGGTCGACGACCAGGGCCACCGCTCGCGGCATCACGCCGCGACCGGCGTGCCGCTCGTCGATCCAGTAGCCGACCGAGGCGAAGAGCGCCGAGCCGCGCACGATGTTGGAGACCGTGACCTGGCCGGCGAACCGGCCGTCGACGTCGACGGCGAAGGGCAGGCCCAGTCCCTGCCGCGCGGCACGCCGCTGCCGGCGTACGAGGGCCGCGAAGGTGGCCGGACGGCTCTCGCCGCCGGGAGGGACGGTGGCGTCCCACGGCTCGAGCCACTGCGCGCTCCGGCGCCGGGCGGCGGCCCATGCCGTGCCGTCGCCGAGGGTGAGCGGCCGGACGGTGACGTCGCCGGAGCGCAGCGTCACCGGCCAGAGAGCGCTCACGGGTGATCGCTTCCGAGGATCTGCGCGAGCGCGTGCTCGAGCACCGGGCGGATCACCTCGAGCGCATCGCTCACCCCGCCGCGCGAGCCGGGCAGGTTGATCACGAGGCAGTCGCCGATGGTGCCCGCGACGCCGCGCGAGAGCATCGCGGTCGGCACGCCCCGGGCGACGCCGGCGGCGCGGATCGCCTCGGCGATGCCCGGCACCTCGCGGTCGAGCAGGGGCCGCGTGACCTCGGGGGTCTCGTCGGTCGGGGTGAGGCCGGTGCCGCCGGTGGTGAGGACGAGGCGCGCTCCCCCGATGACGTACGCCGAGATCGCCTGGCCCACCTGCTGCCCGTCCGGGACGACGGCGGCGGGTGGCACGGCGAAGCCCATCCCGGCCAGCGCGTCGACGATGAGCGGGCCGGTGACGTCGTCGTAGATCCCGGCCGCCGCGCGGTTCGACGCGACCACCACCCCCGCCTTCATCGCTGCCACGTGCCGCTCCTGCCGCCGGTCTTGGACTCCACCCGGACGTCGGTGATGACGGCGCCCTTGTCGACCGCCTTGACCATGTCGACGACCGTCAGGGCGGCGACCGAGACCGCGGTGAGGGCCTCCATCTCGACCCCGGTGCGGTCGGCGGTGTGGACGGTCGCCGTGATCGCGACGGCGTCATCCCCCACGACCAGGTCGACGGTGACGCCGCTGAGCGCGATCGGGTGGCACAGGGGGATGAGGTCGGGGGTGCGCTTGGCGCCCATGATTCCCGCGATCCGCGCGACGGAGAGGGCGTCGCCCTTGGGCACGCCGGGCCCGCGGAGCAGGGCGACGACCTCGGCGGAGACGAGCACACGACCCGTGGCCACGGCCGTGCGGGCGGTGACGGCCTTCTCCGAGACGTCGACCATGCGGGCTGCGCCGGTCTCGTCGAGATGCGTGAGCCCCCACTCGCCCGGGCCGGAGGCCCCACTCGGCGGGCCGGAGGCCCCACTCGGCGGAGCGGAGGCCTCGGTCGGGTCAGTCATCGAAGGTCACCACCTCGACCTCGGCGCCGGCGGGGAGCTCGGTGACGTCCTCCGGGACCACGACCAGGCAGGTGGCGACGGCGAGGTCGCCCAGCAGGTGCGAGCCCGGGCCGCCGGCGAGGCTGACCGTGCCGCCCGACCCCAGGACGCCCCGGAGGTACTGCCTCCGGCCGGGGATCGAGGTCACCGGCTCGGTGAGCCGTGCGGTGATCGTCGCGGGCACCTCGGGGGTCAGGCCCATCAGCCGGCGCAGCGCGGGCCGCGCGAACACCTGGAAGGAGACGTACGCCGAGACCGGGTTCCCCGGCAGGGTCAGCAGCGGCGTCCGGTCGGGGCCGACGAACCCGAAGCCCTGCGGCTTCCCCGGCTGCATCGCGACCGGGCCGAACCACACGCCGCGTGAGGCGAGCGCCTCCTTGACCACGTCGTAGTCGCCCGCCGACACCCCGCCGGAGGTGACGACGAGGTCGGCGCGGACGAGCTGGTCCTCGAGCGCCTCCAGGAAGCGCGCCGGCTCGTCGGGGACGATGCCGACCCGGTAGGCGATGGCACCCGCCGCCCGCGCCGCCGCCGCCAGGAGGTAGGAGTTGGAGTCGAAGATCGAGTCGGGGCCCAGCGGCGTGCCGGGCTCGCGCAGCTCGCTGCCGGTGGAGATCACCACGACGCGCGGCCGGGGCCGGGCCGGCACGCTCGCGTGCCCGGTGGCCGCCAGGAGGCCGAGCTGCCGCGGTCCGAGCAGGGTGCCGTCGGAGACCACCAGGTCCCCGCGTACGACGTCGTCCCCCTCGGGCCGGACATGCTGGCCGCTTCCCTCCGGAGCCCGGGAGACCCGCACGGCGGCGACACCGCGGTCGGTCCACTCGTAGGGCACGACGGTGTCGGCGCCGTGGGGCAGCGGCGCCCCCGTCATGATCTTGGCCGCGGCGCCCCGCGGCAGGGCGAGGAGGGTCGCGTTGCCCGCGGCGTTCTCCCCGACGACCGGGAGCGTGACGGGGGCCTGAGCCGAGGCGCCGGCGACGTCGGCGCAGGCGACGGCGTAGCCGTCCATGGAGGAGTTGTCGAAGGCCGGCAGGGAGACGAGCGCCTCGAGGTCCGCGGCCGCCGCGAGGCCCTGCGCCTCGAGCAGCGGCATCGGGTGGGCCGGGAGAGGGACGAGGTCGGCGAGGATCCGCTGCTGCAGCTCCTCGACGGTCAGCGGGCTCGCTCCGACACCACTAGGCACCCGAGGACAGTACCGAGTCCGCATCGATCCGCTGGGCGCCCGCTCCGGTGAGCTCGACCTCGCCGATCACCTGGACGCCGCGACCGAACGTGAAGTCGCCGTCGACCGTCAGGCTGGCGGCCTTGCGCAGCGACGGGGTGCCGTCGGGGAAGCGCTTCTCGAAGTCGGAGACGACCTTGTAGTAGTCGCCGTCGAGGTCGACGAACGGGATCTCCTCGACCGTCTGGTCGAGGGTGAAGTCCTCGCCCATGTCGTAGACGTCGGAGCGGAGCACGAGCAGGTCGTTGGTGGTCTTCACCGGGACGAAGCGGTCGCGGCCGACCTCGATCAGCTGGGCGCCCTCGAAGACCTCGATGGCCGCGCCCATGGCCGTCTCGATCTGCACCACCTTGGGGCTGGAGGAGTCGGCCGGGTCGACGTTCTTGACGTTCTTGATCAGCGGCAGGCCGAGGATGCCGCTGCGAGCGTCGAGCGTCTCGCGCATGGCGACCAGGTCGAACCACAGGTTGTTGGTGCTCATGTAGCGGTGGCGGTCGAGGTTGGCGAGCGCCTTGACGTCCTCGGGCAGGGTCTGCGCGGTCTCGCGCAGCACGATCCGGCCGTCGGACCTCCGGCGCGCGAAGTGGCCGCCCTTGCGGTCGCTCGCGGTCCGGCGTACGGCCTCGATGGCGAAGGGCGCGCCCGAGGCCGCGAACCACCCGGCGACGCGCGGGTCGGGAACGGCCCCGAGGTTGTCGGAGTTGGAGACGAAGACGTAGCGGAAGCCCTCGGCGATGAGCCTGTCGAGGAGGCCGGTGCCGCGCAGCGCCGTGTAGAGGTCGCCGTGGCCGGGCGGGCACCACTCCTGGGTCGGCTCCTTCGGCCAGGTGACCGGCGTCAGGTCGGACTCGAGCAGCTTGGGCTCCATGTTCTGCAGGAACTCCAGGGGCAGGCCCTCGCACGCCAGGTCGGTGTAGCGCGCGAGCGCGTCGAGGGTGTCGCCGGAGGTGCGGAAGGAGTTCATGAAGAGGATCGGCAGCCGGGCGTCGTGGACCTTGCGGAGGTGGAGGACCTGCCGGGCCGTGACGTCGAGGAAGGAGAGCCCCTTGCGCACGCAGAGGAGCGACTTGGCGCGATCCATGCCCATCGAGGTGCCCAGGCCGCCGTTGAGCTTGATCACGACGGTGTCGCGCAGCGCCTGGGCGGCCGCCTCGTCGTCCACCTCGACGTCCGCGAGGGCGGGCATGTCGACGGGCTCGATGGTGGACTCGGGGATCATCCCGGTCTCCCCGTGCTCGAGGAGCCGGTAGTAGTGGGCGAACGTCTCGATCGCCACCGTGTCCACGCCGGCCTCGCGCATCTTCGCGGTCGCCTGCTGCAGTCCTGCGCTACCCATTCCTTGATCGTAGGGTGCAGGTGTGCCGCACCGGGAACCACATGGGGGAAAAATAGCCTCACGTGACCAGTTCCTCACCCGCCGGCGCAGGCTGGGACTGAGCGAGATCGGCGACGCGGCACAGCGTCTGGCCGCCGTGGCCCTCGCCCATCCGGCGGTACGCCGGGCGGCGACCGTGGCCGCCTACGTCTCGGTCGGGTCCGAGCCGGGGACCGGGGTGCTGCTCGACGCGCTGCGCTCCTCCGGGAGGCGGGTGATCCTGCCGCTGCTCCAGCCCGACGACGACCTCGACTGGGCGCTCGACTCGGGCGACCTGGTCCGCGCGCGGCGCGGGCTGTTGGAGCCCACCGGTCCCCCGCTGGGCGCCGACGCGATCGCCGGAGCCGATCTCGTGCTCGTCCCCGGGCTCGCCGTCTCGCCCCGCGGGGACCGGCTGGGCCGCGGCG